>NZ_JPGZ01000051.1:0-79089 GCF_003351125.1 Mesotoga sp. Brook.08.YT.4.2.5.2.
TCTTTTGATGACTTGAAGAATCAGCTGGACATGAAACGCCTGCGCATTCACAGTGCTGCTTCTATGGATGGCAGACTCTTTGTTCAGTTCATTGCCTTGATCCTTATGAGTGCTTTGAGAAAGAAAATGCGTGATACAAAACTCATTGAGAAATACACCGTCCGAGAACTCCTTCTCGAGATGGAAACATTAACTCAGGTACGATATTCAGGCAAGTACGGTCATATCCTTACTGAGATTACCAAACCACAACGCGAAATACTCCAGAGTCTGAAGATTCAACCAAACTCATAGGTATAATTTGTCCGGGAAATTAGGTTCAGAAGAGAAGGAGAGGCCTCAGCTCCTGAGTATTGAGGAGAATGATCATGAGAAGAACGATACTAATAGTTGGATTGCTGATCGTCTGTATTGCCTGCTTTGCGCAGGAAAATGAGCAAGTAAGGTTCGAGCAGCCGGTGATAGTGACCTCCGCTGGTCAGTCTCCCGGTGCCCTTCAGTTAACTGTCGTAGCCAAAATGGCGAAGATCGAACACACTTTCGAAAAGCTGCTTAACGCCGATCAGTTTGAAATTGAAAGATACAAAACGCTAATGATAGTCGTTGGCGCAAGTGGAAGGGGTCTAGGAGCTGCAGGGATAGAGATTGACGCGGAACTTCAGAGAGTCTTGCTTCTCGCTCGGAAGGCCAAAGATTACGGAACCAAAATAATCGTTGACAACCTTCAAGGAGAGTCTCGGAGAGACTCTTCATCCGATGAAATCCTGTAGGCTCTAGCGCCATATGCCGACGCTCTATTTGCTAAAGTCGACGCTAATCAAGACGATTTGTTCACCAAGATAAGTGAGGAGAGATCCATTCCCCTCAAGCTTTTCGAAAAGACAGTGGATCTAGTTGAAGTTCTCAATGAATTCTTTGTGAGATAGATTATAGGGGCCTTAGGCCCCTTGCTTTTCTCTAAACGATCGGCGGTAATAGCAAATGAGAAAAACTCTTATCATCTTCATGCTGGTTCTCGTTGCATCATTTTCGATGGCAATTTTTTTCAGGCCTGACATTCGTGCAGGTTATGGTGTAACGAGCACCGGATGGCTCTCGGATTACTTCGAACCTCTCAAGGGAACGAACATGGATACTCCAGTCTATTACATGGACAGCGGAGTTCCCGGACCCACTTTTCTACTTATGGGTGGTACACATCCAATGGAGATCGCAGGAACCGTAGCCGCGACAATATTCGTTGAAAACGCTTTGGTGAAGAGCGGCAGGATAATTGTTCTGCCTTTTGGCAACAGCAGCGCGGCTTCAATAGGAACCGTATTCTATCCGAACCAGCCGGATCACTTTCTGCAAATTGAGTCGAAGTCGGGGCCCCGTTTCCTAGTATATGGAGACAGAAACACAGATGTAAACGATCAGGGCGTGTCTGACCCCGAGATCTTCATCCATTATCCTTTCGGTCAGGAATAACCAGGATACGAGTCGAGAAATCTTAGGGATGTTAAAGTCCTGAAGAGCGAGATTCGAATCACATCTCTGTTATCCTTTGCAGCTCCGATCTATCCTTGATCGAAATCTTCTTACGAGACAATTCAAGTATTCCAGATAATTGAAGTTCGTCAAGAATTGTGGTTACAGTCTCTCGAAAAAGACCAGTAGTGTCCGCCAGTTCTTGGTGGGTAATTCTTATAATAAGACTATCCTGCGACAGTCTCAAAAGAGTACTACATACTCTGATTGTGGCACTCTGGAGCACCGTTTCTTCTAACCTTAGGCGGGTCAAACGTAATCGCTGACTTACGATGTCGAGCAATCTTATTGCAACGATAGGCTTATACATAATCAACGCCTCGATATCGGATCGACCGAGCACGCATATTAGCGAATCTTCGATAGCTTCAGCAAAAGATTCTTGCATACTTTGTGCAGTCAGTGACATCTCTCCGAAAAAAGTTCCAGGGCCCAATGTATCTATGATAAGGCGTCTCCCGTCTTGATTGATCGTGTAGATCTGTACTTTACCTTTCTTCAACATATACAAGACCTCTACCTTTTCATCGGGACTGAAAAACACGTGTCCTGCTTTGCAGTAAGTCATTCTCACCATTGCTTCAACTTGCTCAACTTCTTCATCGGACAAGTCGCGAAAAATGTCGAGCTTTGAAATAAGGGTCAATTTCATCAACTGTTTAGATCCGGTCGTCGTTTTCAAGTTTGAAAGATTCTTACTCTTCATATCTATCACCTTCTGCGAACTCTGCCTATTCTCTTTTGAACTTCATCAGCAACTAGCTGCTGATATATTTGGGCGCTACAAAAAGGAGAGCATCCAAAAGACTCAATGATGATTGCATTAAATCAATTATGAATTTTAAGGAAGCCTGAATAAATCTTATCACAAGGATGGACAAGTTCATTGTAAAGGGAACTGTAAAGAATGAGAGGAGAAGGAACAAAGAGTACGATAAGATAAAGATACTGTAGTTGCTGGTTTTGTTGCTGACCAAGATACAAACCTAGATAAGAAGAATTAGAGAGAACCAATTCATACTTGAAGATATCATTGATGGTTCAGAATCCATATGGTACACAAGGAACAGAGACTTTGATATACCAGTCGGCCTCAAGATTCTCACTTACAATATTGTGGTCATTCACAACCACCTAAACCATCGCTAATTGAGAAAGATTATGGATATCATTCATTCTATCTATTTGATTTGTGAGACACCTCATCATCTCGTATTTGTCAGTTTTGTAGTACAGATTACAGAACCCACCTGTAATTGGTTGATACAATCAATTCATCTCAATAAAGGTAGGTGGATAGAAATGACCAGAAAACTGACCGTGAGTATCATATTAACTGTTATCGCAGCACTAGCAGTTTCGATTACGGGTTTTGCAGTAACTCCAACCCCTCAAGGCTTCGACAAGTACATAGTCTATATGGCAGCGGGTCGCTACAATGCAGATGTAGCGCCGGTTGAAGGAGATCTTTCGATGTGGTATCATAAAGATGTAATGGGGCGAAGCGACGAAGAGATTGCAGAAGTTCACGCTGAAGCAGATGCATATTTCGAGAAACAGTTTGGTCCCAATCTCCCCTCAGCAATGCCATTTGCTTTCGATCCCAGAGAAGAGTACCGCGCCTATGTAAGCTCAGGAGAAGAAGTGCCTTCCGAAGGCTGGGTTGTTAGAGACGGTGGATTCATGGTAATGCTCATGGAAGATACCGTTCTCTATGGCGAATATGGCGGCGAACAGGGAAAGTTTGTTCCGGCTGGATCAATGTTAGTGTATGGGGATTACAATATCGATAGGACTCCCTCCGGGAAAGATCCAATGATTATTCATTATCATTCCGCAGCGCCCATTATGATGCATCCATATGAACCAGGCTTCAAGATAGATTGTACAATCATCTCTGAAGAATTTGGCATAGGAAGAGCGCAAGGTTTTTCCAGTCCACTGATTGTTGATGGAATGACACAAGTCAATATACGAACCGTGTTGACATTCCCCGCATATGGACCTTCTATTCAGCACTAAATCCTAACGGTTAAGAAATAGTTAAGAAACTTTTAATTGCTTGAAAGAACTCCCGATTCAGAGAAAGCAGTTCTCTGAATCGGGGGTCTTATTCTTAACCCTGAGAGTAGAAACCAACCATATCCACGCCTAAGAATCTGAGAACGAAGATAATGCCCACTTTTTTGCGTTGCTACTCTGTGTTCGCAACAACTGAATCTTTTCCATAATGTCTGGAGACAGGATTTTTCTCTCAATCAGAGAAGAGTAGATGATTGAGGACAGTCAGATTTGACCAACGCCAAAATATTAAATAACCTAAACTAGAGAGGAGGGCAAAGTATTGGACAGCAGAAGATTCGACGCGATAGTTATTGGTTCGGGCAAGGCCTATCATTACCCATAAGTTAAGGAGCTAAAAGAAATCATATTATGCTTCTTCAACCTTGGCAGTATACCCTGTATTTGACTCCTGTTGATCTTGATCTTAAATCCTCCCTTGAGGGAGGAGGACCTAAAATCATCATCCAAAGAGCTTCATAGGTCTTGAAGCTCTGCTCGGAGAACGGTGAACCGATAACGGATAACCGTTCCTGCGACTTGCAACTTGCATCTTGAAACTTGCAACTGTTTCAAAGATCGAGATCCTGGCCAGAAGCGTGCCAGGATGACCTGAAGTAAGAAAGACCGTCATTCCGCATAGCCTGCCCTGAAAAGTCCCTGTTCAGTAGCCTGCCCTGAAAAGTCCCTGTTCAGTAGCCTGCCCTGAAATGCACCTGTTCAGGAGCCTGCCCTGAAAAGTCCCTGTTCAGGGTCATCCCGTGATGATCCTGCACGGGATCTGGTCTTGAAAGCGTACCTGCAGGCAGCACGAAGATAGGGACTGACCGGCTCCATAAGAATCACTGGTCGCTTGCTAAGTGACGCTATAAGCTGTGAGGGGACGTCCTTGGTCCTTCGTCCCGGATCAAGGACCCGTCCTTCGATAGGTTCAAAGAACTGATCGCGGGATGACTGCAGAGCAAATCGTCTCTTTTCGCCAAACCCCAGACTCCAGACCCGAACCCCCGCGTGTTGTTTCCTTCCCTTCTTTTGTGCTTGCCGATACAACAACTAACACCGCTCTGATGAAACCGACCTGCTTTGGGATGAAAGTTGTGTTGATTTCATAATTGATCTCGTTTAACAGCATCGTTGATGAAGAAAACTGATCATACATAGGAAATATGAATTCATGATATCATATTACTTGCTGGAGGTGATGGCGTGTCGACCAGATTACTTAGGCCAACGGAGAGAGGACAAATAACAATACCAAAGGAAGCGAGAGATAAACTGAAGATCACTCCCGACAGCAGGTTCAAGGTCTCTGTGGAAGGAGATAAGATAATCTATCAGCTGGTGTCGCCTTTCGACGTGATAGTCAAGGAGTTTCAGAAAGAGGCGGAGGCCAGAGGCTATACTAAGGAAGAATTGGAAAACGAGCTGGAAAAGGTCAGAAAGAAGCTCTTCACAGAGATTTACCATGAGAGTGATGATTGATTCGAACACATTCCTCTCAGGCATTGTTTTTGACGGAATGGAAAGACTCCTCTTGCATACCATGGTGCATTCCAATCATGTGCTTCTGCTGGCAAAGTTTAGTGTTTCAGAGGTTGAGAGAGTATTGAGAAGGAAGTTCCCAGGTGTGATCGAAGATTACGATTACGAGGATATTCTCGAATCACTTGATGCAGAAATACTGCCCTTTCCAGACAAAAGCGAAGTGGAGCAATGTATTGAGATAATCAGAGATGAGTACGATGCTCCGATTCTTGCTTCCGCTATTAAGGCTAGACCAGATGTGTTTGTTACAGGCGACAAAGACTTCTTTGAAGAGCGAGTAAGAGCATTGATCAGAGTCGCAACTACAAGAGAGACACTCAAGCTCATACAAGAAAGCGAGATATGAAGCAAAGCTCTTCTGAGCCAATTCCCCACCAATAACGTATGATCAACCGGTCAAAGGAGAAAGAGCATTGTCGAGACGTTCGTTGAGCTCACATGAAGATGGGAGAGAAGCCAGTCACCTTCGGTGGCCAGTCAGGCTTCGCCTGGCCAGTTTCGCGTTTGGCGAGGCCAGTTCAGCTTCGCGGGCTTAGAAACGCTATGAAGATCCGTTCTCCGTTGACCGTTCAAGATCATGAACCCGTTCACCGAGAAGGTCAATCGAGAAAGAGCATTGCCGAGACGTTCGCTGAGCTCACGAGAAGACGAGAACTCTCTCCTGTTTCTCGTCCTCTCTCCTCATCTCGTTCTCTCGATGCTCTTCTTTGAAACAAACATTCTCCGCCACTTTGTGGCACTCCTCCCTCAAGGGAGGACTTAAGATCATCATCCAAAGAGCTTCATAGGTCTTGAAGCTCTGCTCGGAGAACGGTGAACCGATAACGGACAACCATTTTCTTATTCAACTTGCAACATTGCACTTGCAACTGTTTCAAAGATCTAGATCCTGGCCAGAAGCGTGCCAGGATGACCTGAAGTAAGAAAGACCGTCACTCCGCATAGCCTGCCCTGATAAGTCCCTGTTCAGGAGCCTGCCCCAATATGCATCTGTTTAGGGGATCCTGTTCCGGGCTCCTGTACGGGATCTAGTCTTTAAAACATGGCTGCAGTCTGGGCGAAAATGGGGACTGACCGGCTCCATAAGAATCACTAGTCGCTTGCTAAGTGACGCTGCACGCTGTGAGGAGACGTCCTTTGAAAAAGCAGTTCCAAGTTGCATGTTCCAAGTTGCAAGCGGTAGAGCGAAAAACTCAGATTCTGTCATGCTGTAAGAGCCGTCCTTCGAAGAGCAGTGAGGAGTTGCTTGTTCCAGTTGCAGGCTAGAGACCTGAAAGCAAAAATGTCACAACGCGTCATCTGAACTTGATTCAGAGTCTTACCCTTCTTTTTTCGTCTCATGTAGCTTTTCTGGTTTGACCAAGAACGAAGAACAGATCCTCGCTCTGGAACGAAGCACTGGTTTTTCCCTCGGCTAAAGGAGAACCGTTTAACGGCCAACTGATATCGCTTTGCTCTTTCCAATCCCTACCGCAACCCCCGATCCCGGCCTTTTGCTTTTTCTTACTATGCATGATCTGCTTTCTCTCCTTGCTCTTGATACTCTCGAATATGGTTTTTCTAGAAGCGAGGCTTCACCTCAAACTCAAAACGTCTTCTCGCTCTCTAGGTTTTCTCGGAGAACCGATAATCCCGGTGAGTAGCCCAGGGGGATTTCACCCCCAGGCTCTCTCAGAACCGGACTTGAATCTCTCGATTCATCCGGCTCCCATTATCCAGCCATATAGAATATCCCCATTGTCCAGTGTACAAAGGGGATTTCATACGACCTCATTTTGTCTGTTAGCACTTCCCTCTCCTCTGTTCACAGTTCCTCCCTTTCGGTTGTCTGCACAGAGTTGGTTGACTAACCTACAAAACTGGATAACACAGTCCCTTCGCTCCGCTCCCATTACAGGAGCTTCATCACTACTACGGACTGTTCCGCCCCTGAATCTGGCATCGGTACTTTCACCCTCGTGGGTCTTCCACTTGCGGCTTTTCCCTTAACATCCAGATCCAGGTTCCCAAGTTCCTAATCGAAGCCTGTACCAGGGTCACGCCACCTGCATGGCGGCTTCGAGGGGCCCTCCCTCATCTTCAATTAAGCATGGCTTGAAGTTTCCTTCTTCGCCTTCTTGGCACACAGCAACTTGCATCTGGTGGAACTGATTTCTCTCTCTTCTCCGAGGGTGGATCGCCTACAACCACAACTCTCGGTCTCCAATGTGTCTTTATGAATCCCATTAGCCAAACGTGTTGTCCCATGAATGGGTAGAGCACTATAATAGTTTATCCAACCATAAGCGAGGTGAAAAGATGAAGAAGGGATACAAGCTGATCTATCAGTTCAAGATAATGCTTCTTGACATCACACCGTTAATCTGGCGACGAATACAGGTTCCGGACATCTACACTTTCTGGGATCTTCACGTCGCAATTCAGGATGCTATGGGCTGGTCTGATTACCATCTACACGAATTTCAGGTCGTTGATCCGAAGAGTGACGAGCTTGTTTATATAGGGCTTCCTATTGAAGACGATTTCAAGGAGGTTCTCGATTCCAGAAAACTGCGCATTTCCGATTATCTCTCGATTCATAACCGAAAGGCGTCATACCTCTATGATTTCGGAGACAACTGGATCCACGATATTCTTCTCGAAGAGGTTCTCGGTAGAGACTTGAGTGTCAAGTATCCTAGATGCATCGCCGGTGAACGAGCCTGCCCGCCTGAAGATGTTGGAGGAACAATGGGTTATCGTGATCTTGTTGAGGCAATGAAGAATAAGAAGCACCCTGATCGAGAAGATCTGATCGACTGGCTGGGAAGAGAGTACGACCCGGAATCCTTCGATCGGATGCAAATCCACTTTGACGACCCTGATGAACGCCTGAAGAACACATATTAGAGAAAGCAGAATAGGACGTAAGACTAGACCGGAGCTATCGTTCCAACACAAATTGCTGATAACAGTAGTCTCCAAAGGGCCCTTTTCATCGACAAGAAGACATGGAACGGTACAGCTCGAAAACAGCTCTGATGAGATCTTGCCAGGCCAAGAGAAACCTTCTTCAAGAACTGGCGACCCAACTCGAAGAATCAAAGCCAAACAGACTCAGAAGACAATTGACTCTCTAAACAGCTTATGAAAAGCGCATCTTAGAAGCCTTCTCTTTGAAGCTCTCAAAGAAGGACTTTACCGAGCATTCCAGAAGAAAAGCGGCCACTACATACGTAATACGGGGCAGAGGGTTTTCAGAGCCCCGAATCTTTCTTCCTGGAGATTCTTCTTTCCGATTCCCAGTCAGCAACTGGTGCGAACATCTTTATATAGTATCCAAAGCATGTTGTATCCAGCTATCCGGTTTATGAAGTTACGCAAGATAGTCCTCTTCGAACTCTTCGATTGTCTGATACTTCTTCACCTGGACTCTGTTTTCGTCATAGAGCAATCTGTACTCTTCCATTGCTCCGTCGAAGGTCCTCGCCGACCTCTGTAAATCGTTGATATCGAAGTGCTTCATCAGATCGATAGACACGCCTTCGTACTCCTCTCTCATTTCATCGTAGAATCGCTGGCAACTTGCGGCCGTCATGAGAGACAAGTACTTGTTGTCGGTCTTTGCGGCAAGCTCCATCTTGTTTCTCCAGTTCGAATAGATTTCCTCGTAACTACCTGTAAGAGCCTGCGAATCAAGTTTCTTCTTGCCCTTAACTCTGTACTTGATCTCTTCTATCTTCTCCCCCGTACACCGCAAAAGCGAAGTTGCGCTCTCTTTAATTGAACGCAGTGTATCGGCCTCGATGAGTCGTCTGTAATGACCTGGAAATCCAATCGGTAATTCCCGCATCCTTTCGATCTCTTCAGGTATGTGTCTAGACCCAAGACTTACATATGACTTGTTGATTAGATACATGATCATTTCGATAGAGTTGATCAATTTGGCCGACTCGTATTTGACTCTTCCGGACTCTTCACTCAGAACCAACTCTGCGTAAGTCTTCTGAGCCTACCCGAAATGCATCAATATATTCCTCAGATCGTGTTAATTCAGCGGGCTGTTCAGACGTTCCATAGCTTTACCGCGAAGCTCCATAAACCTCTGAGGTTGCTTGTAGTCACGGTAGTAGACGATGTTCACGTCCATCAGCCTTGAGATGTATGGTGTCGAATATTTAGCCATGTCTTCAAGCTGCTGCCAGCTCGTGCAGTAGATATCATGAGCAACGTCTCCCAAAATGAAGCATGAACCTATTCTGTATCCTTTCGAATCGTTTATTCAATGAAGAGATCTAAATCAGACTTGTCGTATATGTCTCCAGTGGCAAATGAACCATAGATGCCGACCAACGCTACCGAGTCCGGGCAGACACGCTTCGATTTCTCAATCACCGCCTTGATGATCCTCTCGTTCTTAATCACTAGAGCCTCTTTGATCTTCTCATCCACAACATCCGCTCCATTCTGCATACTGACTTCACTCACCTGCTTATTGCCAACATAACTCATTCAGCTCCCGCAAGTTAGTTTAAAGGACGATTCTATCAAGTGGAGCGGATTTATGTTGACAAACAATACTGTGCTCCATGCAATCACAGGCGATCTCCAGGAAAGGATAAGAGCTGCTAGATTCATCTGAAGAGGCATAGGGTGGGAACCTCCAGCTGCGTTCAGGTCGATGATGTTACACTTGGAATGGAAAATCTCAAGCAACATGAAAGAGGTGTGGTGTGAACTTTGCTGGGAGCAATTGTCGGCGATATCGTCGGGTCGAGATTTGAGTTCAATAATCACCGAAGCAAGGCCTTTGAACTATTCACAGATGAGTGCTTTGCTACGGACGATAGTATAATGAGCCTTGCCGTTGCCAAAGCGATCATGGAAACTGAGAAGGTTGTTGACAAATCGCGAGAAGACTACAGGCTGAGTATGTGCTATGACCGTCTGCTAAGAGAGCTTACAGTGAAATATATGCAGCAGATCGGTCGAAATTATCCTAACTGCGGTTATGGGGGAATGTTTGGAAGATGGATATTCAGCGCCAACCCTCGGCCGTACAATAGCTTCGGCAACGGAGCTGCTATGCGCATTGGCCCTGTGGGATTCACTGCGCGAAATGAATTGGAAGCGATAAGCCTCTCAAAAACGATAACCTCTGTCACTCACGACCACCCGGAAGGCATAAAGGGGGCTGAGGCGACTACCATTGCCATTTTCCTTGCGTGTCAAGGCTTCTCAAAGCGGGATATTCGCGTCAGGATCTCAAGAGATTACTACTCTCTGGATTTCACAATCGATGAGATTCGCCCATCATATGACTTCAATGAAACCTGTCAGGAAACAGTGCCACAGGCCATACAGTGCTTCCTAGAATCAGATTCATTCGAAGATGCAGTCCGCACTGCGGTTTCGCTTGGCGGAGACAGCGACACAATCGCAGCAATAACCGGAGCGATAGCCGAAGCTTACTACAGCATACCGTATGACATAAGAACCAAGGCACTGCACTATCTAGACAAAGAACTCCTCGCGATCTTCTTTGAATGGGAAGCCCTCCTGAAACATAAAAACTGTCGATAGCGAGATTTCGATTTGACCGTGGTAGGGGGTAGCGGGTAGGGGGTTGGTAAGAGCAAAAGAAACTGGTTGACCGTTGAGCGGTTCTCCGTTCGCCGAGGAGAGCAGGTTGTTCGTTCCAGAGCGAGGATCTGTTCTTCGTTCCTAGATCCGCTGTACGCTTAAGAACATGAACCCGCTGATCGCTGTAAAGACAACGTTGAACCCAACAAAAGCTTCCCCGCGAAGAAGGCCTTGCATCCCTGAACAATCTTCGCCGGAATTCCGATTCGGAGGACGGTGGACTGTTTGTTGACGGTTGACCTGAGAAGGCCTCCTGCCAAAGGCAGCATTGCGACCTGGCGTGGTCTTCGCCAGCCTTGCGTCCCGGCATGTTCTTCGCCGGCATTGCGACCTGGGCCGTTCTTGCCCAGCCTTGCGTCTATTGTTTTATTCCAGCATCACTTCCTGCGAAGCAGCATTGCTTCCCGACGAAGTCGGCCTCGCCTTCTCGTGAGCGCAGCGAACATCTCGACAATGCTCTTTCTCGATTAATCCTTTCGGTGAAAGGCTCCTGACTCTTGAACAGTGGACAGGGGATGCGTATTAAGAGTACGCCATTGCATCTAACAGACAATGGCTGACTTTGGAATTGGATATTGAAGTGACTATAATATTCATGATGTATCAAAACCTGTAAAAAAGGGGGGAACTAATGAAAAAGGTTATTGTTATCTTGACCATCGCATCACTGGTGATTTCAGCAAGTTTGTTTGCCACCGAAATCAAGAGGGGAGGGACCGTCAGGATCACCTCCATTAAGCAGGGTATCCTGATCGAAAACTTCAACCCCTTCTCGCCAAATACCAACGAGATGGCTATCGGAGGTTTCTACGAGACTCTTATCTACTTCAATCCCATGACCGGAAGGATCATGAACTGGCTTGCAGAGAGCTATGAGTGGTCCGACGACCTTCTAGAACTAACTTTCAACCTGAGAGAGGGCGTTTTGTGGAACGATGGGATGCTCTTTACTGAGAAAGACGTTCTGTTTACTGTAGAACTGGGAAGAGAGAATAAGGCGCTAGACGTCGCAAGTCTTTGGTCGACGGGAGTCACCGGAGTTCGATCGGACAAGCCGATGACCGTCACATTCGAGTTTTCGGAGGTCGATACAACAATTATTCAGAGATTCTCAAGTGTCTTCATAGTTCCAGAGCACATCTGGTCTAAAGTCGATGATCCTCTAACCTGGATAGGCGAAGGAATCCCCGTAGGCACCGGACCGTTTATTCTGAAGGAAGGCTCATTCAGCGAACAGTCGTTCAGCGTGGTTAGAAATCCAAATTACTGGCAGATAGGCGAAGACGGTAAACCTCTTCCTTACATAGACGAAGTCCTTACGCTAACCACAACCAACGAGCAGGTTTCCCTAAGACTCGCCAGGGGCGAATTCGACTGGGCAGGCTACTTTGTTGCAAATATCGATGAGGTTTTCGTAAAGGCCGATCCCGAACATTTCAAGTACTGGCTTCCCGAAGGAAACCTCGTTTTCCTCAACCTAAACAACCTTAAGTGGCCCTTCGATAACTACAATGTGAGAGCAGCGATAGCTGCGGCAATCGATCCGGTAGAGATAACTAGAATAATGGCGAGTGGAGCCGTCCCTGCTTCGCTGGCCGGTGTCAAAGCGAGCTATCTCAGACTTGCAGAAGAGGGGCTCAAGGAGTACGGCATCGAATTCGACCCCGATTACGCAAGCTATCTGCTCGAGAAAGAAGGCTACAAGCTTAACAGGAACGGGATCTACGAAAAGGACGGCAAGGCCCTCTCGTTGAATCTCTATGTCCCGACGGGGTGGACCGACTGGATAATGGGAGCCGAAGAGGTGGCAAGACAACTGAAAGAGATCGGAATCGAGGCTATCGTTACTCTGGCCGCCTGGCCCTCTCCTTACAAAGACATGATGTTCAACGGAAACTACGAGATGCTTTTTGGAATCTCCGTTACAGGAACCAGTCCCTATTATCAGTTCGACAACTGGGTACATTCAAAGCACTGGGCGCCGATTGGAGAAAACGCAGGTAATTATTATGGAATGCGCTACAAAGACGATCGGATCGACGAACTCCTCGACAGCTATAAGAAACAGACCGATCCACAGGTTCAGGATAAGATTATGGAGGAGGTTATAAGCATCTTCCTGAGGGATCTTCCCTCTGTACCAATGTTCTTCAATCCTGTGTGGTTCGAGTACAGCACAAGGAATTTCGTCGGCTGGCCCAATGCCGACAATCCCTATGCCGAACCCAGACCGACAGGCATGGACAAGATGCCCATCTTGCTTTCTATACACTTGAGGTAATTTGCTGGATATAGCTCGCGGGCCCTAGTGCCCGCGAGGCTTATTCATATTCACGAGAGGGGGTAAGGAAGGCTCGCTTTCCTCAAGAGAGAGACGCTTTCTAAACAGCATTGGCTTACTTCGCTAGAAAGATCGGATTGTTGCTCTTCGCCTTGTTTGTTGCAGTCACTCTGAATTTCTTCATTCCGAGAATGATGCCCGGTGATCCTGCGCAGGATCTGATGGACAAGATGCAAGGTGTTCCTCTGGAATCGCTCGAAGCAATAAGGGCTGCCTTTGGCGTCGATTCGTCCGATCCGTTGCTTGTCCAGTACGGAAAGTATCTTCTTAACCTCCTTAAGGGCGATCTGGGTATCTCTATCTCAAGATTCCCGACTCCTGTCTGGAGAGTACTGCAGGTCGCCGTACCCTGGACAGTTGGGCTGATGGGTACGGCTACGATAATCAGCTTCTTTCTCGGCACGATAATAGGTATAGGCGTTGCGTGGAAGCGTAACACGAAGCTCGCTTCCTTCACTGTCGGACTCTTTATCTTCGTGCGTTCCTTTCCATATTTCTGGCTCGGGTTGCTGCTGATATACTTTCTGGCTTTCAGGCTGCCGATATTTCCCCTCGGAAACGCCTACACACCGCAGCTTCAGAGGGGGACGATGGAATTCTTCCTCTCTGTTCTGAAACATGCGATACTTCCTGCCCTGACAATCGTTATTTCTTCTATGGGGGCATGGATACTAACTATGAGGAACAACATGATCAATGTGCTGGCCGAAGACTACATCACCGTTGCCGAAGCCAAAGGGCTCCCGCTGCGTAGGATCAAGACTCTATACGCCGCAAAAAACGCTATACTGCCATCTATAACGGGTTTCGCAATGTCTCTGGGATTCGTCGTCGGAGGCGGTTTGCTGACCGAAATGGTCTTTGCCTACCCGGGAGTCGGGCTGATGCTCTATCAGGCGGTTCAGAGCAAGGATTATCCTCTGATGCAGGCTATATTCCTTTTCATTTCAGTTGCCGTTCTCGTAGCCAATTTCATCGCAGATATCGCAATTCTGATTCTCGATCCCCGTGTCCGGGACGGTGGTAAGTGATGCTAAAGGACACTCTTGCTCTATTCATAGAGAATCGAAAGGCTCTGTTCGGGCTTATGATACTTGTTTTTTTCTCAGGAGTTGCGATCTTCGCCCCATTGATCGCGCCTTACGATCCAAAGACGAACAAGGTGGATGTTCTGAGGATAGTGGACGAAGAGATGGGCAGAACCACAACTATCGAAAGGGAGAAGATCGATGAATTCACAGAACGAAGAGTCTACACTCAATCGATCGCGACCACATATGAGAAAGTCACAACAAAACTCCCGCTAAATGCAAAACCTTCAAGAGAACACTTGCTCGGAACGACGAAGGCAGGGCAGGATCTCTTTTCTCAGATGGTTTATGGAACGAGAATCACGCTTACTGTGGGGCTTGTGACAGGACTGTTCACAACGGTTCTTGCCCTCACACTTGCGCTTGTGGCCGGGTACTTCGGGGGCATTGTGGATGACATCATCTCTCTGTTTACAAACGTCTTCCTTGTCATCCCGAGCCTCCCACTGATGATAGTCATTGCCGCGTATATAACAGTTAGGGGAGTTATTCCAATCGTCCTTATACTTGGACTCACAAGCTGGCCCTGGCCTACAAGGATACTCCGCTCTCAAGTTGTTAGTCTTAAGAACAGGGATTTCGTCAGGGTGTCAAGAGTCCTTGGTGAGAAGCCCCTCTACATAGTTTTCAGGGAGATTCTGCCCAACATGATCTCACTGGTAATGGCATCCTTTTTTACATCAACAATGGCGGCGATCATGGGAGAGGCGACTCTCGAGTTCTTGGGACTCGGCAATGTCTCGATAGTGAGCTGGGGAACGATCCTATACTGGGCTCAAAACAGCGGAGCCCTTCTGTCCGGTGCGTGGTGGTGGTTCCTCCCTCCGGGTATCTGCATTGCCTTGATCGGGACTTCGTTTGCGCTCATGAACTTTGCCATCGACGAGATCTCCAATCCCAAGCTAAGAAAGAGATGATTGAGTTGGATAGAAGTGAGATGACTCCGTTACTTCAGTGTAAGGATCTTGTGGCCGGTTACAGGATCAAGAGCGGCTTCGTCCATGCTGTGGACGATGTCTCATTCGACCTCGATAGAGGTGGCTTCCTGGGCATCGCCGGTGAATCGGGATGCGGAAAATCAACACTGGCCTATGCGATCATGAGACTTCTCAAAGATAACGCCACTATAGAAAGCGGCAGTCTGATTTTTAAGGGCATCGATCTGGTGAAACTCAACGAAGAGCAGATGAAGAAGATACGATGGGTCGATATTTCGATGGCGTTCCAATCTGCCATGAATGCACTCAACCCGGTTCTTTCAGTCGGTGAGCAGCTCATTGATGCAATACATGCCCACAGAGAACCATCGCAAACAGACGCTCGCGACAGGGCTATCGAAGTGTTGAAGCTGGTAGACATTCCTAGAGATAGGTTCGACTCTTACCCTCATCAGCTTTCGGGAGGGATGAAACAGAGGGTTATGATTGCTATGGCGCTGATTCTGAACCCCGAATTGATCATAATGGATGAACCGACAACGGCGTTGGATGTTGTTGTGCAGCGAACGATAATCGAGAAGATACAGGAGCTTAGGAAGACTCTGGGATTTTCGGTAATATTCATCACCCACGATCTCTCATTACTTGTGGAGATCAGCGACACTCTGGCCATCATGTACGCAGGTAAGATAGTGGAGTATGGATCCTCGGAATCTGTATTCAACAGGCCCTTGCACCCGTACACAAAAGGGCTGATGAACTCCTTCCCGTCCCTCACGGGCAGGATAAAGCGCATGGGCGGAATCGAAGGAAAGCCTCCAGACCTTTTGAAACCGCCTGACGGCTGCAGATTTCACCCTCGTTGTCCGCAGGTAATGTCTATTTGTAGAGAGTCCTGCCCCTCGCTGGAGGAGATCGCCGATCGCCACAGCGTCGCGTGTTTTCTTCACAAAGGAGCCGAGGCCCTGTGAACGATAACATTCTGGTTCTTGAAGCGGTCAACAAACACTTCCCCCTGAACTCTTTCAGAATGCGTGGAAAGGTTGTTCATGCAATGGACGACGTGTCTTTTTCTTTGCGAAGAGGAGAAGTGCTTGCGATAGTTGGAGAGTCCGGCAGCGGAAAAACTACAACTGCAAACGTAATAAGCAGGATCTACAAGCAGACTTCAGGCAGAGTAGCGTTTGAAGGAAGAGAGTTGAGCGGCAACATGTCACGAAAAGAAGAGCTGAAACACCACAAGAGGGTCCAGATGATATTTCAGGACCCTTTCGGAGCCTTGAATCCGACAAGAACGGTTGGCGGGATTATGGAACGACCCTTCATAATTCACAAGATTGCAAAGGACAAAAGATCAGTAGCGGAAAAGGTCTATAACATACTAATTCAGGTAGGCCTTGAGCCACCCGAACAGTTTACACGGAAGTTTCCCCATGAGCTTTCTGGAGGTCAGAGACAGAGGGTGAATATCGCCAGAGCCTTCTCGATCGAACCCGACCTCATTCTGGCCGACGAACCCACTTCAATGCTCGACGTTTCAAACAGGATGAGCATAATGAACATGATGCTAAACCTCAAAGAGCGACATGGAGTATCCTTCATATACATAACCCACGATCTGGCCGGCGCCCGTTATATGAGCGACAGAATAATAGTTATGTATGCCGGCATGATCATGGAGATCGGTCCGGCAGAAGAGATAATTAACAGCTCTTTCCACCCTTACACAAAGCTGCTTAAATCGGCGGCGCCAGCCCCAGAAACTGGTCTAAAGCGAAAGCCTCTCATAACGGGAGGAGATATTCCCTCCCTAATCGATCCACCTAGTGGCTGCCGTTTCCATCCGCGTTGCCCATTCGCCGGAGAAAGTTGCTCTCTCGAGATACCCCCTATGAAGAAGATCGGCGAGGACCACTATGCGAGGTGCCTTCTCTAGTCCCGGAGTTCTTTCTTTTCTCGGTGACTCCATTTTTAACATTGATGAGACAAACGCAGAAATGCATTCCCTGATTCCGAGCAGCAAACGATAGAAATCTTTGACCGTGCCCTCTAAGAAAAGCAAAGACTAGCCAGTAAAGGCTCTTACCGGCCAAGAAAACCGAGCCAGCGTATCGTTCAGTCGGATATCCTGCGGGTCTTGAGCCAGTTGTACGCCTTGGGGCTGGATTCCCAGACCTGACGATAGTCGAGCGCATACATTGCAGCTTCTCTTTCGTCATCCTCCTCCTTCAGTTCTTCGAACTTCACAGATCCCATATCTCTGAAGAGCATTTCTACAATCAGAGGATTCGTTCTCAACGCGCGAAGCAGATATATGTTGGCATCTTGTTTTCTGTTTCTTATTGCACTGATGAAGGCGCGCCCCATAAGAAAATCTACATCTTCCTCTTCCAGGTAGCGTTCCAGCAACTTCTCGGCTTTCATGAAGTTTTTCTGCCTGAATAAGCTGTTGAGAAGCCCGTGCTTTGCATGCACACCATCTTCCCGGTCTATATCGAGAAGCATTTCATAGGTTTCTATTGCCCGAGTCTGATCACCGACCCTTATTCGAAGAAAATCCGCATAGTCAACGATTAGATCCAGCAGAGGCTTGTTGTTCGCACGATCATACTCGAGTGAGTAAGACTCCGATTCGATTTCCCCTAATAGAGTTTCCAATTTCGAATAACCGGCTTCCAGAATGTATTGACATTTATTGTCTAAGCCTATCTCAGTGTACCCATTACCCAGCATTGAGTAGAGCCGAAACTCGTATGGGTCTCTCGCAAGTGCGTTTTCCATCCGAACAACTCTTTCAGAACTATCCGGTATCGAGGCAAGCCTCATCAATCTGTAATTTCCTGGTGGGAGGTTGTACTCGATTGTGGGGGAATCCCCAGAACGCAAAACGGTTAGGCCGGGAATAAGATTCTTTCTCTCCTCAAAAATGATCTTGTGGAGATACTTTGTTGAATGATAGGCTCGTTCAAGAAGACGGGCCATTTCCGTGCTCAACGAGAGATCTATCGAGAGTACCTGTGGAACTTTCGAATCAGAAACGAACCGATCAAAACGCTTATGGTCAGCCTTCGAAAGCATTTCATAAAGAAGCTTTGCTTTCGATGAATAGCCTGCCTTCTCTGCCACAAGAGCTGCTGCCAATCGAGTATTTGAATCGGTTTTAAGCTCTGTGACAAATGAAACCAGCTCCTCGAGTGATTCCGACTTTTCGAGGGATTCCTCATCGAGGAGAACAGAGCACACTCCACACACTATATCTGTCGCTTCTTTCTTTTCCTTGTTTTTCAGAAGCGTTCTAATAAATTTCACGATCGGTCTTCCTGAATGAGAGAAATCTGTATTGCGTACAATTTCACCAAGAATCAATGGAAGAGAATCATCAACAATCGAATTCTTCACAATGATATACAGAGGGCTGACCTGGTCTTCACTCCACTCAAGCAGATTTTCCGCGACAGTGGCGGCCTTCCTCCTTATTTGCTGATCCTTATTTACCAGAAGACAGATAAGGGCAAGTACAGACGTACCATATCCTGCCATCAATCCGGCATGAGTATCTTCGAGAATATACTGCAGCAGTGACACTTCAACATTTTTCTTCAGACCAAGGGCATAGTGTGCCACCATAGGCTCAATAAGCCCGAACACGACATCGGAATAAGGATTAACGTACTGCAAGTAGAACCTTGGACAGTATTTCGCCAGCCTCACTGCTTGATAGTCAAGTTCTTTCTCCTCAGAATCTTCAATATCCGAATCAATTGTTCCGGCATGCTGAAGGAAGCACGAAAGCGCGCTGAGACCCGCGAGATAATACCATCGGGCCATTTCAGGTCCTCTGAATTCATTTACCCCCATTGCTTCATAGACTGACTCTTCATCATCTGAACCCGCAGAATTTCTGTTGGAAGCGCTATTCAGATTCTCACGTCGGAGCTTGTCGCCGATTTTGACGATCTCCTTCGCCGCAGCAAATCTTGTTTCGAAGGGAATGCTTTCGTCCCAGACGAAAACACTCCAATAATAAAGCAAAAACAATTCGCTCTCTATAACCGTTTCATACTCGAGATCGAACACTTCGCACAGTAGCTTCGCGAGTTCCTCGATGGTGTCGGAAGAAGCCTCATAAAGAAGCTTCTCGCGATCAAAATCCGGCCCGGAGTATTCTGTACCCATCTCCATAAGATCTCTAAGATAGACAATTCTACTCTTCTGATAGGTATTCAAGATAGTTGCCCTCCTTGATCAAGTATCGTCAGAGGCTCTCCATATTCTCTTAGATTTCACAATTCACTCTGAACTCAAGAAAACTGCCTCTCCCTATCCTTCGAATCAATATACCCACTATAACTGCAGCGGTTGTCCTTAGCAAAAATCGTCAAGCCTCATATTTGTGATTTTTGGCTAGTCACATTAAGCACCTGTTTTTTCAATTATAAGGAATTTGGGTCTATCCATCTCCCTTTTCAAGAGTTCAGTTCAGAAGGGACTTTCGCTGAAAAAACTCAGAAACTCAACTATTCATCGGATCTCTTCTGCGTACTCACTTAAAAGGAAATGCCGTTCCCGTGAGAGAGGGGTTCACTCATATCTCCTTTGGCCACCTTACTTTTGCCCAAAAGCGTTTCTGAACGAATGGGCACAATTGCTCTAAAATCCTTCCTTGAGGAAGGAAAACGAAGAGCTGGAAGATGTGTTTCAAAGATCAGACGAAAGAGGACAGAAGTGAAGATATGCAAGAGTGACAGACCTCGACCTTCGAAACCATCAATTCGCACCTCTAGCCTCTTTCTTCAAATACCGCATCGTAACGAACACAATCGGTCCACCCGATCGTGCCGGGTTTTAAGATCAATTTCTACCTGTTTGCCGGCAATTATTGGTTGGTAACCATGGAAGGGTTGGAAAATCGCATTCTCCACCTGAGCAACCGTAAATAAGGCTCTCGACTTGCAAGAAACAACTGCAATCTCAACTGGAGACCTGCTCCAAGTTGGCCATCATGAGAGGGTTTTCGCTCTTCTTCATGTTTCTCTTCAAGTACGAGAGAAAGTCTTCGGGAGGCTGATGGTCTCTGAACCCTTCGGCGATCTCTTCGGTTTCTTTCTCATCGAGCGTCACGGATAACGTAAGCTCATCGGAGATCAGCCGCAACTCTCTTATTCTTCCCGGAGGCGCGAAGTCCTCGAACTCCAGGATTATCATGTTTTCCTCATCCCTCTTGAGAAGTATATCTGTAGTCGTAATATAGTCCTCAAAGGAGACTCTGGGCTTTTCAGAACCCAGAGCGGCGACCGCATAAATCGATTCCATTTTGTCGATCTTTATCTCAAAACGATCACCTTCTAAACTGGCTTCTCTGTCCTTCAGAAAGATCCCCAATATCACTTTCTCCCTCCTTCAAGCGCCAGGCAGCAGATCAAGATGACCGTATTCCAGTTTACCTCTGCCAACGGCCTTTCCTCTCTCACAATGGACGATTGCCTCTCCATTCCTACCACTTCAGATTCGACTCTTGCTCACTTCCTCTGCCTCTATCTTCCCCCCTTCTCTGAGCCACCATCAAGCAAGTACGCTTCCACCTGCGAAGCGTCTTTCTAAGCACGTTTCCCGGATATCAGATACTTCACTTGGAATAAGCGCAGCATTACTAGAACGTATACGTTCTTCTAACCGGACTTTTCAAATAGGACAGACTTCTACGGAGTTCATGGAGACAATACTCAACTACATCATCAATATCACGATAGAATTGCAGCTGATTTACAAATACGCAACCTTGAATCGATTCTGTTTGACCATTGCCTGTTCAGTCAGTCGGATCTAGGACAGAAAGTGACGATGAGAACCGAATAACTTAGCGGATGAACTGTTTTAGATAGAGATCCTTCTCAAGAAATGACTTTCGCGAGTCTACTGAAGCAACTTTGCTTCTAGAGATCTCTGTTGGGAAGAAAGTCGAAAGAACTGGAATTCGGTACAAGTAGCCGAGTTACCTATGACGGGTCATTTAGCAGAACGGATCGCTTACTCCTTTGCACAGTTTGCATTACCCAGGACAATACCCTTCTTTCATATCAATGAGAATAATAGCTCTAATCGCAGGTGATTGTGGATATACGTTTGCAGAGTTTGTAGATCAATCCTCATGGCATTAGTTTCGCCGACTCTTAATTGCTAGAATCACATGAAGAATTCAGGTTTGCACGATTTGCATAGAATTGACGAGTTAGGAGGTCTTTTTCTGCCAACTCTGAGAGAGATATCGGAAATCACAGGCGTGGCGATTTCAACCGTGTCCAGAGTACTCAATAATGACAGCCGCATAAGCGAAGCCACCAAAAAGAAGGTCTTGAGAGTCGCGAAGAAGCTTGGATACCCGGGCGAGATATCCAGTGGCCGCGGCAGTAAGGTTGTGATGTTCTTCGTTTCCAACCCTCATAAATCAATCGAAAGCGATGAATTCTTCTCAGGAGTTCAGCGGGGGATACTGAGAGGGGCCGGGTCATCGGATATTCACTGCCTGGTTCAGTCGATCAGAAGCAAGAAGAGCTTCGATGAATCGCTGATCCCTCTCGATCTTGTCGAAGGGTTGATCGTGGGAGGCATCCCAATGCCTGACGATCTGAAGACTTTCCTGTCGGCAATGAAGATTCCGGTCGTCTTGATCGGCAAATACTCGGGCCTGGAAAACCTAGCGTCTGTAAACAATGATAATGTCAGAGGCGGTTATCTCGCCGCCAATGAAATTATCAGGTATAACTACTCTACAGTTACCGTCATTACAGGGCCGAGAAACGTCTCGACATTTGCTGATAGACTGGAAGGTTTCTTCAAGTGTCTTAGTGAAAATAGTTTCCCAACTGAGCGGGTAAAGATTATCGAATGCAACTCCTTCGAAGAGAGAGATGGAAGAATGGCCATCGAGAGACATCTCAGAACACCTGGAAACAGAGAAGTGATCTTCTGCACGACCGATTGGCTTGCGAAAGGTGTGATTGAGGCTCTACAGGACAGGAAGGTTTCCATCCCTTCAGAGATAGGGGTTATTGGATTTGGTGGGCTAGATTTCTGCAAAATGACCTCTCCAAGAATAACTACCGTCGCACTAAACCCATATCTTCTTGGAAGAATCGCAGTAACAATGCTTCAGGAATTGATGGAGGGGAACTCTGAATCAAAGGGAGTTGTGTTTGTGGAACCGTTCTTGATGGAAGGTGAAACTCTAAGGGGGGAGAAGTAATGCATTTCAGAGAGCTAATGGATTCTAAAGGCAGACTCTTGGTAGTCAGTCTTCCCGAGAACAGTCTGGAATACGCGAGGGCTGCAGTTGAGAACGGTGCGGACGCAGTTAAGCTTCACATAAATGTGAAGCACAGGGTGACTGGAAAGGTTCATGTCACATGGACCGACGTCAGAGAGACCGCAAAGAACATCCATTCTGCTCTTGGCTGCTGTATGGGAATCGTTCCCGGAGCGGAAACAATGGCGTCAGAAGAGGAACTAGGGGAAATGAGCAAATTCGGCCTGTCTTTCTTTGACGTATACGTCGACTACGCCCCTCTATATGTTATGAAGAACGATCTCTGCAAGATGCTGGCTCTTAATCATACATATTCCAAGTCGATGGCTTCATACTTAAAGAAAGCTGGGGCAGATGCGGTAGAGATCTCGATCATCGATCCCAAGGACTACGGGAAAGATCTTTCGCTGGAAGACCTTCTCAATTATTTGGAAGTGCTTGAGCTTTCAGGACTGCCTTCCTTTATTCCAACCCAGAAGAGGATTACCGTGGACGAAGCAGATAGAATTCTAGATCTCGGCTTCAAGGGGCTGATTATCGGCCCTATCGTAACGGGAATTGAAATCGGGAGTTTTTCACGGATTGTCAGGGAGTTCAGCAAGATTACCAGAGACTAACAGGGAGGTGTGGTAATGAAGAAATGGATTTTGATTCTTATCATCTGTCTTGCTCTAGGCTTCACGGCAATTGGCAAGACGAAGGTTACGGTTTGGTTTGCAGGTACTACAGAAGCTTTGATGGAGGCCGTAGATGATCACCTGGTTCCTGCCTTCGAGAAAGCTAATCCCGACATTGAGCTCGCGGTTGAGTATATACCTTGGGGAGAGCTTTCCACAAAACTTACAACTGCCTTTGCCGGCGGAATAGGACCAGATATATTCATGCACGGCCAGGCTGCGATCGCGGGATTTGCTGAAACGGGCGTGATAATGGACATCGACAGTCTCATCGACAAGCTAGAGGACCCTGAAGACTTCGGAGGTACTCTGGGTGTTGGTCTTTACAGGGGCAAGAACTTCATGGTTCCAGTGTTCGGTTCGGGCAGACTTCTCGCCTACAGGGAAGACTTCTTCATTGAGAGCGGTCTCGATCCCGATGAACCGCCGGTAACCTGGGAACAGCTGAGGGCCTATGCCGAGGCGCTGACAGTCTATGAATCGGGTAGGCTAGTGAGGGCCTATGCCGAGGCGCTGACAGTCTATGAATCGGGTAGGCTAGTGAGGGCCGGCCTGGACATTCCTGTATCGGCGATTGATCTTCAGCAAGTATGGACAGGCTTCCTGATTGCAAACAACGGCGCTCTCTTCGACAACGACTTCAATCCGACTTTCAATTCCCAGTCGGGAGTGGAGGCTCTAGAGTATTACGTAGGCCTGATACGAGAGGCCAAGGTCGCTTCTGAATACGGTCTTACCCCGATCGGAAACCTTGAGCCGATTGCGGCTGGCACAGCGGCAATGTGTTTCATGAACAACGAATCTCTCGCGGCCATCAAGGAATACAGCCCGGACGTTTACTCCAAGATTCGTCTAGCCTTCCCACCTGCAAGATATGGGAGAGCCGCTTTCTACTCATTCGCGGGTTTCATGGTTTCCAGCAGCACAAAGGACCTGGAAGCAACAACAAAGGCCCTTTCCTTCATGACGTCGAAGGATGCGCTTATTGCTATAAACACGGCTCTTGGGAGTCTGCCACCAAGACAGTCCGGCGTCGTGGCCGAGTACATTGCGAATGATCCAAATCTGATGAAGTTCGTGGAAGGCTCGAAGTATGCCTATGGAAATCCGAATGTTCCGTTCTGGGTTCAGGCAAGAGATATTATCTCAAAGTATCTCGAACGTGCAATTATGGGCGTCATGACTCCGAAAAACGCGTTAGACGGAGCGGCCGAAGAAATCAGAAAACTGAAGTAATTACCGAAGCCGGCTCTTCCTAAGGATGGGCCGGCTCATCTATTTCTAAGAGGTGAAGCGTGAGCGGTGCGGGCAATCTCAAGAGGCGAATAGCAGTAACGGCTTTGATATTCATTGCGCCAGTGCTTATTTACAACATAATCTTCAAAATAGTCCCCATCTTTGTCTCTTTCTTTCTGAGTCTAACTAAATTCTCGGGTTTCGGAGAAGCCAGGTTCATTGGGCTTGCGAATTACGCCCGAATATTCGGTGACTCAGAGTTTTGGAGAGCGGTTCTGGTGACTTTTCAGTTCTCAATTGAAGTCCTGCCTCTAAACATGCTGATCTCTCTGCTGCTTGCCTTGCTTGTCAACAGTGGGTTAAAAGGAATCGGGATTTTCAGGGCGATCTACTATCTTCCAGTCATTACTCCTATGGTTGCGGCAAGTATGATCTGGATCTGGCTCTATGATCCTCAAATCGGTATATTGAATTTCCTCCTTTCGCTTTTCAATATACCCCCCGTGAACTTTCTCAGGAATCCAAACACAGCTCTTCACTCCATTGTAGCTATGAGGATATGGAGGGGAGCAGGTTGGAACATGCTCATCTATCTGGCCGGTCTTCAGGGGATATCTAAGAATCTGTATGAAGCGGCAGCGATAGATGGTGCCTCGTCTATTCGGAGGTTTTTCGGGATCACCCTCCCTCTACTAAGACCGGTTCATATCTATGTATTGATTGTCGGTATGATCAGCACTCTTCAGTCCTTCACGGAGATGTATGTCATGACAGGAGGGGGTCCGCTGCAATCTACAACGACGGTCGGACTTCTTATTTACAGAGCAGCTTTCGACTACATGGACATGGGCTATGCAAGTGCAATGTCGTTCGTTCTTGGGATAATAATCATGACTCTGTCCGTCGTAAGTTTCCGATCACGTAGACAGAAGGAGGCCTTCGAATGAGGAAGAACAAGGTGAGGACCATATTACTTCTTTCGATCGCGGCAGTCATTTTCGGGTCGCCCTTCTTCTGGATGGCAATCTCCTCTCTAAAGCCAAACGCAGAGCTATTTACCTGGCCGCCTACATTCCTACCGAAGACAATTACTCTGGAACACTATCAGTCGGCGCTCACCTCAAGAGGCTTCAGCAACTATTTCTTGAACAGCGTAATCGTCTCACTTGTTTCGATGGCCTTCAACCTCGTGTTTTGCTCGCTCGCAGGCTATGCTTTTGCCAGACTTGATTTCCCTATGAAGAATGTTTTGTTCATCCTTCTACTGAGTACTATGATGATACCCGTTCAGGTGACTTTGGTTCCGACTTTCCTTATGGTGAAGTCATTTCCGCTCGTGGGCGGAAACGATATTCTGGGAAGGGGAGGCACCGGACTTCTCAATACATATGCCGGTCTTGTAATCCCTCACATAATGACTGTCTTCGGAGTTTTCATAATGAGGCAGTTCTATATGCAGTTTCCTAAAGAACTTTCGGAGGCTGCAAGGATCGATGGGGCCTCAGAACTGAAGATCTTCAGGAAGATCTTTCTTCCGCTTGGAAAGCCCGCGATGTCGGCCCTTGCGATCTTCACATTCACCCAGGCCTGGGATGATTTCCTCTGGCCCCTCGTAGTAACAAGCGACAGGTCTATGAGGACTCTGCAGCTGGGATTGGAAGTGTTCAAGAATAGGTACACAGCCGACTGGGGACCACTTATGGCGGCCACGACAGTTTCTATTTTGCCCGTTATTTTTATATTTCTCGTGTTTCAAAGGTACTTCACAGATACCGCTTTGAGTTCTGGAATCAAATAGACTGGGAAGTGAAGAAATGGATTTAGTTTATGATGTTGTAGTTGTTGGCGGCGGCGTGGCTGGCGTATCGGCGGCTATTGCTGCCTCCAGGACAGGAGCAAGAGTGCTTCTTCTGGAGAAGGATATGTCATTCGGCGGAGTTCTTACTACTGCCCTCGTAAACCCGATGATGACATTTCACTCATCTGAGAGACAGGTGATAGGCGGGATCGGACAGGAGATCATTGACAGGCTCGTTTCAATGCGTGGGAGTTACGGACACATAGATGACCCCATCGGATTTGTAAAGTCAATCACCCCTTTCGATCCCGAAAAGATGAAATCATTGCTGATTGAGATGCTCAAAGAGGAAGGCGTGGACTTTCTGTTCAACTCACTTGTCCTGCATGTTTCGAGAGAGGGAGACTCAATCACCTCTATAACAACTGTCAGCACAGGCGAGCAGAACAGAGTGAATGCAAAGGTTTTCATCGATTCAACGGGCGAGGGAAACTTTTCCATACGCGCCGGAGCCTATTACAACATCGGAGACGGAAGCCCTTCCAGCTGCCAGCCGATGACTTTGGTGATGAGAATCGGGGGCGTTGATAGAGAAGAGATAGTGTCTTATGTTACAAGGAACAGAGATGATTTCGTCATCAGTGAGCATACCGACCTGAGCTATCTGGGAATTGCCGGGTTCTTCAGCTTCATGAAAAGGCTTGACGACTACGGAATCTACTTCAAAAGGGACAGGCTCTTGTTTTTCGAAGTCCCCTACCATCCCGGACAGATATTCATGAACACCACCAGATACGCCGGTTACGCCAACAAAAGCAAAGAACTAACTGAAGCCCAGACCAACGGGAGCACCGATGTCTGGAGATTCATGGACTTCCTCAGGAAAGAGATTCCCGGATTTAAAAACTCATTTCTAATTCAGACTGGCTGTCACATAGGGGTGAGAGAGACCACCCACATAGTGGGAGATTACGTTTTGAGAACTAGTGACTTGATTGATAGAAAAACATTTGATGACGCCATTGCAGTAGGATCGTATCCGATTGATATTCATCTGCCCGGTTCGGCACAACTGAAGACGATCTCAATTCCTTACCCGGGCGAGTACCATATTCCCATGAGTTCTCTCATACCAAAGGGTCTGGCGAACGTTATCCTTGCCGGAAGAGCAATAAGTGCCGATCACACGGCCTTCTCCGCAGTAAGGACCAGCCCGCTGGCAACTGCAACCGGCATGGCGGCAGGGATTTCTGCGGCACTTGCCGTGAAACATAGAAAGCTTGTCAGAGATGTGAACATTGACCTGATACAGAGAGAGATCGTCGAGATGGGAGGAATTCTTTGAAGACAGTAGTTGTTCCAATGGATGAAAGACCTCCAAACTACCAGCTGGTTTCCATGATTGCAGATCTCAATGGTATTGAGATCGAGCTCCCGAAAAAGAGTCTGCTGGGAAGATACATGAAGCCGGGAGAATGCGAGGAATTGATTGGATGGATGCTTTCAAGGGAGGCAGACAGATTCATAATCTCTGTCGATATGCTATCTTACGGCGGTCTCATAGCCTCAAGGGAGGAGGGAATAAGCGCGGAGACAGCTCTCGAAAGGCTGAGGTCGGTGAGAGAGCTGAGGAGAAGATTCCCAAATGCCGAGATTTTCCTTTCTTCAATTGTCAGGAGAGCGTCGGTCTCAGTTTCATCGGCTGGCTCGAAAGAACTGTGGACTATGCTTAACAAGTATCTGTGGCTCTCGGGCCATGGAAAGGCGGAAGAGGCTGAGACCGTAGAAGATGAACTACCCAGAGGATTTATCAGCAGATATCGTGAACTCCGTTTGAGAAACCACCGGGTGAACAAGGAATGTCTCAGGCTCGTCAAAGACGGCTGTGCAGATCTTCTTGTGCTTGCCCAGGAAGATACCTTCCAGCATGGCCCTCAGGAGAGAGAACTAGACATACTTGAAGGAATCGCAAAAGACTTTGACATCGAAGATAGAGTCTTCATACATAACGGCGCCGATGAAGTACTTCAGGAGATGATTTGTTACAGACGAGATCGGGAATATCCTGTCGATGTCATTTATGACTCTCCAGCAACAAGGGACAAGGTAATGGATTTCGAGGACCGGGAATTCGGCAAGAACGTAGAGTCCCATATGAAGCTTCTAGAGATGAGGCAGTCTTTAGATTCTACAACCGGCATTCTGATCGCCGGGACATCTACAACCGATTCGATTGAGGCTCTGAAGAACCTGAGCAAGAGGAAGCAGAGGGTCTTCATACTAGACGTTTTCTATCCAAACGGGTCCAATCCTTCCTTTGTTGAAGCTTATCTGGGGCTGGGGCTGAAGAACGTCTGGGGATATTCTGCCTGGAATACGGCTTCAAACAGCCTGGGGACGCTTCTTTCTCTGGCTTTTACTTCCGGTTCCTGTGAAGTGGAGAAGAAGGCTCTTGCCGAGTTTTACATATCACGGCTTCTTGACGACCATCTTTACCAGGGGGTTCTCAGAAACACCCTGGAGAGAACGATCGATGAATCCGGTGGCGACGTATACAAGGTTAGCAAGTCCAAAGGACTCTTTGAAAGCTTCAGAGACGATGTTTTCGTACCGAAAGCAGAAGAGTTCCTTGAGAGATTCATTCGTGGGAGGAAACTGGACATCTATGATTTCTCCTCTTCAAAGAATCGGATCTCGATTGAGAAGTTCAGTCTTCCATGGGATAGGACATTTGAATGTGAAATAGAAGTCAAGATTAACTGAAGCAAATCTCTTCTCAACGAGAAAAAAAGGGGGAGCTCTTAGTGAAGAAAAGAGTAGCTATTGTAGGCGCAGGTGTATGGGGAAGAACGCACGCATTCTTGTATAGAGAGCATCCAGAAGTTGAGCTAGTTGGCATCTGTGATCATGACAGAGAAAGAGCAAAGAGATTTGCCGAAGAGTTTGAAATTCCAGAAATATTTGAAGATCATCGCCTTATGCTAGATGAGCTTGGCTTTGATGCCGTATCTGTAGTCACACCGGATTTCGCTCATGGTGAGATAGTTGTCGATTGCGCAAATGCCGGAAAGGATATCCTCGTAGAGAAGCCGATTGCAACAACCAGAGAGGACCTGATCAGGATATCAAAGGCGGTAAAGGTCAACAACATACGGGTAATGACCGATCTTCACAATAGATGGAGTCCTCCCTTTGCAGTCGCCAAACAGATGCTTGATGATGGGGAACTCGGAGACCCGGTAAGCGCCTATTTCAGATTGAATGACGTTCTCTGGGTTGCGACAGACATGCTGCCCTGGTCAAGCAAATCGTCTATTCTATGGTTTTTGGGCAGTCATTCGGTAGATACTTTGAGATGGTTCTTCGGCGATGAGGTGGATTCTGTTTACTCTGTCAGTTCTTCCTGTGTTCTGAAAAATTTGGGGCATGATACAACCGACATTTATCAGACTATCCTAACCTTCAAGAACGGCGGGATAGCAACAATGGAGAACAGCTGGATAACGCCCAACACGAATCCGTGCGTAAACGACATCAAGTTCAACTTCACGGGCAGCAAGGGCATGGTTAATCTTGACCTCAGCAACAACCAGATTATCGAGAGCTTCACTCAGAAAGAGTGCAAACATCCCGATGTGCTTGTAAATCATTTCGTTCATGGCAAGGCAAAGGGATTTGCATATGAGAGTATCCGCCATTTCATAGACTGTCTGGCGACTGGGGATGAGTTCCTTATAAATCTCGATGACGCCATCAACACCTCGCTTGTCGTTCTTTCTATCCTCGAGTCTGCCGAGAAGCGTCTTCCGGTGAAGGTGGAGTACTTTGCCACAGACTGAGGAAGAGGTGTTCTAGCATCTGTTAAGGGATTTTTACAGTCCGACACTTCGCAAACAGGTGAATTCTCCTACTCTTTTGCTCTGGGGAGTCACAGAGATCACTTCAGATAAGTGTGTGACTATGTGTCTCTACACTTAAAAGAGATGCCTGAAGGGCTTGTAACTGTTATTCTGTAAGGTTTTCATAGGGTTCTAGCGTCAACTTCTTTCAGAAAACCTCGAAATGTTTTGAGGAAGAACTTCGATCCGTATGAATCACTTGTATAATCGTTCCATTTGATTGATTTTTACGACCGACGCGCTTTGTGCAGATCTCGGTTCAAGAGAGGCAAATTGAAAAACCCTCCACTGTAAGCAGAGTTATTACGATTGCTCTGAGCACCGCGCCAAAGGCACAAAACCTCTATAGCTCGGCATAAAACTTGAGGATCTTAAGTGCCTTTAGTGTGAGCCATTTCGAAGGCTTCCCTTTTTCCTCGACGGGAACAAGCATCTTGTCATTGAATGAGTTCTGCATCTTCTAGAGTCCTTCTTTGTTTCTCTTACCCGAAACGATTCCGATTGCATCCTGAAGCTTGGGATCTTTGATTCTGAGCTCGGCGAATATCTCAAGCAATTCCAGAACATCTGTCTGGTACATCATGGGAAAACCAAGTCTTAACCAGCCCGGCTTTGCGACTTTCTCCGGATCATGACTCTTCATGTAGAAACGGTGTTTCAGGAAGTACTCTGCGAGCTCAGCTATCTTCTCGTCTATCTTCCTGTTCCTTTTCTCCTCCGAAATCGCAGCTAGAGCCTTCAAAGCCTTAGCTGCGCCCATGTGGCATGAGTGGCGTCCCCAGCAGGATTCGTATCTCATGTAGACCTCTCCTTCGGGTGGTCTGTCTACAGCGTCATCGGCCCGCTGAAAGGCACATATCCAGCCGATCGCCTTCTGAACTCTCTCATCCTCAAGGTAGCCGAGCCTTATGAGCGAATAAACCATGTTTCCCGTAGGACAGGGGATTACTCCGCTCGGGAGACCTGACAGTCTCTTGGCGCTTCGAGAATACGAAAAGCCTCCTAGCTCTGTCTCTTGCGAATTGCTCAATATGAATTCACAGGCTTTCTTTACCCCAGGATTGCCTGGATCTGCCCTCATCTCTGCCAGAACGATAAGATTCCATACTGTACCGCGATACTTATCTGTGTAGAACCTCTCTGGTTTTCCCCACGAGCCGTCATCGTTCTGGAGGTCGAGCAAAGCAGGCACCACCCCACGCTTCATTATTTCATCTCTCGTTCTTCTGACTTCGCCCGAATCTTCTGCATGACCCAGAAGAGAAGTCAACGTCAAATACCTTACAGAAGGATTCTCCTCTTCTAAAAGCCAATCACGTGTTTCTTGCACCACCTTGATCCCCCCCCCCGGAAATGCCCTATTCGATCATTTTTACGTCCCACATCTAGCGAAAGAGACTTCCATTTTCGGCAAAGAAGTGACCCTCGCTTCCACTTGCTAAACGGGGAGAGTAGTGAAATCTGCCATCATTTTTGTGGGATCTCGCTGTAGGTTTTTGACAGACTAGGGAGAATCGACATATCCTACAAAGATAGGATAGTCGAGTTATCCTGATTTCATTACTAATACCTCGAACCCGAAGGGAGCGAGTTCTTCTCATCCGATCCTTCTCTTCAGTACTACTTTTGAGGAACCTTAGATAAGGAAAGGCCGTTCACCGTCTATACAGCCTAAAAGGGCCTTTCAAAGAGTTGGCCAGGATCTTTGAAAATAAGATCCTGGCCACAGAAGTCCTTTTTTTGATTACCTAACATCGCTGTACGTTGGTTAGTGTCAGTGGCAAGAACTAGAGATTGAAAGTCTAATTAGGATGTTGCTACTACTTGACTGCCGGTTCTTCAAGACTTAGGATAACTCTTTCGAGACATTGTGGCCCAAAGCAAAGACGATTTGCCTAGAACCGTCTTCGGATATTGTTGGACGAAAGTACGAAGTCTTGAACTGGCAAGACATGCTTGAAATACTCTAGATTTCCACTTTCGACACATCTGCCCGGTCCAAGGATCTCTGCGCACATCCGTAATGCACCACAAGAAAATCAGCTTAAGAGATGACTATAAGTATTTGATAGAGTGGTGGTAGGATATGGAGATCGATTTCGAGGAGGTTTTCGTCAGCCGTCAGGTAAAGCTGACTAGCCTTTCTTAAGCGGCAGGAACAGAAGTACACAGCCAACCGCTATTGAGATAACACCTGCCCAAATCGGAATCTGTACAGTTTCTTTCTCCTTCACCTCAATCTCTGCTATGCCAAGATCGACAGTGTGACTATCTTTAGTGTATGTGAACGCTCCATACACCAAACCCAGGACGCCGGCTACAACAAGCACAATTCCAATAATCTTAACTACACCCATACGATCCCCTCCAACATTGCCATCAGGCAATTGTCGAGCTGTATTGTCTTTGCATGAATGTTTTGTTGGTCAAAACACTAACAGCTTCCTTAACAACTCACTCATATATTTATTATAGCCTAATAACCTACAAACTGTGTATCTTTTGAATACCCTCGCACTAGTATGAACTGAAAATCTCGTCCTCTAGTTCGGAAGGCTCAGTAAGCGAAGATGCTATCGGGATTTAATCAGTATACTCAAAGATTCTGTAAGAGGTTCCTCATTCTCTAGATAGAATCAAATGTATTCCAAGCAAATGGTTTACAAAGATAAGATAACCTCTCGGTTCTGATTCTCAAGCGGGGGAGCTAACAGTATGGCAAATACCAATGAGAGCATAGAATGATGATCTGGTATCATTGTTGGGAAAAGAGGTGCTTGATGGAGATAAGGAGAATCGACAGCTCTTATAAAGACAGAATCGTAGAGATCTTCCTGATGTCGTTCGAATACTTCGAACCGGAAGAGAGCGAATTCTTCTTTTCTGATCCCTCGCTATGGGAATATGTATGGGGTGCATTCGATGAGGAAAAGCTAGTGGCCGCATACATAAGCTACAAGTATCTAGCGAAGATCCGCACCAAACCTTTTGAATGCAGGTACGTCGAGGCGGTGGCTACACTGCCCGAATATCGCAACAAAAGTATTACAAAGGCGATCCTCCTTAAAGACATACAGGAGGCTATTGAGAACGGGGTCACTTTTATTATGCTCGATCCCTTCAAGCATGACTTTTACGTAAGGCTGGGATTCGGGCTTGGCTTCGAGAGCCTTGAGTTGACTTTCGATTATTCTCTCCTTTCAGATGAACTAAAAGACGACAGTCTCAAGCTAGTTTCCGGTAAACTTCTAAACAACGAAGAGATGAAAACGTTAATTGAAGAGGCCCGGAAAGTCATGTGGGAAACCTCTCGTTACACCGAGGCGCTGGAAATTGCCGCTTGCAGCCAGGAGATATTCCACAAGAAAGATCTCTTCGGAGCCGTTGCCACAGATGGTAAGGGCACACCCCATGGAATGATGATTTATTCCAAGAAAGAAAGGAAGATGGTGATCGAGAAATTCAACTTCACCGATCTTGCCGGCCTTTATTCACTGAAGAGATTCTTGCTGAATCATAGGGACCAGATTGCAACTTTCGAAATGAGGACCATGCCGCCAGATTTTCCAATAGAACTCTTCTTCCATTCGAGATGGCAGGCTGGAAAAGAGCTCAAGATGATAGATGCCTCATCGCGGATGGTTAGAATTCTCGACCCGCTTCAGGTTATCTCAAGACTCATGGATACTTCTGTCTCCGGAAGCGTTGTTCTGAAGATACATGACGGGCTGCTTCCCGAGAACAATGTGAAGATCGAAATCGGAGACGGTGTAGCGAAGATAACGGAAGCCACAGAGGATTTCGAGATAGAGATTTCGGATCTTGTTCCTCTCCTGACGGGAAGGCTTTCGCCGATAAGTCTGTGGCGACATGGGAGGCTTCGGAAAGGCTCCTGGAAGAACGTCCCATGGGGAATCTCTGAGATTCCAGAAAAGGTTTGCATTCTCGAATCGATCTTTCCCAAAATCGTCACTCATAATGCTTTGTAAGGTACTTTTAGCAACTCAATCTAAAACGGTGATTTGAATGAGAGCAAAGCAAGTAATAGTGGATGAGTACAGTGCTGCTTGGCCAAGGTTGTTCAAGGAGGAAGCCGAGCGGATTTCTGCCTCACTAAATGAGCTACAGAAGACGATAGAACATATAGGGAGTACGGCCGTCCCGGGGCTTAGGGCAAAGCCGGTTATCGACATAATGATTGGCGTATCATCACTTGAACAGGCCGACTCCTGTGTACCGCTCATTGAAAGAACGGGCTATCTTTACAGACCCGAACACGAGGATTCAATGCCGGAGAGAAGATACTTTGAGAGATCCGGCAGCGAGATTGATTATCACGTACACATGGTCGTTTTTGAAAGCAAGTTTTGGAGAGACCACATCTTCTTCAGGGACTACTTGCGCGAAAACCCAGAGGCCGCAGAACAATACGCCGATCTCAAAGAAGAGCTTGCAGGAAAATTCAGAGACAACAGAGAAGCCTATACAAATGGCAAGGCCGAGTTCATCCAGGGGATACTAAGACGGCAGGAAGATTGATATTGCCGCAATACGGGCAGAGTATTCGTGAGCAATCGGGCATGCAGAGAGCACTGCCCCCTCAGAACCACAACGGAGACTGCTTGCATTTTGGTCTCAGAACGGCTCCGTCTTGCTATTTATTTCGGGCATGCTGACAACACAGTCCAAATATGTCGGGCTCCCTGGAGATCACATCAAGGTCAAGCGGAATCCCTCTCACGTTTATTAGTCTCCTCTTCAGTAGTCTCCTCTTCAGTGACAGACCCGCTTTCTTGCATTTCGTCGACTCTGAAACCGATCGAAGCTTCTCGATGGAGGATCCCGCTCTAGACTCTTCAATGGTCTTGAGAGGCTTTCTTCTCCAGCAAATCATACTATTTGAGCCACTGGTATAATTATGCTCACTCAATCCATGACTTCATTTATATAAGCGGAAGTGAGTCTCAAGTCTCCTCTTCAGTGACAGACTCGCTTTCTTGCATTTCGTTGACTCTGAAACCGATCGAAGCTTCTCGATGGAGGATCCCGCTCTAGACTCTTCAATGGTCTTGAGAGGCTTTCTTCTCCAGCAAATCATACTATTTGAGCCACTGGTATAATTATGCTCACTCAATCCATGACTTCAGTTATAGAAGCGGAAGTGAGTCTCATAATCGAAATACGATGACTTGTTTGTAAAGTTTATGGCACAAATTCTTCAGTGATTTCTCCTTCTGAAGATGAGGTATGCTAAACTTTCATTTGTAAACAAGAAGTACTTCTTCACAACTCCGGGTTAGAAGTCTCTTTCTTAATAACCGGCGTGTTTACTGTTTTGCACTGCAAGATGAGCTTCATGGTTTAAGGCTTGTGATAGCGCCGGTTAATGTTCAGAACACCAAGGAAGTTTTCGGGAGGTTATTATGGCTAACAAGAAAAGAGAGGAAGAATGGAAAGAAGTCAAGAAGAGATGCAAAGTCGGTGATGAAACGATACGCATGGCGAAGGAACTGGGAATAAGTCCAAAGACGATGATAAAGAATATACCCAACAAAGCGGAGAAGTGGAAGGCGCCTGTCGATGTCTGGATAAGAGACATGTACGAAAAGGTGAAAGAAAAGAGCGCAAAGAAAGCAAAGGCGAAGGCAAAGCGGCTGAGGAAAGAGAGCGAGAAGTCTGGCGACAGTTCATTGAAAGCAGACGACAGCAATATACCTGACAAGCAAGACTAGAGGTTCTCTTCATTTGAGTGAACAGCTTGATGGCAATCAGAGAAATACAGCTCTTGATCAACAGTTCATGCTTAGGGAAACAAGTGAAGACTTACGCCTGACTTTATGTCAGGACCAGAAGCCTTTGCATCTGAAATTGAAGCGTTCTGGTTTCTTGGTTGATCTTCATGTTTTCATCCTAATGACAGGCTTCTTCGCGGAGAATTCAGCAGGAACTCAGTAGAATTCCAGACAAGACCACAGGTAACCAACGAAGTCCGTTTTACGGAATCTAATAGGAGCTGATAACCACTACTTCGTGAATTCATACATCAGACAATTTGACGGCAAAATGAACTTCATGACTAGAGAATTACCTCCTCAGATTATGGAGCAAGAGTGCAAGTGGTTGCCGGCTAAATTCACCGAGAATAGCATTGAATTGAGCCACTGAGTAGAAACCTGTCGAAAGAGCGCCTCGCCAGTGAATGTCGGTATAAGTCATGAACGAATCCTCTCAACGACTTGCTTTGGAAACGTCGAGAGATTTCTTCATTCTTGACTCTGTTTGTTGTTCCGAGAGCTTTCGCTGACAAATGCCTTGCGTGCGCGGTCACTAATTCCAGGCTCCCCGAGGAGTCCTCCGCACTCTGACGTCTTGTCGTTCAACTGCACGAATACCATATAATAACCAGAAGAGAACTTTTCTTCATTTCTGGCTCGGCGTTTCATATTCAAGAGAATGAAAAGATGCCTCTAAAGGAGTCGTTCTCGAGGCGCGTCCTAGAATCCTTCCTTCGAGATCTTGAATCCGTAGAATGCCAAAGCCGGAAGATGACTAACTGCGTCAATAATCGAAAGAGACTTTGGATTCGTACCATGCTGATTGTGGACAACACCCTCCCCTATGAGTTCTCTAGAGAGCTCCAGATCTATCATGCTGTCCCTAATTGAATATCTCACTATTTCAATCTTTCCCTCTTCATCATAAATGGAGATGGGTAAATCTTCTGCCTTGAGATCAAAGGCATAAAGCCTGGAAGAAACGTTTTCAAAAGAAAGACGTACTTCTTTGTCACCTGTTAGAACAGCTTCATTGATGTCCGGTGCATCGGCCTGAATGTCTCTTCCGAAGAGATGTTTAAGGGCGCTTTTTGCAAGTCTTTCTCCGAGCATTACATTCCCGTAAGAACTGTTGTGGATATTGTCTGAAAGAGGTATGTCAATTGCTGGAATTACGAAGACTCCTTTGAGCTCTCTCCTCGCCTTTCTTTGGGCCTCCCGCACCCTGGACCAATTGTCATCGCTCATTCCCCAAGGTTCCTGATCTGCTACAAAACGGTTGAGCTGTACCGTAAAGAAAGCTAAGCAAGGATCATTGAGATCTTCTCTCAAGCTGTTGACGAAGTTCGCAAATCTCTTGCCATACGTGATGCTGAGATCATCAGAAGTATCGGAGCATCCCTGATACCACAGGACACCTGCGAGATCTCCTCCACATCCCGTAGTAATTTCAAGTAGATTAGTATAGAGCTCTCCACTTTCGGCCGGATTCCATTGACTGAGACAGGAGCCTCCGAGAGATGCCTGGATAAGACCAATTGGTCTATTCAATTCTCTCTTAACATATCTGGCAAAGCTCAGATAAGGTGAATGCCCAGGGTTTATTGTCTCCATGTTTACAGGGTGAATCGTTCCTGTCGAGTCGTTAAGAGGGTGCGAGGCCAGATCCCATTTGCCTTTGTTTCTCAGCACATGAACTCCGATCTCCGGAGGATCGTATATCGGATCTTTGCCATAACCTGCTGAGTTGCTTTGACCGGTAATGACAAAAACCTCACCCACACCGAGATGATGTATGGCGTCACCCCTGAAAGCGTATTCTATACCAGAACTATCTGGTTTCAGGGAGGTCTCTATCCTGTAGAGTCCCCCCACGGGGAGCTCGAAAGATATCTCCCATCTTTCGCCTTCAAGCATTGTAGCCGGGAGCCATGGCAGTAGCGGCTCTGAGCTTGCTTCACAGACCACCCTCACAAATACCGCTTGACGATCGGAGATCTCTATAGAAGGAATGTAGCTGCCTGAGAGTGTTACAGAAGCTATTCCTTCCTTATGTTGAAGAATTTGCCAATCTTGGGGTCCACAGTTTATTTGGCAACCTGGTATCATATACTCCCTCCTCCAAAGCATATCTCAGCTAAATGAAGAGCCAATCCTGACAGTGTTGAGCTATCGGGATCGATCGCCTTCAAGATTTTCGGCAGGTTGATGCTCCCTAAATTCGCTTCAAGTTCTTTCCTCAGAGCTGGACCAATAAACTCATAGGCTCCCGAGATCTTGCCTCCAAGAACAATCACATCCGGATAGAAGATCTTGATAAAGGGTATGAGGGCTTCTGCGAGAAGGCTTCCCGTTTCACAGAATAGCTTCATGCAGACAGTGTCGCCCTTGACGGCCAAGTTATAGAGATCCTTCACATCTAGATCTACCTGAAGTGAGTCTGAAATCTCCCGGTACCTTGCAAGTATTCCCCTCCGGGAGATTCTGTCGTCAAGTATTCCTTTGCCAAAAGGAAGGTTTCCAATCCAGCCGTAAGGAGGTATTCCTCTTTCATTCTGGACTATCCTCCCTTCCTCCATAAAAGCTGAACCCAGTCCTGTACCTATTGTAATTCCAATGATCCTCCTCGCACCAATAGCTGCACCTTTGAGATACTGGCCACGAGTAAAGGCCCAAGAATCGGCATCGAATATCACGGGAAACAACTCGGTTACGGTGACTTCATTACGGAAGAAACCGGATAGATCCATTCCGTAAAGCGCCTCGTATTTGTTAACACCTTTTATGAGGCAAATTCCTTTTTCATAATCGAATGGCCCGGGAAAGGCAACTGCGAGGCCGACAGGCTCAAGGTTCATCTTGTTTGACTGCGCGACCAAACCAGTTAAGATCTCGGAAAACCGCTTAAGAATAACTGATCTGGAACCTCTCAAATCAACAGAGGTTATGTTAACGCCTGAGACCAGTTGACCATGCAAATCACAGAGAGCGGATTTTACTGTTGTTCCTCCGACATCTAGAGCAAGTATGATGTGTGAATTCACTTCAAGCGGGCCTTCACAATTATGCACTTCTCCCCACTCCCGGTCTCGATTGTGTAACTACCTGCGCAAGCAGGCACTATTACAGTCTCGGAGTAGTTCATCTTTCGCCTGCTCTTCCCCGAGATAAGGATCACACTCTCTCCGTCAACGAGCGTCAATATATGGAATCTACCTTCGGTTTCGAATTTCACCTCGCCCTCTACTTCAACCCGAAAGACCTCATGGAAGAAGTCTCTGCTTGTCGCGATAAGGTATTCGGTCCAACCATTACCCGAGGCCACAAAAGAAGGCTTCGGTTTCAAATGTCTGTCTACCCAGTTCCCCCGTCGCTTCTTATTCAAGACTTTGAAGGCGTGCTCAATGTGAATCGGTCTCATAACACCCTGTAAGTCAGGCCTCAGATGGTCGTATATCTTGAATGTGTACCTGTACGTGGTCGAGCTGATCTCAAGAACGACCAGTCCTTCTCTAGACCCATGCACCGTGCCGGGAGGTATCATTAGAATATCATGCTTGTCTACGGGAACGCTGTGGACGTAGTTGGTGTAGTCAAAGGCCATACCTTCCTTTTCGGCATTTTCTGCAGCTGCCCTAAACTCTTCAACGCTTGCGTCGCTTCTCAAACCGAGATTGACCCGCCTACTTTCTTTGCAATCGACAATATAGTACATCTCTCCCTGGTGGTAATTCTCATTGAAATTCTCCTTTATGTAGGTAGTCTGCGGATGCACCTGCACCGAAAGATCCCCGCCATCCATCGTATCTAAATAATCAAACCTGATCGGAAATTCGCCGCCAAACTTTCCTCCGCTCACTACACCCATGATTTTTTCATACGCGAGATCGAAAAAGAGATTCCACGGTAGTTCCAGAGTAGTATTTCGGTTCTTCACGAGTATAGACATCTCCGGCGCAATCACCTCATAACTCCAGGCGCAATTTGGCCATTCTTCAGGAAGATGACGTACCCTCTTGAGCCATTGACCTCCCCACGGACCCGGTTCATAGATAGGTTTCAATCTGAAAGGTTTGGATGCGATTTCCCTGGAAATCTCTCTTAGATCCCCTGCAGCAATTAGTGCCTTCGAATCTTCCGAGTTTGCATCAACATAGTAGTCAAGTGAATCGAATAGATTCCTCCTATGCCTTTCCGAGACGGGAAAATCGATGTAGTACAGTCTCTTGGGCCCAATACTCTGGGTTCCGAAAGAAGCTCCTGTCTTCTTGTAACGCTTCATGGTCTCTTCTCTCGTGAGGTCGAAATACACTTTCAGGTCATACGAGTTTCTCATAGGGCTAAGCATACATCCCCAACCAATTACCAGTATTGCATCCTGCCGCTTCGAGTTCCTCCCTCGACTGATTTCCCTTTTCAGAGTTGAGATCTTTTCTTTTGAGAAGAACGTTGCTATGCTTCTTCTGAAAACCCTGCCAAAAACCTCATCCTGACCAAGATAACGAGTTAAGAGGTTTTCAAGTTCTTCATCGTTTCTCCTACATGTGTCGAAATCGTACACTTCAATGGTCAGAGATTTGCGGTCAACGATTTTTTTAGCAGTCTGTATGATCTCTCTCCAGTCGTTCCCGGGGAATCCGTCGATTGCAATAACAGGAACCGTTCCACCCGGCCTTCTCCGTTCGGATATGAGGAAGTCCAGTATCTCTTCTAGACCCTCTATGGTATGGGCGTTCATCTTCTCGGAGACGTTTGTCGGGTTGGACTGTTCGTGAGAAGGAATCATCTCTATCATTCCCTTCGGCTATTTTCGCTTTGTGAAAGCAATCTGACAAACCTGACAAGTTCATGGGGTTTTAGAAGGAAGAGCCTCCCGCTCTCACCGCCAGATATCACATACTTCATTGTTTTTGTGAGGGTAGTCAGATCCAGCCCTTTCGAGGCCTCTCCAAAGTAGCACGGCGTCATTCCCCAGAAAGGTGAATCCAAACCAATCACGGCCCATGCGCTGGACAGGCTTTCGCTTAGCTTTCTCTCCCATCTTCTCACGTCGCTCATGGGATCGAAACTCCAGTGTTCGGTCTGCTGATTCAGCACAATGAACTCCCCGTCATCGTAGAGCGTTCTGGGCCACTTTGCTTCGTCTTTGTAACTTATGGCATATTGAAAGCCTGCCTCCTTCAGCACTATGAAATCTGGCTCCGCGGTTCCATGTCTGTATTCCGGGCAGGCATCCTGGAACGAGTAATGCCCGATCGGAACATTTGCTTCTCCACAATGTTCAGCTATGATACTTCTGGCCATCAGAAGAGATTCAAAGTAGACGTTTCGCGGCAAATAGCCTTTTGCCTCGGTCGCTACACCCAAACCGGCGCTGCTCAGGAGGATCTCACCCGTAGGAAAGATGCCTCCCCTTTCGCGCGGAATGAAGAACTGTTCAAGGGTCTCGGGAGCGTAATCCCACCAGTTTGACGGGAAGGCTATTCCATCCTTTATTCCGTCAATTGAATGCAAGTCCAGATATCTTGGCAGCACAGGAAGATGACCGAGATCAGCGGCGTAGTTCACGAACACAATGGGAATATCGCCATTCTCAATCCTCTCTAGAAGGAAGTCGTCCGAAACCTCCTCCTTCCACGGAGCCTTCGCTTCCTTTAGCCACAGCGCCGGCAACTTCACCTCATTCTTAATGGTCACTCCAACCTCAACATCATGGGCCAAGACAAAGACAATTCCCCGCCTGGATAGTTCAGATATGACTCCATCATCGTATATCTGACTTCCCCAGACTATGTTGTTGCCTGTACTTTTCGCCAGTTCGCCAATTACGGGCACACTTTCTCTCAGTGTGCCTAGAGCTGCAATCGGAAGTATATCCTCTCTCATATACTTGGCAATCCAGCGAAGAGTAATAGGATCGTTTCCCAGCGCAACTCCCTTCCCTCTGTCAACCCATCTTCTGGCCATTCTACCGGTAAGACTCAGCAGTGTTTCTCCGTCACCAATTTGCTCTATCGTATCGACTTCGTATCCCATTCTTTCGAATCTCTCTGCTTCTTCATCTGAGCAACACGCGAGATGAAGCTTCTCCACCCCCAAATCACGAAGCTTTTCAAATTGACTATCTCCCGCCTCGAGATGAATTGCCAGAGATTTTCGGTAGAAGATCTCAGGATACAGAAAACTGTCTATCCTCGAACGGCCTGGTAACTTGAAAGAACCCAGTTCGACCATCTCAAGCGGAAAGTCAAGCTCACATGAAGGATATACGACTGCATCTTTCGGGAGAGTTTCTTCGAATAAGTTGAAGAGCTCTATATACAGTTCAATCAGTTCCTCTGAAGAATGGTTGAGAGAAGGACATCCTCTCGCACTGAAAAACCTTTCAAAAGGCACCTCCCTACCCTCGCTCATGGAAACAAAGAGTATCTCTTCGTAGAAATTGGTCAAGAAATACAGCTGCTCTTCATGTCTGTTTCCGGCGAAAGGGAGGTGGTCGCCAATACCTGCGAGGCTTGGTCTGACAGAGAAGTAGGCGTCATAATCGATATTCTTGTCCTTACACAACCAGGCAATTACGGGAAGGGAAGCAACCCTCGCCGGACAGCTTTCATGACTGTAATAGAAAATGAGATGGGGACTTTTCATAGATACCTCCTCTGGACTTCAATACATACAATCATTTGTATTCAAAGAGAGTCTATATATGCCCGCAAAAAATTCATACGTCTATACTATACAACAGAAGTAATATTTAAAAGAACATAGTTATGGCTTGAAAAAATGCAAGCGTTTGTATTTATTGATGATAATCGTCAATTATCTGCCACCGCGAACCGTAAGACCGCATGAACGGATTCGAATACAAGGGTTCCAAAATGATAGAGTTTTCATGCACCACTGGCACCGAACGTATTCCGGGGAGGGATTAAAAGTGAAGAAATCGTTACTGATTCTTTTTTTGATCACGTTGATGGTAGCCGTTAGTTTTGGTGCGGCTGCGAAAGTGAAGTTCTGGCACATGTATCTTTCAGGTCCGTCGAAGGAAATAATGGACGAGATCATAGCCGAGTTCAACGAGACTAACAAGGGAGCTATCGAGGTCGAGGACCTCGCAATTTCCTTCTGGGACTACTGGGACAAGATCAGGGTCTCTATGGCTGCTAAACAAGAGCCTGATGTCTTCCTGCATGATCTGGGTAACGTAGGAATGAGAGCTTCGACGGGCATTCTTCTTGATCTGAAGCCCTATTTGTTGGCAGCTGGCTTTGATCCTGAAGAAGTCTTCTTTGAGGGACCTTTGAAGATGTGTTCCTACGAAGATGGGATCTACGCTCTTCCCCTTGAGACAGACGTTAGGCTGCTTTTCTACAACAAAGACCTATTCAGACAGGCCGGCCTGGATCCCGAGAAACCGCCCACTACCTGGGAGGAGTTACTCTACTACGCCGAGAAACTGAACGTTCTTGACAAGAACGGTGATTACGAGGTTGTTGGGTTCAACCCGCTTTACGGTCAATCTTACTTCTGGATGTATGTCTGGGGTAAGGGAGAAGACTTTATCACTGAAGATGGCGATATTGTTGTAAACAGTCCGGGTATAATACAGGCGTTAGAGGAATGGGTTGCCCTGATAAACGAACTCGGTCTGGAGAAGCTTCTCTCTTTCGGCGCCAATTTCGGCTGGGGTGCGGCCGATGCCTTCATTGCGGGCAAGGTTGCAATGGGAATACAGGTTGGTAATTTCATAGCCGATCTGGCAACATACGCACCGGATCTAGATTATGGAATCGTACAGATACCTTACCCCGTGCAAAATGCTACCTGGTCCAACGGATTCTCCCTTGAACTATCATCGAGATCCAAGAATATCTTCGCTGCCGTCGAATTCGCCCTATATCTCTTGAGCGACGAGGTTCAGCTGAAACTTGCCGAAGGCATCTCTTCTCTCATAGGTAACAGGAGGGCGGCATACCAGTCCGATCTAATCGAGGATCCTCAGTGGAAGATGCAGATCGAGGCTCTGGAGTTCACGAAGTTCAGGCCTTTCATTCTTGAGGCACCGCTGTGGTATGAGACTTTGCAGGTTGCCACTGAAGAAGCCATTTACGGTACAAAAACTCCCGATCGAGCTCTAAATGATGCACAGAAACTAATAGAAGCCGAGATTCAGAAATACAAGATGACTCACTGAAAGTAACGACGGATAGCAGGACCCGGAAATCTCTTCGGTGTCCTGCTGTCCGTAATCGCTCTGTGAAGGGAGAGCCTGAAGGATGGGAAGAAAACGAAGCAAGTATTTCAGAAGGAAGAACCTCGCCGGCTACCTCTTCGCGACACCCTGGCTGATCGGGCTGTCGGCCTTCGTCCTCGCTCCGATACTGGCAACACTCTTTCTCAGTTTCACAAGTTACGACATGATCAATGCCCCGCGCTGGATAGGGCTGACCAACTACAAAATACTCTTCACGCTCGACCCCGGATTCTGGAAAGCGCTGGGAAATACTTTTTACTACATGTTCGGGTCGGTTTTTCTCAAGGTCTTCACCGGCCTTATCTTTGCTCTGCTTCTAAGTAGTGCCCTGAAAGGGATGCGGATTTTCAGAACCATCTATTTCCTCCCTGTTGTCCTTCCCTCGATTCCGGTGATGTTCTTATGGATGATGATGTTCAATCCCAGGAGCGGTCTAATAAACCAGTTGCTTGGATTCATAGGTATTAAAGGTCCCCTCTGGCTGAACTCGCCTCAGTGGTCTAAACCGGCTATGATCCTTATGAGCCTTTGGGGGATAGGCGGTATTATCGTCATCTTTCTGGCTGGTCTTCAGGACGTTCCCGAGTATCTCTACGAAGCCGCAGAACTTGACGGGGCTAACAAGCTTCAGATGTTCTGGCGTATCACTGTCCCCATGATCATGCCAGTCATCTTCTTCAATACCGTCACTGGTCTCATAGCCGCTTCCCAGGTCTTTGCAGAGTCCTACATAATGACTGCAGGTGGCCCATTGGAATCGACTACCTTCGTGAACCTTAAGATATACCTGCTAGCCTTCAAAGACGTTAGGATGGGATATGCTTCGGCAATGTCATGGGTGATGTTCATGATACTGGTCCCGATGACGATCCTTCTTTTCAGAATCTCCAGAAAATGGATGGACTACTGAGGGAGTGATTGTCATGAGAGGTTTATGCAGAGCGAAATCAATAAGAAGTTTTACGATATATGGGGTCCTCGGTTTTTTTAGTGTGGTCTACTTGATACCGCTCTTCTGGATGGTGTCGACTTCACTCAAACCGGACGCACAGATCATGTCTATACCGATGCGTTGGTTTCCCGATCCTCCCCAGTGGAGCAACTACGCAAAGGCAGTGGATAGTTTTCCCTTTTTCAGATATTTCTTCAACACACTGTTCCTAACCTCAATGAATGTTCTGGGCAATACCCTCACGGCCTCACTGGTCGCATACAGTTTCTCCAAGTTGCAGTGGAAAGGCAGGAATTTGATCTTCTACATCACTATTGCCACTATGTTCATACCCGGCCAAGTTCTCATAATACCGGTCTATATACTCTTCACTCAACTCGGTTGGGTGAACACCTATCTTCCCCTTATAGTACCGGCCTTTTGCGGGGGAGGCGCTTTCAACATCTTCCTCTTGCGGCAGTTTTTTATCTCCATTCCAGACGAGTTAATGGAATCGGCCAGGATAGACGGAGCTTCGGAGTTCAAGATCTTCAGAAAGATAATACTGCCACTCTCGACACCGGCTCTCTTTACGGTGGCCCTTTTCACCATCGTTTTCACCTGGAACGATTTCTTCGGTCCACTGATTTATCTCCATGATCCGTCCATGTGGACTCTTGCAATCGGGTTGCGAGGCTTTCAGCAGCAGTATTCGACAAACTGGAATCTTTTGATGGCCGCCTCTACACTCACGGCCCTTCCGTTGATAATTCTCTACTTCGTCGCACAGGACAAAATGATGCGCGGCTTCACGCTGAGGGCAGGAATAAGATGAAGAGCACCGGAATGGATCCCTTCAAAAGGATTGCAGCCATATTGGGAGTCTCCTTGCTGGCAGTAATATCTCTTGGTAAGATTGAAAAAGTGTACCTGATTCCCTTCAGTCATCAAGATATCGGCTTCACGGGAACGCAGCTCGAGGTAGAAAGATACTACATTGAGATGTACAACGACCTTCTGGACTTCATGGATAGTTTCCCTGACTTTAGATTCACCGTCGAGACCTTCTGGCAATTTGATTGCTGGCTGAGATCTAATCCCGAAAGCGATCTGGTTGAACGGTACAGTGCTTATGCCAGGGAAGGCAGACTGGACTTCGGGGCTGCATACGGGTCAATGCATACGGGGTTCACAAACGATTATGTGATCTCGAAAAGCCTGGAAATCGCATTGAGTTTCGCTGAAGAAAATGGTCTGGAGATTTCAACCTGCCTTATGAACGATGTTCCCGGCTACACGGCCGATCTTCCCGATATACTGGCGGAGAAAGAAATAGACTATTTCGTCAGCGGGATTAACGATGCCTATGCGGAGGCGCTGGGTCTTGAAGGAAGCCATAACCTCTTCTACTGGGAGGGCCCGCTGGGGAATCGTGTCCTTTGCTGGGTCAGCAAAGGCAGTTACGCGGAAGGGTATTGGATCAAGAGCCCCTCTCTTCTTCAGAACTACCTGAATAACCTCGAGTTATCGGGCTACCCTTACTCCGAGGTAGCCATAATGGTCGCCTTCGATAACGCAGGATACTTCCCGGGCGCCGTTGCATATCTCGACCTCTACTCGAACTGGAACGATCAAGAAGTCGAGCTGATCGTCTCAACACCTTCAGAATTCATGAGGATTATGGAAGAGAAATACGGAGAAACTGCCAGGGTATATAAAGGGGATTGGTCAGGATGGTGGGAAGTGGTCAAGACCGGAGGGCCGTTCTCGGCAGGTGCATTTCGGCGTGTCCAGGAATTCGCCAAAGAACTCGACGAGGATCTGGAAAGGACCGATGCCCGACTAAAGTCTTCACTCGATATCAACCTGATCTTCTACGGCGAACACACTTCGGCCGTAACTGCCGGATGGCCTGGCAAGCTAACCCTTGAACAAAACATAACATCTAATGCGAGTGTTGTGGAATTATCCACCAAAGCTTATTCCCAGCTTGAGATGCTTTTGCGTGAGATGGCTGACGAGCTTTTGCCACAGGAGATTTGCGTTATTGCTCCGGGCGAAGGTCAGTATTACGTCGAGATACCGGCTGATATCCGTAAGGGCGAAGACCTCTGCCTAAAGATCGGGGGTGAGTTATTCGCGGGAACTCCTTTCCTTCGAGAGTTCACGGATCACTGGAACACTTACAGTGAGGGCTATTGCTTTCTTCTACCGCTGAATAGAGGAGTAAATGTTGTTGAAGTTGCAGGTTATGGAACGAACACCGAAGAAGAATTCGATGTCGACAAGCATACGCTTCTCGAATGGAAAGAGAGTGAGAAAGGTTCAATCGAAGTCATTGCTCCATGCAGCGACGGAAGCTATTTGCATTTCGATTTGCGCCTGGAGTCATATTTGACTGGGAGTCCCAAAACCTTTTCACAAATAGATGCTACAATGTCCTCATATAATAGATCTGTAAACGCGCTGAAGGAGATCATAACGCTGAACTACTGTTCTCTACCCATTTCTCAGATAACGCTGGCTGCAGGTTTGCTGGGCGGTATTGAAATAAGCGTTGTTATTGATAGAAAGGAATTGCCGACCGTATCATACAAAGACCATTCGATAAACTATGTTCTTTCACTGGGAATTGAAGGAGTCGCAAATGTTGAGTACAGAGGGGCCAGATCCTTCTCTACTATGGAAAGCGAGTTAGCTGGGTCGAGACCGCCTTTCTTACCTTTCCAAAGCTACATGCTGCTGGATAGATCAGATGGGAAGACCGTCGTGGCCAGCCGCCAGAGTTTTTCTTTCAGTCTGGATGAAAGGTTGAGGTTCCAGCTTCTAAGGCATTATTCTTACAGTGCCACTTCGAACCTTGGAATTGTACCTCTTGGCGAAAATGAACCAGGTACCCCTGATTATCTGGTCTTTTCGTTCTATATAGATACGGTCGAAAACGGTGGATTTGAAAAAGCCGTCGCATTCGTGAATCTCCCATTCGTGATAGCCGTTGAAACAGATCTGGCAAGCGAAGAAAGGTGGTTGCAATGAGCGTTGGTCTCAAGGAGATAGCTGAACTTGTTGGAGTCTCGGTCTCTACTGTTTCAAGAGCCCTTAGAGATGATCCCAGGGTCAATAGAAAGACAAAAGAAAGGATCGTCTCAATAGCCAGAAATATGAACTACCTGCCAAACCAGGCAGCAAAAAGCTTGATAACGAAGAGAACAATGACTATAGGTCTGGTTCTCCCAAACCTAAGGTCTTTCATGCATGATATATTCGATGGGCTCGAGAGTGTATGCTCACCAGCTGGTTATAACATCCTGCTAGGAGTCTCCGACAACGATCCGGCGAAGGAATTACGAGAACTGAAACTACTGCTTGAGAAACGAGTGGACGGCCTCATTCTTTTCTACGTCGGTGGTATCTTTAACCAGGCATCTATAAGATTCCTTAACAATGTAAGTGTACCGATTGTACTTCTAGACAGGTACATACCCCGATCAAGATTCGACTTCGTCGTGAGTGACAACCGCAATGGCTCGCGGATACTTGTTGAACACCTCGTTTCAAAGGGCAAAGAAAAGATAGCATTCATAACACAGAAAGAAGACGCGACTGCCATCAAGGAACGGATGGACGGCTTCCTTGACGGAGTGCTAAAGTGCCGGACAAGACTACATCCCGAATACCTCGCGTGTGAAACAATGCCAAAGATGGAGAACGGTTACGAGTGTACAAGAAGACTCATGAACCTCGATGATCCACCGCAGGCAATAGTTGGATGCACCGGCGACGTCACTCTTGGAGTTGTCAAATACCTGATCGAACATCCTGAACTTGAGGGAAAGATAACCGTAAGCGGATTCGATGACTTCGACTTCCTCTCTTTTCTCAAGATCCCCGTGACCACGGTTGCACAGAAGACAGGTGAGATGGGCCGACAGGCAGCCACGATTCTCCTGGAGAGGCTGTATGGAGATCCAACAGGGCAAAGAAGAGTCTTCCTTGAAACGGTGCTTGTGGAGCGGTAAGACTGTGGGGCAGTAACGTGAAATCTGTTTTGGTCAAAGGAGATTCAATAAGAATAGATATTCAGTTCACAGACCTTCTGAAGAGATCCGAGCTTCGGCCTCGCTTGGTGATAATTGCCAATTCGTCAGAGAAGAGATGCAATATAACTATCTCACAGAGAGAACAAGAGAGCTCAACATCTGTCGCTCCGGGTGAGTCGGAAGAGTTGTTCACAGTTGAGAGTGGCCCGGTCAAGATCATCGTTGCATCTTGTCAGGAGAGGTTGGAGGAGAGTATAGAGCTTGACCGGCCAAGGATAATTGATTTCAATCTACTAATGTTTTCTCACGTTGACCTTGGTTACACGGCCCCCATAAAGGAAGTCGAGAGACTCCAGGCTCATTACACCGCAAAGGCGATTCAGTTCTACAATGACAGCTTGCCCTTGCCGGAAGAATCGCGATTCAGGTGGAATATTGAAACGACTTGGGCCTTTTCGTGTTTCAAAAAGAGATACGGTCAAGCCGATTATGAGACGGCCCGCGATCTGCTGAAAAGGGGAGAATTTGGAATTGGAGCTCTGTTTCTTCACCATTATGCAGACAGGACAGAGTTCGAGGAACTCTTCCATTCTCTGGAGAGAACCAGGTCGCTAAGAGCATCGGGTATGAGAATCAAGAGCGCCTTTCTCAGCGATGTACCAGGGGTGAGTACCGGACTCCTGGAGCTGCTCTTCGATACAGGTGTGGAAAATCTATTCATGTCGATAAACAATTTCGTGGCCCCTTTCAAGGAATACACGAACCTGAAGTCGCCTTTCTGGTGGAAGCTTCCGAGTGGAGCAAAGATACTCGCCTGGTTCACGGATGATCCTAAATGGGCCTACATTGAAGGACATAGATTCTTCGGAAGCGATATTGAAACCTTGAAAGGCGAGGTTATAGACAAACTCGCTTCACTCGATGTCAGAGAATATGAATTCCCGGTCTATGCAATTCCAATGGCAATCGACAACAGAGAACCTATATTCACGCCGGTCGAACTGATAAAAGATTGGAACGCCTCGTGGAGAAACCCGCATATCTCCACAGCAACGATCGATAGTTTTTTCGATAGACTTAGACCCTGGTGTTCCTTAATTCAAGAGGTAGAAGGTGAATTCAACGGATGGTGGACTTCTAATATTCTGGCTTATCCCAGGGAGAACTCACTTTCTTCGCATACCTTCTCCATTCTGCATGAAGCTTCGATTCTAAACGGGCTTTCAAATGGGGAGAACCATAAAGAGATCGAGGAAGCTTTTGAATTGATCGGGGGATTCGACGAGCATTCGGGAGGTGGAGGTCTGTATCTCTCTAAAGACCCCGAGGCAATCCTTGATGCGGTAACTCAGGGTTTCGGCTGGGTATTTCGGGCTAACCGCCTGGCCTGCGAGACAATCAATAGTCTACGAGAGAGAGTCTTTGGTTCTGGCAACTACATTACGGCGTTCAACCCAACAGGGCTGACGCGCAATGATTTCTGTGTTATGAACTGTGACGATCCGGAACTTTCTTTGGAAGCTCCCGATGGAACTGAGGTCTCTTCATTATTCTACAGCGGGAAGCTCTTTTTCGACCCTGGCGAACTCAAGGGCTTCGAGCACAGGCGTTTTCTGCCACGGAAGAAAGCTGGAAGAAATTCAGTTTCTGAAAGCTCGACAGGTAACTTAGAGGTTTCGACCGATCACTTCGATCTATCCTTCAACGATCGGGGAGAAATTGAATCAATCGTGGCCAAGGAGAACGGGCGAGAACTCCTTTCTTCATCTCTGACGGCAGGAAAGCTCAAAATAGTGCGTACCGCTGTCAACCCGACAGAAAATTTGGCAGACGCTATAGAACACGACGAGTTGTACACAGGAAAAGCTTCTCCAAATAGAGAAGAGGATTATCTGCCAGTCAAGTGTGGCTTTAGGGTCTTCGAATCACGGTGGGGTAAGGTGATTGAATTCCAGCCCATAGATAGATTCTGCAGGCCCTTCAGAAAATCCTTCATATTGCCAGCAGAATCTGCGGAGATAATCTTGTCTGTAAGAATCCACTACATCTACGACGTCGGTCCGTCTGACTTTCTGTTTCTCGAAGTTCCGCTCAATGTTGAGCGGCCGGAGATCAGCTACTCCACTCCCGGAAGAATCGCCCCGCAAGGTGATCTAATCAGCGGAAGCGGGACGGATACTCTGACAGTACTCGGGGGGCTTAGAATCGATGATACTGGCAGTGGATTTTCGGTGAATATAGGCCTCGAAGGCATAAACCTGGTTGACTTCGCCTCTCCTTCACCTTTACGATTCAGACGGGACCTTCCGGCAAGTGGGAGATTGTTCTTCAGACTTTTTAACGGCAACCTTCAGAACCGCTTTGCCAGCCCCTTTCTCAACGGCGAACCCATGGATTTCGCTGTTAGGCTGTCGACTGGATCGACCGGATTGCCCAAGTATTCCGTTACCATGAGAAATCCAATCTCAGTATTCAAGAGTGGCCGAAAGGCTGCTCCTATCCTCGCAGGACTGAAGGCGAGCGACAATGTCGAACTGTTTCTCGCTCAGGATAGATCAATGAAGCCGGTCCTTCTTGCTAAGGAAGTTGCTGGAGAGAAAGGCTATCTCATCGCAGGTGATGGGAGAAGATATGACCTGAAGGCATATGAATTCCTTCGCACAGATGTTCAAGTGGGGTGATCGAAATAACTTCAAAAGAGAGAATAATAGAAGCCCTGAACCACAGGGAACCGGATCGGGTCCCTATAGATTTTGCTGGAATGAGATCGACTGGAATCCATGCAATAGCATACAGGAAGCTTAAGGAGTACCTTGGACTATCAGACACATCGGTGAAAATCTACGACGTTTTCCAGCAACTGGCCCTGGTCGAAGAAGAAGTAAGAAAGAGCATGCATTCTGACGTCGTAGAACTCAAGAGACTCGACGGCGGCTTTGATACAAGAATAGATGAATGGATAGAGTTCGACTTGTTCGAAGACGGCGGAAGGTATCTTTTGCCTGCGGGTTTCGATCCAGTCACGTTAGCCGACGGTTCTAGAGTCATTATGAATGACGGCCGGATCGTAGCCAGCATGCCAAAAGGCGGATTCTACTTCGACGGGAAATACTTTCCCTTGGCTGGCACAGAAGACAAAAAGGCAATAGACGGACTCGTCCGTTCCGGTCTTTCAGAGAGGGAGATCGCTTTTCTGAAAGGCCAGCTTATGGAAATTAGGAACTCCGCTGACTGTGCGATAATGGGAACGTTTGGAGGCAACTTTCTCGAGGCAGGACACACCTACTTTGGTTATCAGGAGTTCATGGAGAGAATCATAACGGATCGACCGTTAGTCGAATACTTCCTTGACAAGCTTCTCGAGAAGTACACCGTTGAGCTCGAAAGGTACCTTCATGAATTCGGTGACGAAATCGACCTTATACAGATTGGAGATGATTACGGAACACAGGAGAATACGCAGATTTCGTCTCGGCTTTTCAGAGCGCTATTCAAACCACGTTTGCAGGCGCTGTGCGATTATATTCATTCGAAGAAACCCGGGCTGTTTATATTCCTACACTCCTGTGGTTCTGTTTATCCCTTCATCGGTGATTTCATAGAGGCCGGCGTCCAGGTCCTCAATCCCGTCCAGACGAGTGCAAAAAACATGGAACCTGCGATGCTCAAACGGGAGTTCGGAAAGGATATCGTATTCTGGGGAGGCGGATGTGACACTCAGCATGTGCTGCCCTTCGGAACATTGGATGACGTTAGAGATGATGTAAAGAGGCGTATAGACATACTCTCTCCCGGAGGTGGTTTTGTCTTCGCTTCGATTCACAACATTCAAATGGAAATAGCTCCGGAGAAGGTTTTTCGACTATTTGACACGGCTTATAATTATGGAAGAGGTGTGTACTGTGGCAGGAAAGGATAGAATCGTGCTCGTCCTCTCCCACACCCACTGGGACAGGGAGTGGTACGAGTCGTTTGAATCCTTCAGGTATAGACTTGTAAAGGCAATGGATAAGCTAATAGAAATCCTACAGAGTAGTACAGAATACCGTTGCTTCAACCTTGATGGACAGCTAGTGATACTGGAAGACTATCTGGAGATCAGGCCGGAGATGCGCCGAGTTCTCGAGGAACTTGTGACATCAGGCAGGATTGGCGTTGGTCCCTGGTACGTTCAGGCCGATGAGTTTCTCTCCGATGGCGAGTCGTTGATCCGCAACCTTCTGCTTGGTTCCCAGATAGCACACGAGTTTGGAGATCCACAGAAGCTGGCCTATCTTCCCGACACTTTCGGACACAATTCTCAAATTCCGCAAATAGCTAGACATTTCGGGATCACTTCGTCACTAATTTGGCGCGGAGTGTCTGGCGATGACTTGCCATGGGAATTCATCTGGGAGGGAGCCGATGGGAGCAGTCTGTACACTTACAGACTCCCGGAAAGACTGGGTTACTGCAACATGGCATTCACACCTGAGGGTCAACCTGTCGATTCGGCATTCTTTATAGGCTCTGCAAAGGGGTTCATGGAAAACTCCGCAACCGGCATGGTGGTGCTGATGGATGGCTGCGACCATGTTCAGCCAAGCGAGTCGATTCTTCCGTTCATAGATCAGCTAAAAGAGACCGACAACTGTCTTTCCTGCAAACAGGCGCTTTTCAATGACTTGGCGGCGGAGCTGAAGAAAAGGATACCTGCCACCGAAGGAATAAGAGTTCTTCACGGGCAGCTGAAAAACGTTAACATCTCCAAGAGGGGATACTTCAATTTCATTCTACCCAACGTCCTCTCCTCCAGGTGCAAAAACAAGCGCGAAAACTTTGACGCGCTAAACTGGCTAGAGAGTTATGCTGAGCCACTTGCGTCGTTCGCTCTACTCTTAGGAAAGCGGCATCCGGGAGGCTTCCTGCAGAAGGCTTGGAAGCTGGTTCTTCAGAACCTTGCCCATGACAGCATAGGTGGCTGCAGTGTGGATGAAGTCCATTTAGACGTATCGCGCAGATACTCCCACAGTATTGAGATAAGCAGAAATATAGCAATGGATTCGCTTTCAAGCTTGAGCGGAGCCGCTTCCGAAGGAGAAAATGACTTCTTTGTTGTCTTCAATCCATCACAATGTCCGACTAGTCCTGTGGAGATAGAGATTGATCTTCCTCATATTGCATTCGACAACCTCTCAAAGAGACCTGTTGTGAAGAACGAGAAAGGTGAAGAAGTGGACTTCCAGATTTCTTCTTTACGCGAAACCGAGAAGTCTCTGAACTATCTTGGCGGTTCGGCGCCTATAAAGAAAGTTGTCTCTGTGAAGGGTTATCTTGGGTCGCAAATTGACGGGCTTTCCTTCGACAAGTTCCAGATATGCAGTTCGAGCAGACCGATCAATCATGACCTGTACAAAGCAAATAACAGTCGATGTCTTGAGAACAAGTTTTTGATGGTCACCGCAATGCCCGATGGAAGAGTTGAGATAATGAGCAAAGCCACCGGTGAAAAGCTCTTCACGAACCTCTTCGAAGACGGTGGCGATTGTGGAGATGGTTACGTTTATTCAAGACCGCTTACCGATACCATTGTTACGAGTTCCGGCTCCCTAGAGACAGTAGAAGTAATAGAAAACGGGCCACTAGCAAGGGCTATAAGACTTAGTTACACACTTTCGGTGCCAGTCGGTCTTGTTGAGAACGGACGCAAGCGCTCTCTTTCAAGAACTGAAATGCCAGTTCACTGCACTCTGAAACTGATGGAATCGAGCAGTATTTTAGAAATCGAGACTGAGATTGCTAACAGTTGCGAGAATCACAGATTTCAGGTCAATTTCTGGAGGGAAAAACCAGGGAACGCTCTCTTCTACAAAACTCCGTTCGACATCGTAACAACACCAAAGAGCCAGCCCTCAAAAATCAACCCGAATTGGATCGAGGATGAACCTCTTGCCAGACCCAATAACGGTGTCTTCGGAGAAATCGAGAACACTGACAGATACAGCGGTTTCGCAGTAAGCACCAGAGGAATAAACGAGTTTGAAAGTTTCGAGCAAGGTCTTAAGTTAACCCTGTTCAGGGCAGTGGGCCACATAGCTTCTCCCTATCCTCTATCGAGTATGAAACGGCCTGCAGGGCCGAAGATAGAAACACCCGGGGCACAAATGAAAGGGAGTCTCACCTTTGAATACGCCGTCTTCTTCATAGATTCCCTTGAAGACATCGTAAAGAGAAGTTGTAGCTATCTGAAGAAGCCTCTGTCGATAGGCTTCGCAGGTAGGCGGCCTGAGACACCACTGACCGTAGATAGTTTGACGACGGAAGTAACTGCAATAAAAAAGGCTGAGAATGGGGAGAGTATTATCCTCAGATTAGTCAATTTCTCAGAAGAGTCCGATAACGTCAAGATTCGACTGAGAGAAGGTCTGTTTAGCAAAGCCTGCTTGTGTACAGCCGCTGAGAAAAGAGAAGAAGAGATACCTATTCAGAACAATCTCGTCTCAGTTGCGTGTGGACCGAAGAAGATCGTTACGCTAGAATTTGAAATGAGCAGCTGATTGGTATTGCTCATTCTTTATAGAGGGCCGATATTTACCGAAAGTGCCGTAAAGCCCCTAGCTTCAGCTATGGGGATATAAGGCACATTCATGGCATATTATAAATAATCCATCAGTTGATGGCGACAAGCAGAAGTCGCAAAGACGTTTTTTGAAAATTGGATAGAGTATGGGGTTCTGATAGCTAATCATCTATCAGGTAAAACTCTATATGTCGTCATGTACAAGACGTAAAAACAAATTAGTGGACTAATAAGTCTGTGCAGATGGTGTAGCGTAAGCGATAGTCTGCCAGCCCTAGGAGCTAATATGCTCTGCCTAGGGACGGGCTGATGATGGCACAGCCCTGAACTTGGGGTCATACTCCGATACCAGAAATGGACTTCGGTTTAATCACCCAAGAATCCCCTGCCTTTAGACATGGGGAGTGTCAATAAGTCGTTCTTACCCCAAGAACTCCTACAGAGAGGATGACTACCTAAAAGTTCTCACATATCTCCTTCCAGAATTCCGTAGACCCAATTCTCGTATTTGAAGGCATCGGTGAGATTGGAAGAACAGGTCGATGTCGATATCGCCATCTTTCTCGATGTAAGGGTCCGGAGGCTGAACGTGCTTCGAAAACCGTTAAGCCCAGAAGGCTTACCAAAAGCAGTTTCCAGGATAGATTCTCTTATTCAGGCGTCCAGTACCCTAGATATTACAGAGAGCGTTCCTATCGACCAGAGCTGAGGGGAACAACTTGCGGGATACTCTATTAACTTTCCTGACGTCTCGATTTTTGACAGACCGCTGAAGAGTTCGGGGAGGCGATTGTCATGATGCCTTTCCTTCGCCTTCAAGAGGTCTAGAGCGAGCTCCTTGGCCTTTTCCGAAAAGCCGTAATTCATAAGCCCAAGCAGAATAAGCGAGTTGTCGTGCGGCCAGACGCTACCGTTGTGGTAGGAGAAGGGATTGTAGCGCTTCATTCTGCTCGAGAGCGTTCTTATTCCCCAGCCGGTGTACATTTCTTCGGAAAAGAGCCGTTCCACTAGCGCCTCTGCTTTGTCTTCGTCCACTATCCCTGTCATGAGGCAGTGGCCTGGGTTTGAAGTTATCGAATCGACCGGGTTCTTGTCTTTGTCGAGAGCCGTAGCGAAGTAGCTCTCGCTCTCGAGCCAGAAATCACGATTGAAATTGATCTTTAGAGTTGCCGCTCTAGAGGCATAGAGCGAGGCCATCTCTCTTTTGTCAAAGAGAACCATGAGCTTTTCGAGGCATTTGAAAGCGTCGTACAGATATCCCTGAACCTCTACGAGGGCAAGGGGCGGTTCTGCAAGCCTTCCGTCTGCGAAGCTCACCGAATCTGAGGAATCCTTCCAGCCCTGATTTACGAGGCCGCTGCCCGAAGGAGCAAACTCGATATATCCGTCGTTATCTGGGTCGGCATAATCGTCGATCCATTTTGCAGCTGCCACGATGTTCTTCTCGATGGATTTCACGAAGTTACTGTCATCTGTCTGAACGTAATACCTGTGAGCTAGCATTATGAAGAGAAGGGTAGCATCGATCGTGCCGTAGTATCTTTCGAAGGGGAGTTTCCCTGACAGAGAAAGCTCGTTCAGGCGTGTCTCGTGAACGATCTTTCCCGGCTGCGCTTCGGTCTTGTGATCTTCCACTTTACTTTGAAGGTGAGCATGTACCGTAAGAATATTTCTTGCTATTTCGGGAAGGAGATCAACTGTCTGAAGGCCAAAGATGAGGCTGTCCCTTCCGAAGACGGTCGCGTACCAGGGAAGACCGGCTCCAGGAAAGTCCCCATAGATCGTGGGTATCATGAGAGTCTTGAGATCCCCCAGCTCCCTTTCATTCAGCAGCGGAGTGTTTTTGACAGGTGAGAAGTCCTTCACGGGTCTTTCCGATAACATCTTCTTGAAGATGACTTCTTTCTTCAATTCTTTGCTGAGTCTGAGCTTCCCGGAAAGCCTGGAACTTCCGCCAGACATTATTTTCATTGAAAGAGCCGGTAGAGAGTTCTCAACGATGTCTTTCTCAAAATCACTTTCAAACTCAAAGTTATTCGTTGTAGATGATGATAGCGTCCTAGATACATCCAGCCCTTTGTAAGCGTCGTTTTCTCCTCTAACAGAAAACATGTCTTCAAAGACGCAGCTGATTTCAAATTCGAAGGACACTTCTATATCCTCTGCCGAATAGTTCCTGACCGTGAGCTCTGTGTAAAGTGTGTTTCCCTCCGCGCGGAGGCTTTCAGTTACATAGATATCGAAATGTGGAGCCTCGGGTTTAGATAGGCCAAGATAGCGGACTTCAATTCCGTCCCATGAAAAGTCAGAGTGAAGTCTTCTGAGTTGTAACGATGATTTGAGGACCATTCTCGAAATGAAACGGGTGTCCTCCAGGTAAAGTCCGGCCGCCTTTTCGCTCTCGCAGTCGATGATCCCTTTGTCATCTGTCACGACCATGAGATTTCCATTTTTGAAGATCTTCATTTCAACACCTCTCGGAATGAAGGGTTATGAGGCTCTTCAAATCTCGATTTTGTACTTATCCAAGCCCGCTGAACCGAACCTCTCCACTCGTTTCAGACGATCTTGGAATGCACTGTCTTGACACAGGCAGACAAGGTCACTGTATGTTCCAGGCAGCAATGCAAAACGCCCTGCTGTGTTAGCTTTTCTCTGTCTTCTCCCGATCGACCCTTTTCAATTTGAAAGACTCTTCTAAAGGTTCGCCGAGAAGATAGTGGCTGAACCAGACGAGATTCTGAGTCATTATCGCCCTGTGGAGGCCGGGCTTGTCTGCGCCGTGACCCATGCCCTTGTAGATCACGAGTCTGACGGGAACGTTCATCTCTCTCAACCCCTGATAAAGTTCGAAGGCGTTAGGCGGTGGAACCCTCGTGTCCGAGCCGCCATGCTGGATGAGCGTTGGAGTGGACGCATTCCTTATGTAAGTCATGGGCGAAGTCTGCTCGTATATCTGAGGATCTTCCCAGGGGTTGTTGCCGAGGTATCGGTGACAGAATTCATGGATGTCTGTGTTCACATGATAAGTCATCCAGTTGGATATCCCGGCTCCCACCGAAGCGGCTTTGAATCTCTTTCCGTAAGTTGCACAGAAGGCCGAGATGTACCCGCCCTGGCTCCAGCCCATTACTCCGATGCGGTCTTCGTCCACGAACCCTTTTTCGATAAGATGATCGACTCCGCTAATTACGTCTTGGTAATCTCCAATCCCCAGGTTTCTGTAATTCAGTTTCCTGAAGTCTCTTCCATAGCCCTCGCTCCCACGGTAGTTAGGCTCCAGCACAAGTACACCTTTAGAAACCAGCTGCTCAACAGGGTAATAACTGCTGGTCACTCTCGCAGCAAGGGCCGTCCAGGTAGGTCCTCCATGAACAAGCACCACAAGCGGATGTTTCTTCATCGAGTCGAAGTCGGCCGGGAGATTCAAGACGCCGTGGATTTCGGTGCCGTCGTTGCTCTTCCAAGAGAGTCTTTCCTTCCGTACCCTTTCTCTCTTGGGCTGCAAAGACGCTATATCCGTTATCTTCTTCCCATCGAGGTAGATCTCGACAGGTTCATCATCTGTGGCCATGGCCATCGCTAAGTGCTCTCCATTTGGCGTCGTGCTGGAAGCCATAACCAGCTGATCCTCATTCGTCAGCCGTGCGATGGTGCCTTTCTCTCCCAGCAGGCCCAGGCTGATCGTGGAGTCTTCTATCCAGCTCACGAAGAAACCCTTCTCTGTCCAGGAAACCAGCTCTATGTTCAGGTCGTGTTTTACCGCCACCCGTTTCTTTGAGAGATCTGAAAGATCTACGATCTCAACGGCCCCGTTATCCATCCAGGGATCTTCTTCTTCGGGCGCGACGACTGCAAGTTTCTTCGAATCAGGAGAGAATGCGAATCCCCTGGGATGCGTCAGCGGCAGTTCTTTCAGTTTCTTATCGGCATTGATGAGAAATACTTTTGCTTTGTCGAAGTCGTTGACATCGCTCGTCGGAGGCGCAAGAAGGGCGACATGATTTCCGTCAGGAGAAAGAGCGATCGAAGAAACATGAAACTCCTTTCCGTCTGTCAGCTTATCGAAAAGCGTCTCTTCAGATCTCATATCCTTGGGCAGTTCGAACCTTGAAGAGTATTTCTTCATTGCGCGTGAGAGATGAACGAAGAAAAGCGAGCTGTTCTTCGGTTCTTCATCTATGTAGTCGAATTCGCCGTAGTTCTCTTTCCTCTTTTTAAGTTCCTCGCTTTCGGGAGAGACAGCAACTAGATAAAGCCCGTCGTTCTTACGACTCCACTTTATCTGGCTTATGTCGTTCTCGAAAGTAAGCAGTTTGAACGTTCGCTTCTCTTCGAAATCGAAGATCATAACGTCGTTCTTGTTTTCTCCGCCGGTCTTCTGGAGAAAGGCAAGTCTCCTAGAATCAGGAGCCCAATCGGGAAGAGAAGAGTCGAATTCATCGTTCGAGACATGCAGAGCAGTCCCACTTTCTGCATCATAGACCACAACCGTTCTAAGGTATTTATTGTCGTTCCAGTCTGTACGCCTAACCGTATAGGCAACCTTTTTGCCGTCGGCCGAAATAACGGGACTGTTTACAACAGGAAGCGAAAGCTGCTCCTCTATCGTGAGATATCCGTCGCTCAAATCATATCCCTCCCATCTGAAATAAGAAGACAGTACTATCATAGTCTATCCTTTGGAAACAAGCAAAAGGCCTGCCAACAACCTTCTCACCGCACCAAAGTCCACTTCAAACGCCTGTATTGAAGTCACTTTATCGCTCTAGATTCTAGCTCACAGATATATGATCTTGAAGAAGATACATAGGAGAGGTTTTTTCTATCGTTCATTCTTTTGCTATCGCATCCATTCTCTTGGCAGGATTCACTCGGGCCTCAGATAGCAGGTGTCATCCCGGCCGGCTGAATGAAGGAGATGTTGGCATGAAGATTACCTTCCTTCCCCATTCACGATTAGGCAACTGGGATTTCTTTCTTAGTCTGGCCTTCGTTGTCTTGCTCTTTGCCCAGATACAGTTCTCATTGATTCCGCTGCCAGTCTTCTCTGTTATGGCTCTGGGAGTAGAGGGCTTTGTCTTATCTATGATCGCTTTCCTCAAAAGGGATAGAGCAGTGGGAAAGCTGCTTTCCATAATTATTGGAGCCGCGATTATCTTCGTCTTCGGATCTATACTGATCATGTCTACCGACCTCTTCAACGGTTTTCTCGTTGCGAAGGACTACCTGCAGAAGTCGGAAAGAGAGAAGCTCAATAACATAAACATCTGGCAATTCGACGGCGTAGCCGGAAACTGGATGTACGTTACTGACTATGTTGGCCCCCGGTATCGTGTCAAGCTAGATGGCTCGGTCGGCACCAGAATGAACTGAACCCGGTCTTTCGGCCAGGGCTCACATTCGCTTATCATCTTCGACAACCTAATTTCTGGTGAAGACGCGTAGTTCGCGATTCTTGCTCTTTTTGCTGCATGAGTTTCCGTCAATGTTGATTTGGAGTGTCTCCCTGTATAATTGGCTCAAAACTTATACTTGCTTAATACCCTTTGACTAGCCGTGTCTCGCGTCTTGAATCCGATCTTGAAATCAGGAAATTTGGTGTAGTCCCGACTAGAGAGCAACTCTCGTCTCTGACTCAATCATTGCAGCTTCAGCTAAGAGTCACATTATGCCCATTCATTTTAACTGGAAACACGATTGGAGTTTTCATGATTGCCAAATTAAACTGAACACTGGTCTTAGTTCCCAGGAAAGAGGAGGAGTATCCGTGGTTTCAAAGAGACTGGTAATGACCTGTTTCATACTGATTATGTTGATCTCGAGCCTATTCTCCTTTCAGCCAGAACTCACTCTTGATCCTATCGAGGCGAAGTCCATAGCGAAGGAGGCTTATATTTTCGCCTACCCTATGCTCGAACACTACAGAACAATGTTCTTACAACTGTTGAGCTGGGGAGAGCTGAACGAGTTCACACATTACAAACAGCTATACGGACCAAAGAACAAGATGATTGTCCGTCCAAACAACGACACCGTCTACTCAATGATCTGGATGGATCTTACGGTCGAACCTATTGTGATCTTCATCCCGGCGATCCCGGCCCGATACTTCTCATTCCAGCTGGTTGACATGTACACTCACAACTTAGCATATATTGGAGCGAGAACGACCGGCCCCGGCCCGACGACGTTCATGGTTGCCGGTCCACACTGGGATGGAGAAATTCCCGCAGGCATAGACAGGGTGGTGTACAGCGAAGGTAATTTTGTCTACTGCGTAGTGAGAACCGGCGTGAACAGTGAACTGCAAGGAGACCTTCAAAGGGTTCTCGAGATACAGCAGCAGTACAAATCGCAGGCTCTCAGCGATTATTGCGGAAATCCTTCTACGGAAGAGACTCGTTCCGTAGATCTGCCTCCTTTCGATCAAAGTGTTGCCGACTCGACTGGTTTTATCGGATACTTCAACTTTCTTCTCGGGCAGCTTGAAATACACCCTTCGGAGGAGGTTCTAATCGACGGTTTTTCTAGAATCGGAATCGGACCGAATTATCCATTCGATCCCAATAGCCTTTCAGAAGCCGTAAGAGAAGCTGTAGAGGAGGCAATAACTGAAGCCCGGGACGAAATCTATGCAATGGAGACGAAGATAGGGATCGTTCAGGACGGCTGGTCTTTGCCAGAAAGAATCTTCGGTAATAGGGACAGAATGCAGGGTCTGTAGCTGATGAGGGCGGCGGCAGCTCATCTTGGACTGTATGGGAACGATCTGGAAGAGACCTTCTACCCGAACTGTCTGTCTGATGGCGATGGTGACACACTGGATGCTTCAAAATACAACTACGTCATTACCTTCAGCAAGGATCGGTTGCCTCCGGTTGATCCGAGAGGATTCTGGTCGCTCACAATGTACGACAAGGACCAGTTCCTTGTGGAGAATCCCCTGAACAGATACTCTATCGGCGATAGATCAGAATTGAAATATGGCGAGGATGGCTCTCTGGTTCTATATCTGCAGCATGAATCACCCGGAGCTTCAAAAGAGTCGAACTGGCTTCCGACACCCGACGGGGAGTTCAAGCTCACTATGAGGATCTATATACCATTGCCCGAAGGGCTGGATCCTCTTTACTGTCCGCCACCAGTTCAAAAAGCCGGAGAGATCAGTGAATAGTTGCGTTGACTTCTACAACTCACAAACTCTTCTGTGATCGGTGATGACTGATGTCTAGCGTAAACTGTAATATTGTGATTCGACTTTGACGGCAAGGAATCTAAGAAGAACTAAACAAGCGGAAAAACGAAAAGAGAAAGAGACGTACCACCACAAAGATCTATGAGTGGATTGCGTGGCATTTTCTTGAGTGCTTCTAAGAAATTCTGTAAATGAGCGTCTGTCTTCGCGGCGGGCGCCGTTTTTCGCTATAGCAAGTCATTTTCCAACAACGAGGCTTAGCGACTAACTCTCCTTCCTTTGCAACGCTAACCAAATGTGGTTCACACGGGAACAGCAGCATGAGATATGTATTTTCCCTCTCCCCATATCTGGCAAGTCCTCCATTTCATACTACCCTCAAAGAAATGATAGTCTTTCAAACCGGTAGATTATCGACGTGGATAAAACTATGAAAGACTATAATAGTAAGAAGTGATAATGAGGAGATTGCTCATGAATACCGTTGTCTGTATTGGAGATAGTATTACCTATGGCCGCGTGGGTGTGAGTTACTTCGAGATGCTGAAAAGCGAATTCCGGGGAAAGCTTGAGTTTATAAATAGTGGAGTGAATGGAAACCTCTCTTATGACGTTCTCAAGAGAATCGAGAAAGTGACCAGCATGAAGCCAGATATTGCTATTCTCCTGGTAGGAACAAATGACGTGTGGGCGACCTATTCAGAAAAGACCATGAAAGCCTATATCAGAAAGAATAGACTACCCGAGAGACCTTCAAAAGAGAGCTACGCAAGAAACCTCGCTGGGATCCTCCAAAGGCTTAAGACCGCTTCCATTGCTAATATAGGCGTAATGTCGCTGCCTTTGATCACAGAAGACTCCGAACATATTCTCTTCAAAAGAAGCGTCGAGTATTCTGAACTAATCAAGAAGATAACCTCACAGATGGACTTGTGCTATATGGATCTCAATGAACGTCAGCGCGATTACCTGAAAAAGGCAGACAAAAGACCTTCGTCAGGGCGGGAAGTCTCCTGGGAATTCACATTGAGAATGATATTCAAACACATCTTGTTGAGAAAGAGTTGGGACGCTCTCTCGCAGGAAAATGGCTTTCTGTTGACGGTGGATCATGTTCATCAAAATACCACGGGAGCAACCCTGATCAAAGATTGCGCCTCGGAGTTCTTGAGGAAGCTTTCGCTTCCAGATAGCTGATTCCTTCAGTGCTCATGATTGGAACAACGGACTAAGAGCTGTTCATTTGCACTTGACCGGAATCCCTGTTTAAGGAAGCTCTTCCTTCAGAATGATGAGCTGTGATGTTTTTGATTTTGGTTCTGTAGCTTGGAACTCGGAACTGCTAACTTGGAACTGCTCTTTACAGCGTTCAGCGGGTTCATGTTCATAAGCGTGCAGCGGATCTTCAGGAGCCAGTCTGCTAACGCAGGCCAGTCACTGCAAGCAGCGCCAAGAACCACCAGAAACGGAAAGCACCATGCACAATGAATAAAGGAGCGAGATGCTGAATCAATGGTTCAGACGGAATCCCGGGCTCTCGGTGGACGGCGGACCGTTGACGGACAACGTTGTCTTTGTCAGCGATCAGCGGGTTCATGCTCATAAGCGTGCAGCGGATCTTCAGGAGCCAGTCTCGCCTTCCACGAGGCCAGTTCCGCTTCGCGGGCAGAAGAGAGAATGTATCGAGAAAGATCATGTCGAGACTCTCGCTCCGCTCGCGAGAAGACGAGAATTGATAATCATTGACCGTCGACGGTCCACGTCGTCCGGGGTCGTTGTAGAAAACGTCATGATCCGTCACGAACTTGTTTCGCTATCAAGGTAATGCATTGTTGCTTCAGTTGCTATTCTTGGAACTGACGACTTACAACTGCTCTTTGAAGGACGGGTTCATGATCCTGGACGAACGAAGGACAGCTTTTCCTTCAGAATGATGAGCTGTGATGTTTTTGATTTTGGTTCTGTAGCTTGGAACTCGGAACTGATAACTTGGAACTGCTCTTCACAGCGTACAGTGGTTCTTAAGGGACCAGTAGTAGGACCAATTACGTTTCTTAGGATTCGACAGAGTATCTCTCTTTGCTTTTCCGTTTTGCGAGCAGAGTTTTCTTATGTAGTTATTTTGGAACACATTACTATGAGTCCCATAATCGATTGTACTAGTGAACTTCTTGCCAGTAAGCCCTAGGGCTCTTGATTCATGATTGCATTTCATATAGTGCAACTCAAATCAAGAATTCGGCCCTCGTTTCAGATATATTTGTTTCAGGAGGGGATCGCTGTGTACGAATGGCACGAAAACGTTCAGCAGATAATCGAACTTATCGAGCGAAATCTAGAAGATGGGCTAACTCTCTCGGAAGTGAGCGAGAACCTTTTCTACTCGCCATTCTACTGTACAAAGAAGTTCCATGCTCTTACCGGGATTAGGCTGAGAGATTACGTCCGGCTTCGAAGGATCTGCAAGGCCGCACTGGAGCTTCGAGATACAGAGAAGTCGATCGCCGCGATAGCTATCGACAATGGGTTTTCCTCGCAGGCGGCTTTCAGCAGATCGTTCAAGAAAGCATATTCTATTTCACCCAAAGAGTTCAGAATGTCCCCAAAGCCTATTCCCCTTCTGCTAAAAAGGATCGTCTACGACCCCCACTTTCTGGGCATCAAAAGGAGGTGCAACTTGAGCGAAAAGGAACTGGAGAAGATCGAAGTGAAGATCGAGAAACTGCCCGCACACAAGTTCATCGGAATCAGGAATATCAACGCTAAGGGATACTTCAACTTCTGGGAACTTCAAGAAAGCATTCCCGGTCAGGACTGTCACACAGTGACGGGTTTGCTCGAAAGCATCCAGAGCCTTCACGGTCAGATCGGCGGATGGTACTTCGAAGGAGATAAGCGGGGCTATCTATACGGAATCGAAGTGCCAATCGATTACAGTGGAGAGGTACCCGAAGGTATGGAGTGTACTGTCGTTTCAGAAAGCGAGTATGTTGTCTTCTACTACCCGCCGTACGATTACGAGGAAAACAACACAGCGGTAATGTCAACTGTCAATGAGCTTGCATGGAACTGGAATCCCGAAGACTCGGGTTATGAATGGAACACTGAGAATCCGATCTACCAGAGGAGCGACCCGGAAGACTATGGCTACGCTATCTGCCGTCCCGTTAAACTTCTGAAGAAATAGCAGCAAAAGCCCCAGGCGCCGGGGCTTCTATTGCATCTGTCGCACTTGTACATAGAAAGATCGAATAGTATAGTCGGGATTTCGTGGAATGACTCCACTGAACTATCCTACTCAAAGATCACGTAACTGTCGAACTTCAGTCCAACAATCTGATCAACTTCGTATTCAGTGCTCGCCGGAGCTTCTACCCTTATCTCTTCCTTTCCGAGAGAGATGCGATAATCGAGAATATTCCCAAGATAGACCCTCTTTTTGACTGTACCCCTTACCTCCGATTCGTCGGCAGTCACTAATCTTACGTTTTCGGGCCTGACGGCAAACACGTATCTTTTGCCCGACATACTATCTAGCGAGAAATGCTCGATTGGGAATGAAGATGCATCTGGTGAATCAACAAATCTGGCTTCGAATCGACCTCCCGCTCCAGAGACTTCTACTTTCATGAAGTTTATCAGGCCTATGAAATCGGCGACAAACTGATTTTCAGGCCTCTCGTACAGCTCTCTTGGTGTGCCGAGCTGCTGTACAGAAGCGTCATGAAGCAGCAAAATTCTATCGGACATCGCCATCGCCTCGGCTTGGTCGTGAGTGACGTAAATGATCGTGACCCCGATTCTTCTCTGAATATCCTTGATTTCGAATCGCATCTCCTCTCTAAGCTTCGCATCCAGGTTGCTGAGAGGCTCATCCAGAAGCATCACGTCTGGCTCCATTACGAGCGCCCTGGCCAGCGCTACCCTCTGCTGTTGACCACCGGACAGCTGATGTGGATAACGTTTCTCCATTCCGACAAGTTTCACCAAAGACAGGACTTTCATTACCCTTTCTCTGATTTCAGGGGACCTGGCCTTCTTTATCTTCAAAGGATAAGCAACGTTTTTGAAAACATCCATGTGAGGCCATACAGCGTAGTTCTGAAACACCATGCCCACATTTCGGTCTTCGGGAGGAATGAATATCCTACTCCTCGTAGAAGACACAAGGCGGTCTCCAATGAAGATCTCGCCTTCGGTAGGCATGTCGAAACCCGCGATCATCCTCAGCGTAGTTGTCTTGCCACAACCCGATGGCCCCAGGAATGAGACAAACTCATGATCCTTTATCTCAAGATCTATATTGTTTACCACATTGACTTCCCCAAATGACTTTGAGAGACCCTTAAGAACCACGTTAGACATTCAGACCACTCCCTTCAGATTCCGATCTTGCCTTTAGTAAGCCACTTCACAATGAGGTTACCGGTTATGACTATTATCAGTAACAGGGTCGCGAAAGCGGCGGATATTTGAACGTAACCGGCCTCCTGCATTTCAAATACTGCCACCCCTATTGTAACCGTCTTTGGCCCCCAAAGCAGAATAGACATCGTTAACTCCCTCAAAGCCGGCATGAATATTAGGAACCATCCGGCGACCAAACCGGGTCTTATAAGAGGTATGACGATATCTCTCAAGGATTTCAGCCAGCTTCCTCCAGATATTCTTGCCGCCTCTTCAAGTGATGAATGAATCTGTTCAAGTGAAGCAGACGTAGTTCTTATGGCAAAGGCAGTATAGTGAGCAACGTAGGCCACTAGAAGAATCCAGAAAGTGTTATAAAGGTTGATTCCATAACGACCCGACCATGCAAGTATCATAGCAATGGCTACAACAGTTCCTGGAATTGTGTACGGAATCTGAGCAACAGTCTCAAGAGCCTTCCTTCCTCTAATCTTGGTCTTTACGCTTATGTATGCGATTAACGACCCAAGAATCATTGAGATCGTTGCAGCAGAGATGGCGAGGAGCAGGCTGTTCTTCAGTGCATCTTTGGTCAGTTTGTACTCGAAGAGAATATACCTGTAGTTCCTAAGAGAGATGTTTTCCCATGTTATGTCGGCTCCCCAGGCATCAAGCAGAGAGGTGAGAGCGATCGAGAAGAAGGGAAGAATAACCGTGACGAATACAACTATCGCAGCAAGGACTAAGCAGGGTAGCTTCCATGCCCTGAGATCAAGTGTCGTCGGCCGCATGCTCTTTCCCGAAATGAGGGTATACTGTTTCTTCTTAAGATAGAGATTGTTTATTAGCAGTGCCCCCACCGAGACTCCCATCAACAGCACCGAGAGCGATGAGGCCATAGCGATTCCGTTGAAACCTCCGCTATGCATATATGAATATATCATTGTAGTCAATACAAACACCCTGCCTTGCATTCCGATCAAAGCGGGAATTCCAAAATTTGCAATGCTTGAAGCGAAAACGAGCAGAGCCCCTCCAGCAATGCTTGGAGCAACTAGAGGCAGTGTGATGTCCTTCATTATTCGCAGAGTCCTTGATCCACAGGTTCTGGCAGCCTCTTCAAGAGTTGGATCCATTCTCTCGAGCGCCCCAACCACAGTTATAAAGACAAATGGATACAGATAAAGAGCCATAACCCAAACCAGTCCGGAAAGGGTGTTCACGTTGAACACATATCTATCAAGTCCAAAGAGAGACATTATCCAGCGATTAACATAACCATTTCTCCTGTTCAAAAGCTGCGACCAGGCTATAGCTCCAACAAAAGGAGGTATCATATAAGGAAGAATGAAGAGCGTCTTGAACAGTTTGGCAAAAGGCAGATTCGTTCTGGTTACTAACCATGCCAGCGGCGCCCCCATCAAAACGGCGAATAACGAGGTTAAGAAGCCCAGCTTCAAGCTATTCAGAAGTGCCGTGTAGTTTCTGCTGGCGCTGAAGACCGTTGCATAATTCTGTAGAGTGAACACTCCGTCCGACTTGAAGCTGTTCATGAAGAGAAGCGTGAACGGAAAAACAACCAGAATCCCAATTAGTACGAAAGCGCTGCCGAGGATAATCGGGTCAACTTTGAACTTCTTCTGGATCAAAACAATCACTCCCCAAAACAGAGTATGACCCGACCGCTACACGGCCGGGTCACAAGAACCTAAAACAGCATTATGTCCGCGAAATTGGTGTTGATTTCTTCAAGGCCTTCTTCGATGTACTTCCAGTCAATATCCATTGCCTGAGAAAGGATTTCTGCTGCAGGAGGGGTGTTGGGCGGCGGGTTCACATCACTGCGAACCGGCACGAGTGAACCAAGCTCAACCTGCGCAACCTGTCCATTAATGGATAGAATGTAATTGACAAACTGCATAGATGCTTCCATGTTTTTCGTAGACTTCATTATTGCAACGGGACTGGGAATGGCTATCGTTCCATCTTCAGGGTAAATGATGTTTATGGGACTACCCTTGACGTTAAGATCGCGCGCTATGTAATCAAGAGTCATTCCCACAGGAAACTCTCCAGAAGCAACCTTCTGTGCAACATCACTGTTACCCCTAACAACCACCGCCTCATTCTTTCTAAGGTCTCTGAAATAATCCCAGCCATACTTCTTTGCAAGTGCCCCAACGGCCGCTACAGCTGCACCAGAATACTCAGGGTTCGGAATCACAAAATCGTCGAACCACGTCTTATCAGTCATCTCTTTCCACGTCTTGGGAGCTGTCTCCGGAGTGAGGTCTTTCGTGTTGTAGCAGATTACCATGTTGATCAGTCTGCCTGCATAGTAATAGCCTTCAGGGTCTTTGAAATTGTCTGGCAGGAAGGCCGCCTGTTCGGGATCGATCTTTGCCAGCAGACCGAGTTTTTTCAAGCTCTCGTAGTAAGAAAACTCAGCGACCCATATGACATCTGCCTCGATATTCCCCGACTGCATCTCGGCTGCAATCTTTGTCTGGATTGTACCCGTGCCGGACCTGAAGACCTCTACCTCAATAGTAGGGTTCTCCGCCATAAAGGCATCGGCAATGGCAGTCATTATCTCTGTGGGAACCGAGGTGTAAAGCATGATTTTTCCCGAACCGAAAATTAGTGCACCGCAGATCAGCAACATAAAGACAATAGCAAGCTTTCTCATAGACTACCTCCTCAGTAGGGCACGGAACCTAGTGCTTTCCGTCAAACCCAAAGATATTAGGGATTTCATCGAGCTTCTCGAGAGCTTTGAGCTTCTCCTCGTCTCTCTCTGCAATGTAGAGAACTAACGCGTTGAGGATTGCCATGGGTACGACCAAAGAATTGAGCAGGGATACAGGACCTCTGTTTGCCACAAGAGTGACTTCAGACTTGAGGGCAAGCTCGGAAACACTGCTGTGTGTCAACGCTATCGTAGGTATACCTTGCTTCTTTGCGTAGTCGAAAGACCTTAGAATGTCGAGAGAGCATCGAAAGAAACCGATTCCAAAGAGAACATCATCGCTATTCATGAGCAATAGCGTCTCGTAGAAAGGTTTTCCTCCGCCGGTTACTAGTCTCGTATCTATGTGCATTCTTCTGAATCTGAATTCGAGGAATCTGCATAAAGATTCCGAGACCCCCTGGCCTGCAATAAAGACTCTCTGAGCTTTCTCAATAAGATCTACTGCCCTGTAGAACTCATCCGGCGAAACCTTTGAGATGCCGTTCTTCAGATTCTCGACCTCTGCAGTGAGCAGCCTTTCAAACGTGGTTTCTCCGGACTTGATCTTACGAACCGTCTCTGTCATCTTCTCTGCGGGAGTCAGTTTCTCCTTTATTAGCTTTTGAGTGTGTTCTCTGAGTTCGCTGAAACTTGAGTATCCGAGGGATTTGGCGAACCTGATCACCGTTGTCTCGCTAACCTTCAACCGCTCTCCCAATTCTCTAGGAGAAACGAATGCCGTGCTTTCCCAGTTCTCGAGAATGCTGTCCGCTATAAGTTTCTGCGACTTTGGAAGCAAAGGATACACTTCGCGAACCCGATCAAGAATAGTCATTTTCAGTGAGTCCTCCTCAACTACAGGCCGAAGTAACACTCGCCTGTTCCGTTCACGAGAGAATCATATACCAACTTTGTTTTTTCAATGTAATCTCGGCTTCTATCGAGCGCAAAGCCCCTCCCAACAGCTCCCACCACCTCGCAGCCGGCTAACTTGGATTCATACTTGTCCAGAAGATCTACAGCTCCTCTTGGAGGTGCGCTCCTTCCATCAAGGATCAGATGAACGAAGATTCTCCCGGCTCCATTTAGTCTGGCGGCTTCACAGACCGCGATCAGCTCGTGAATATTCCCGTGAGAGCTAGACTCGGAAAGCACGCCTATAACGTGAACTTTGCCGTCCAGCGCCTTTCCTTCGATGGCAGCTTTGATTTGGGGATTGTCCACAAGCCCAACTTCCATTGCTTTCATTAACCTGAGCTCGTCCTGTTCAATAACTCTACCGGCACCTATCGTGAGGTGCCCGGTCTCTGAATTGCCGCTTCTTCCTATTGGAAGACCGACCTTTTCTCCACTGGCGATCAGTCTTGTGAAAGGAAAATTACTCTTCAAATAATCGAGATTTGGAGTATCTGCGGCTTTCAACGGATTGATCGAAGGATCATCGGCTCCCTCTCCCCAACCGTCAAGAATTACCAGTACAACTCCGTTTGAGGAAGGTACAACTTTGATCAGAGAAGACCCTGTCATCTCTTCCGGTCTTTCAATACCCATTAGAGATAGAACCGTAGGAGCGACATCCGCCAGAGTGCCTTCTCCAAGCTCCATCTTCTGATTCTCAAGTTTGCGATTCACTAATACAAAAGGAACCTTTGCAGTCGTATGCGACACGGAGGGGGAACCGTCTTCGTTTTTCCCCCTTTCCATTAGGCCGTGATCGGCAGTTATGATCAGTGTTCTTCCAAGATCCATTGCCTGCCGGAATATCTTCCCCAGAGCCTTGTCAACTTCTTCGGCCGCGCTGATCTTGAGTCTCATATCTTCGAGATGGCCGATTACATCCCCTGCGGGGAAGTTGATAATCATGAAGTCATACCTGTCCATTGCCTTCACTACTGAGTTCCCGATCTCGGCGCTCTTCATCTCCGGATGGCTACCGAAATCCCTCCAGCTCGGAATAATCTCTGCGATTTGACCACCGTAAAGCCTGCTTCTACGTCCATTGAAGAAGAACGTTACATGTGACTGTTTCTCGGTCTCAGTAACAGCAAGCTGTTTCACATTCTTCGAACTTAGTATTCCAGCGAGTGTTACAGAAGGTCTGACCGGGGTAATGACCGGTTCGATATCGGCAAACTTTTCGTGATACTCGACCAGCGGAAGAAAACGCAGATTGGGAAACCTCTTCACAGGAAATGAAGAAAATCCCTTTTCGACGAAAGTCTCCATAAGCTGGACTTCCCGCTCTCCTCTCCTACAGCAGAAGATAACCGTATCACCATCCGAAATTCTTCCCACGGGCTGCCCCTCTCGGCATTTAACCAACGGTTTTATCCAGTAGTCTGTGGCGCCTTTTTCGTAGTGCTTTTTAATTGTCTCCCTTAGGTCTTTCAGACCGCTATTTGGCATCAGCGAGGCGCTCCTTCCATTTTGCAGTGACGGTTTTGTTCTCCCGCATAACCCTCATTCCATCACCAGGGGCGAATCCTTCTATGGTAACCGAACCTTCATAGAAGCTGGCAAGCTCCTTCAGAACAGGGAGAAAGTCGTATTCTCCTCTTAGCAGAGGAAGATGTACCTTCTCCCTGCTCGCATTGCTAATGTGAACATTGAAGATCTTCTTCAGATTCTTCATGTACTCAACGATTCTATGGTTAAGCTTGCCTTCATCAACACTGTTTTTGAAGCATGACGCCGCATGAGCTATGTCGAAAGTCGTCCCCACACAGTCCATATCAACCTTCTCAAGAAGTGCATTCATTTGATCCGGAGTTGTTATTAGCTCAAGCGGTTTCTTCTCCATTACTTCTATCGCTACCTTCAATTCTAGAGATCTCGCCCGAGTACCGATACTTCGGAAGATCTTAACATGTTCACCGAAGTAGTCTCTGGGTGTGTCCTTTGAAGAAGACATATGGCCGGGATGGATGGTAACCACTTCCGCTCCAAGCTCTCTGGCAATCTCAAGTGCCTCGAAAGTCTGGCTAACCGATTCTCCGCGGATTCCAGGATTTGAAGAAGTGATGTTGATATCTCTTGTCGGAGCATGAAGAGTCCTATTGAGTTTTAGTGAATCAAGGAGCTGCCTTAGCTGACAAAGGGAGGATTCTTCCTTCCACAAGTGCTCTACCCAGATCTCGATTCCGGTTACCCCTTCTTCAGCAAAAGTCTCAATAGCCGTTCTCAGAGAGTAATCGGTCAGTATGTTCGAACTAAAAAGGAAATCCATTCGCTCATCTCCATATGCAGTAATTGCTTCATATTGTCTGGCCAACAGCAGCAAGATGAAGCAATAGCTTCACCAATAGAATACCATACGTTCCGAATAAACAGAAATGTGTGAGAAGGCGTAAGCAGAAACAATTCCGAGTAAATTGAAGCTGTCATTCCCTCAGCAAACCTAGGCACCGATAATCAGTACTAATCGAATGTGAGAGTTACGATTTTCGGTAGCTAGCGAATGGCTTCTCTACTAATCATTCAAGAGAATGGATCGACTTCTTGGGATTATCAAGTCATCCTCCTTTTTCATTTGGAGAGATATTTGCTCTATTTACTCGTCAGTCGAAATAATCGGTCATATTCGCTCGTGAGCGTTTTTTGAGAAACTATGGGCAACGTGTTATTGTGAAGTAATCGATTACTTAGAGAAGGAGAAGTGGAGATGACCGTTAGAATTAAAGATGTAGCGCGGAAGGCAGGCGTTTCGACTGCCACCGTTTCAAGAGTCTTGAATAACGTTTCCACAGTCAGTGAAGAGAATAGAGAAAACGTTCTCAAAGCGGTCAAGGAGATGGGCTACAGTCCTAACGTTCTGGCGAGGGGCTTCAGAATGAAGAAGACTTTCACCGTGGGGATGGTCCTTCCCGACCTATCCAATCCACACTTCCCATTGATGATGAAAGGTGCGGAGGAAGAGCTTCGCAAAAACAGCTACAATCTCATAATCGCTAATTCAGATGGAAAGCTGGAATTCGAGAGGGAAGCAATAAACACTCTTCTCTCAAAGCATGTCGACGGTATCCTCTTCATTGGATCCGGTTACAACAGGGCAGTTGAAACCTTGATAGAGGAATCTGGTTGCCCGATTGTGCTGTTGGGAAGACGCTGGTCCAAGACTCTTCCATCCGTTTCCATAGACAACTTCAGCGCCATGAAGCACGTTTTTGATTATCTCTACGGCGAAGGCCACAGGAGTTTTCTTTATCTTGGCGGTCCTGAAGACGTTTCGAGTTCTATAGATAGAGAGGAGGCTGCCAGGGCCGTCGCACAAGAATATTCCGGTGTGGAGGTTAAGGTAACGAGAGGGCAATTCACATACGAGTCCGGTTATGAAAGGGCATTCTCTGAGCTATCAGACCACGGAAGTGGTTATGACGCAGTTGTCTGTGCAAACGATCTGATTGCCTTCGGCGCTATTGTGTCATGCAAGGCTCTTTCTATCGGAGTTCCCGAAGAGATATCGGTCACCGGATTCGACAACATCTTCCTTTCCGCCCAGTTTACTCCATCTCTGACCACTCTCGATCAAAACACATACGAAATAGGGAGAAGGGCCGCGAACCTACTACTCCAGTATATAAGCGGCGAGAGGAAGAACAAGATCTCTTTTCAACTCGGAACCAGGCTGATTGTCAGAGAATCTTCAAGGGCGAGAGGGAAGTGATTTCGTGAAAGCCACAAGGCTCGTTGTTATAGGGGATCTGCACGCCGGACCCGACAGGTCGTCACTCAGAGGAAGCCTTGTCAAAGGTCTCCTGAGCGAATGGATCGATTTCGTTAACGAAAACATCCAACCGGACGCGATTGTCGATCTAGGAGACAGACTGAACCCCGTAGACGGGGAAAGCGATACCAGAACACTACGAGAGATATCGGGCATACTGGCCAAGTCTAGATGCCCGGTGTACTACATTCCCGGGAACCACGATCTGGACAATCTAACTCAAGAGGAACATGAAAGAGCAATAGGCAGCAAGCTTGGCAACCGATCCGTAGTGGTGAAAGGATTACGTTTACTGCTTTTAAATACGCAGGACCCGATTGTTCAGGGTGTTGGAGGGATGGTTTCAGACGAAGCACTCCGATGGCTTGAAAAGGAGATTGTGGTTTCTTCGGAAAAGAAAGTCGTTTTCACTCACCAGGCTCTCGATGAACAGCCTCTCAAAAAGAATGTCCATTTTGAGAGCATTGAGAATCTCGCCTACGTCGAGAACAAGCGGGAGTTGCTTCGGATGTTTGAAAGAGGCGGAAACGTAATCGCCGCAATAAATGGCCACGTTCACTGGCCAAGCATTGCGCTCGAAAAGGGAGTTCTTTACGTCTCGGTGCCTTCATTCACCGACACATGGAATCAGCTGAGGAGTATCCCGGGATCGTTTACTTTGATCGATTTCAGCGGAGAAGAGGTAATCGTAGAAAACCATATGTTTAGACCGTCAATCCTCATGGGTCGCTTCAGAACAAACCGCAAAAAGGAGGGGTAAGAGATGAAACTCGGTTTCAAGACTTTCTTAGTGATCTTAGTTTCACTTGTGCTTATTGCAGGAACAGCATTTTCGGTAACAAACCTCAGATTCTTCTTTCCCGTTCAGGTAGCCGGAGCGCTTGCCGTTCTAATGGATGAAGTCGTTGCAGACTTCAACAGCGAGCATCCAGACATCTTCGTCGAGCCGATTTACAGCGGAAATTACGACCAGACAATGCAGAAGGCTGTAACAGCCGCTCAGGGAAAGAATCCGCCAGATGTTGCTCTTCTTCTCGCCATCGACATCTTCTCGCTTCTTGATATGAATCTTATCGAAGACATGGACCAGTTCATGGTGGGAGAAGACGCGAACTTCACAGAACCTTTCTATGCCGGGTTCCTCGAGAATTCGATGATCGACGGCGTTACATGGAGCATACCGTTCCAGAGAAGCACCCCGATCTTCTACTACAACAAGGACCACTTTAGAGAAGTGGGGCTAGATCCCGAAAATCCCCCGAAAACCTGGGCGGAATTGCTTGAGGCAGCCAAAAAACTCACCGTCAAGGATTCGCGCGGCAACGTTACTCGCTGGGGCTTCGAAGACATTACAGACGATACATGGACAATTCAGGCATGGATTCTTCAGGCCGGCGGGAAGTACGCCAATGAAACGGGAACGGAGTCGTACTTCGACACGCCCGAGGTAGCAAAGGCTGTCGAACAGTGGACCTACATGACTAATGTCGAGAGAGTAATGCCAAGGCACCGAAGCTATGGAGCCGCATCCCAGGACTTCGTTGCCGGCGCCGCATCGATGATGTACAACTCTACCGGTAGTCTCAGTTTCGTAAAGAGCTCGGCCACATTTGATTTTGGAGTGGCCCCGCTTCCTGGAGAAGCCAAGAAAGCAGTTCCAACGGGAGGTGGAAACCTCTACATCTTCAAAGGAATTCCCGAAGAGAACAAGGAAGCCGCATGGACCTTCGTCAAGTGGCTCAGCAAACCGGAGAACTCGGCGAGGTGGAGCATCGGGACGGGATACATACCGGTTCGCAAAGACGCCTTCGAAACTGAGGCTCTTAAGGAGTTCGCGGAGGGATTCCCGTACATTCTGGTGGCAAGAGATCAACTTGATGTTGCTAGAAGGGAGATGGCCTTCCACAGTAACTCGCAGATTAGGGAGGTTTTCTTGACAACTCTTCAGAATATCCTCGATGAGAGAGTGTCGATCTCCGCAGGGCTTAAACAGTTGCAGGAAGAAGTCGAAATGATTCTTGCTCCTTATAAGAAGTAATCAACCTGTCCAGTGCCGGGAGGTGTGTAGATTGAAGACGAAAACGAAAAAGAAAATTCTGCCGTGGATTTTCATAGCGCCGACATTCTTTTTCCTTGGCATGTTTACATACTACCCGGCATTCAGGTCTCTCTTTCTGAGTTTCATGAGAATGAATATGGCAACGCCGGAGCCGGTATTCACGGGCCTCGACAATTTTAAGAGAGCCTTCTCGACTCCCCTGTTCTGGCAGGTAGCTGGGAACAATCTCTTCTATGCATTTGTGACAGTCCCCATAACCATGGCTCTGGCGTTGGCTCTTGCACTTCTGGTGAATCAGAAAATTATCGGAAGCTCTTTCTTTAAGACGGCTTACTTCTACCCCAACGTCATACCGATGGCCGCCGCATCGATGATCTGGCTTTACATATTCCTTCCTGGATACGGTTTCCTAAACTACATTCTCGGGAAGATCGGCATACCCAGTATTGAATGGGTAAGCGACAGCAGGTTCGCTATGTGGGCTTTGATCATTGTTGCCATCTGGAAGAACGCGGGATATTATATGGTCATATTCCTCGGCGGGCTGCAGCAGTTACCGACAGAAATCTATGAGGTCGCTACGATAGACGGTGCCTCTGCCTGGCGCAAATTCTGGAAGATAACCTGGCCCTTGCTATCACCGACAACATTCTTCGCATTCATAATCGCGGTAATAAACTCCTTCCAGGCGGTCGATCAGATCTATCTCATGACGAGAGGCGGTCCGGCAAACACTACGAACATGTTTGTCTACTACATCTATCAGGTGGCCTTCAAGTACTGGGACTTCGGATATGCCTCGGCACTGACCGTGATACTCCTTGTGCTCTTGTTGATATTCACAATGCTCGCCTTCTTCTTCATGGAAAGGAGAGTCTTCTATGAATCGGGTGAGAGACTATGACAAAAAGAGGAAGAACGACTAAGTGGGTCTCGATCGCGTTAATGATAGTCTTTGCCGTGATTCTCGCTTTCCCGCTCTATTGGATAGTCGTTACGGCCTTCAAAGAACCTACTGAAGTCTTTTCGATGATTCCAAAGTGGCTTCCCGAAAAATGGACTCTAGACAACTTCAAAGAGGTCTTCAACATAATCCCCTTCGGGAGGTATTATTTCAACACGATTCTCTATGCCTTCGGACTTCTCGCAGTGCAACTTGTAACAGTAACTCTCGCCGCTTACGCGTTCGCCAGAATGGAATTCAGATTCAAGAAGATTCTCTTCATGATTCTGCTTGTGCAGCTCATGATCGCTCCACAGACGCTCATAGTTCCGAACTACTTGACGATCAGCAATATGGGCCTACTAGATACGAAGACTGCCATTGCGCTTCCGTATGTGGCCTCTGCAATCGGCGTCTTCTTGCTGAGACAGGGCTTCGCAGCAATCCCGAGAGAACTGGAAGAGGCGGCGACTATTGACGGCTGCGGAACCTTCAGGTTCATGATCTCAATAGCCATCCCGCTGCTTAAACCGACCTATCTTGCCTTCACGCTCATAAGCGTGACTTATCACTGGAACGAATTTTTCTGGCCCTTGATAGTTACAGACAGCGTCAAAGCTCGCACATTGACAGTCGGCCTTGCGATGCTTGCGGAGGCCTCAGAAAGTGCGGCTGCATGGACTTTGTTGATGGCAGCGACCTTGCTTGTTATACTGCCACTAATTGTCTTTTTCGCTATTTTCCAGAAGGCATTTATATCAAGCTTCATGCAATCCGGAATGAAGGGGTGACGGATAGGACCGGGGTTGGGGGTTGCGGCTAGGGGGTCGGAAAGAGCGAAGGAACTGGTTCGCCGGTGAACGGTTCTCCGTTCTCCGGAAAGAATCAGTTCCAAGTTTCATGTTGTCAGTTGCAAGCAGAAGTAATCGTTGACAGTTGTCGGTTCACCGTTCTCCGAAAGAGCCGCTGTGCGCTTCAAAGCGAAGAACCCGCTGGTCGCTGGAAGAGCCGCTGTACGCTTAAGATCATGAACCCGTTCACCGCTAAGACCATTCGATCGAGAAAGAGCACTGTCGAGACGTTCGCTGCGCTTACGAGAAGACGAGAACTCTCTCCTGTTTCTCGGTTCTGTCTCTTTTTTTGTGTAAACCCCTTTTTTGTAATGGGTTTAAGAATCAGCTTATGTACTTAGCTAATCTTTCATACTTTATCACAAGTTGAGAAAGGATCTTTGACCATTCAAGGGTTCTTACTGTCCATTTCTTTGTTATATTTATTATTGCTAGATAAGCCATCTTTAAGAGAGAAGTATCCGTAGGAAAGACTCCCTTATTCTTCGTTACCTTCCTCAGTTGTCTATTAAATGATTCAATGGGATTAGTTGTATAAACCAATCTTCTCAGTTCCTCTGGATATTGAAAGAAGGATG
>NZ_JPGZ01000016.1:0-60809 GCF_003351125.1 Mesotoga sp. Brook.08.YT.4.2.5.2.
CTAGCTCTCCTTCAAGCATTTCTTTAATAATGTCACCAAACAACTCCTTCATTACCTCTTGAACATCTCCGACATTTTCGAATCCATTCTTCTCGATTAACGACTTGATCTTTTCTCTGTCAAATTTCATCTTCTCTTCCCTCCATTCTTCTATTCCATTCTAGAGGGTTTACACAATCTTTTTTACATACTCTCACGAGAAGGCGAGAACTCCCTCTCCCCTGTTTCTCGTACTCTCTCCTCCTCTTGTGCTCTCCATGCTCTTCTTTGAAACAGACACCTCCGCCACTTCGTGGCCCTCCTCCCTCAAGCGAGGACCTAAGATCATCATCCAAAGAGCTTGATAAGTCTTGAAGCTCTGCTCGGAGAACGGCGAACCGATAACGGATAACCCTTTCTTATTCAACTCGCACTTGTCACTTGCAACTGTTTCAAAGATCGAGATCCTGGCCAAGAAGCACGAGGATGACGAAGTGAGCTGGTTCTGATAAACTGGATTTCGTCATTCTTTGCGTGATAGGGGTTCTAGCTCTTTGATCTTGACCAACCACCAACCACGTACGACCAACAACCGCTCTTAGCCCAGCCTTGCGTCCCGAGACGGTTTTCTGGGCCTGGGCTCTTTACAGCGTACAGCGGGTCTCCGTTCTTAAGCGATCAGCGGCTCTTTGCCTGCGCCAGCAGACTGGCTCATTCCATTTTTTCTAGGTACGATAGTGTAAAATGCAATAAGGGGGAGGTGGCAGTAAGTGAAGAAGATAGTCGTCAGAGTCATTGCTGGAATTGTTCTGGGCCTGATTAGCTGGGGAGTAGCAGTGTTCATCTTCAGCGATGGAATTGGAGAGTCTTTCTCAGCAATAACGTCGGTAGAAAAAGTAAATGTCTTGATGGAGATTGATCAGAACGGTCTGCTTACGGTAACGGAGACCATAGACTACGTGTTCAACAAAGCTTATAGAGGAGTGTATAGAGAGCTTCCTGCAGACAGAGCCGGAAGTCTGTATAGCTCAATTGAGGTAACAGCTGTTGGCAAAGAGATCAAGTATATTGAGTCTATGGGCAGCGAGTCGTCACGATCAGTTAGGGTATGGTTCGTTCCTTACAATTCTTCGAGCGTTACCCCAGTCAAGGGAGAAGAGAGAGTAAGCGTCACTTACAAATACAGTATTCGAAGAGCCGTGGAGATAGGCACTGACATTGCCCAGATTTTCAGAAAGGTATGGGGTGAAGATACAGCAAGCTGGGTAGGAGAGATTACCGCGAAGATTGTGTTTCCTCAGAATCTAGATATTCTTGACTTCTTCACGCATCCGCCTGTCGAAGTCAATCGTAGTGGAAATACTTTCGATCTGAAAGCAACGAATATACCACCGATGACGTATGTTGAGTTTAGGGCAGTCATTCCAAAGGAACAAGCAAATGCAATGAATATGAGGAATATAGCTCTTGGTGGAGCATTTGATAGGAAATTCATCGATGAAGCAGAAAGGGAAGTTAGTCTAGTTGTCCTCTTTGGAAAGTGGATAATCCCGATTGTAATCGGCTTGCTCACTCCGTTCGTCCTTATTAGGACTCATAGAAAGCATGGGAAGGAAATAGATATCGGCTACTTCGCCGAGTATGAGAGAGAGCTTCCGACGGGTGATGCTCCAGACGTAATCAACGCTGCCGTCAAGAACTTAGCCGGGTTTGTCGACAACGACGGAATTGGCTCCACGATTATGGAGCTGTACAGAAAGGAATACATCGATTTTCAGAAGGGGAAGGGAGACAAGGTAGAGGGAATTGTAATAAAGAATCGAGACGACACAAAACTAAGACCGACCGAAGCGGCCTTCCTGAAATTCATTGATAAATACGACAAGGATGATGTTTTTAACTTCAACGATGTTAAAAAAGAAGTGACGAAGAAGCAGTCCAAGGCGCGTGTTTTCACAAGCGAATTCTCGAAATACAAGAGCAAGGTCAACGATACGGTACGTAAAATGCATCTTATAGATTTGAAGGGCAAGTCAATAGTAAACGGATACTCATTCCTGATGCTCGTTGTATGTGTGCTCCTTCTTGTTTTCTATTCAAAACCTGACCTTGCCCCCATGCGTCTCTTTTCACTCGCATTCTACGGAGTGATCTGGACGGTTAGCTGGGTCATCATATTCCTGCCGAAAGACGTTTTCGGAAGATGGACAAAAGAGGGAAGGCTCTTCTATCTAAGATGGCTTGGTCTGAAGAAGTATTTAGAAGACTACTCCCTCCTGAATGAGAAACCACCCGAGTCAATAATCCTCTGGGAGGAGTATCTGGTGTACGCAACCGCACTCGGCATAGCGGACACCGTAAGGAAGAATCTAAACAAGATCGTGCCTGAGGATGTCTGGAGAGAACAGAGCAGACATCCATACATGTACTATCCCGTTACAGCATATGCCGTGAGCTCCTTCACAGGAGTAACAAGGGCGGCCTCTTCTGCTTCAAGCAGTGGTTCCGGCGGAGGAGGTGGATTCAGCGGCGGTGGCTCTGGCGGTGGAGGCGGTGGAGGCGGAACCGGAGGCTTCTAGCAGCCCGAATATCGTCAGCGCTCCTCGGCTACAGTAAGCTGGTGCTAGATGAGGTTCAGTAGCGAAGTTCAATTGAGATGATCAATTAACCTTATGTTTTCAAAGGGCGAGTTGGTCTCGAGAGCACCGTGATATAATCAATCGGAAGTTACCCAACGGAGGAGCACCCAAGATCAGTAGACGTTCATCAGGGGATTGGAACGGATCGAAAGGCGAGGGTGCCGAAGAAGGCGGAAGCCCCAGCGACCGACTTCTGGGCATACAGGAAAGACCTGTATGACTGTCACGAAGATTGCGTGGAGAGCCGGTGGGTTTGGAATAAGACATTATTTCAAACCATTGAAGTGTTCCCGTTTTCTTCGGGAGCACTTTTTCTTTTTCAGGAGGTGGTTAAGTGCGACTCGCTATAGTAGGCGCTACCGGGGAAGTGGGCCGAATGATGTTGAAGAAACTTGAGGAGGAGGGATTGGCTTCGGCAATGATCGACCTCTTCGCTTCCAGACGCAGCGCCGGAAAGAATCTAGATTTTGCAGGTGCGAGACTTGAGGTCAAAGAGCTTCGCGAAGATTCATTTGACAAAGGATATGATTACGCTCTGTTTTCGGCTGGGGCATCCGTTTCGAAAAGCTTCGCTCCCATTGCCTCAAGAAAGGGAACAGTCGTAATAGACAATTCTTCGGCCTTCAGGGCAAATCAAGAGATTCCGCTTGTTGTACCCGAGATCAATGGGCATCTTATCGAAGGCTACAGGGGAATCATCGCCAATCCAAACTGCTCAACCATTCAGATGGTTATTTCGCTAAGCGGGGTTTATAAGAATTACGGAATTAGGACTATTGTTGTATCCACATATCAGGCGGTTTCGGGGGCGGGGAACAAGGGAATCGCAGAGTTGGAGGATCAGGAACGAGGAGAAGTCACTCCTTCTGTGTTTGTGAGACAGATACACAGAAATGTTGTGCCGGTGATCGGCGATCTGCTCGATTCCCGGTTTTCTTCAGAAGAGGTGAAGATGGTTAATGAAACGAGAAAGATCTTCGGAGACGATTCGATTTCCGTTTGGCCTACAACGGTGAGGGTACCAGTTATTCATGGCCATTCTGAATCAGTTTTCTGCGAGACTATCAGACCATTTTCACTTACAGAACTCCGCGAGACTATCGAGCGTTCTGATCATGTAGTTTACTCCGAGGAGCATATCACTCCGCTCGAAATAGCGGGCTCCGATCTCGTCCATGTTTCGAGACTCAGAAGCTTCGACAGCAATCGTTTCCTACTCTGGAACGTGGCGGACAACATCCGGGTAGGAGCCGCTACGAATGCCGTTAGGATTCTGAAAACCCACATAGGAGGCGCTTGACATGAAAGGGGCATATTACTCGGCAACTGGAAACAAGTTTCTCGTAGTCGATTCGAGAAACATAAGTTTAAGTGAAGAGGAAAAGCGTCTGCTCGTTCTCAAGTATGTTGGTGAGAGCGATGGTGCGATCTTCGTGGAAAGCGGCTTCATGGATTACTTCAACCGTGACGGTCTTAGAGCCGCCTTTTGTGGAAATGGAGCAAGAACCTATGTTCATTTCATTCACGAGAAAGAAAACTCTGGGTCAGTTGAATTCTCGTCACATGCAGGGGTAATTTCAGGGCTGGTGGAAGACGTGGTCTCAGTGAAGATGCCCCCACCCCGCTTTCTTGGTTCCTTTGAAGAGGAGAAGTATCGCGGGGAGATATTAGTTGTGGGCGTTCCTCATCTCGTAATGGAAGGCAGCACAGAAGCCATAGATTGGGGTGCTCTTCTTCCACTCAGACATCTGTATGATTCAAATGTTAACATATATAGCGTTATCGAGGCCGGAAATCTAAGAGTTCGCACTTTTGAACGAGGTGTCGAAAGAGAGACGGGTGCCTGCGGAAGCGGGGCTACTTCAGTTGCGTGGGTATACTCGAGAAAGACAGGCCATAACAAGGTCGCTTTGCAGGCCAACGGAGGACTTCTCACTGTAACCTTCAGAGACGGTGCCGCATATCTGGGAGGAGGTGTAGAGAAATGTTCAGAGGAACTGGAACTGCAGTTATAACGCCCTTTAAGAACGGTAACGTAGATTACGAGGCCTTCAGAAGATTTCTTCAATTCCAAATGGAAAACGAGGTAGATGCGCTTGTAGTACTTGGCACAACCGGTGAATCTCCGACGATAGGTGATTCCGAACGCTCTCAGCTGATAAAGATAGCGGTGCAGGAAGCGAATGGGCTTATACCTGTTATCGTAGGAACCGGAACGAATTCGACTACGAAGAGTATCGAACTGTCGATGAAGGCGTTCGACGATGGTGCCGATGGTGTGCTCGTTGTTGTTCCCTACTACAACAAGCCCACTCAGGAAGGTCTTTACAGGCATTACGGAGAGATCGCCACGCGCGTGCAGGGGCCGATAATCATCTACAACGTTCCCGGAAGAACCGGAGCCAGCATGCTTCCGGATACTATCTTGAGGTGCCTCGAGTTCGCTAATATAGTTGGAGTAAAGGAAGCAAGCGGAGATCAGTATCAGGTGGATTATCTTATCTCAAGTCTCAAGGAAAGGGAGTCCACGTTCAAAGTTTTGTCGGGAAATGATGATCAGGCCTTTCACCTCTGTTGCAGCGGTGGAGACGGTGTAATATCGGTAATCTCCAACATCGCACCCTGGAAGACTTCAACGATGATTCGATCCATTCTACTTGAAGACCTAAAGACTGCCAAAGACTTACATCTCGAGCTACTTCCGATCATGAAGGCATTGTTTGTGGAGTCGAACCCCATACCCGTCAAATATGCGCTAAGCCTAATGGGTTATTGCGCAAACGAACTTCGCCTTCCTCTCAATGAGTTGTCCGACACGAATCGAAAGGTTGTGGAACGTGCTATGAAAGAGAGTGGTGTGCTGTGAGATATGGACTAATCGGCTCTTCTGGAAGAATGGGAAAGGAGATCATTGAAACTTTCAAAGGACATGACCTCGCTCTTGAGGTTAGTGACACCGGTATATTCAGGCACGGGGAACCCGAAATCATAATAGATTTTTCGAATCGCGAAGCTTTGAAGACCGCAATTGAGATGGCTTATCAATTCGGTGCAGGAATCGTTACAGGAACGACTGCTCTAAACCAGTCAGACATTGTCGATCTTAGAAGGCTCGCAGAAAAGGTCCCGGTAGTTCAGAGTTTCAATTTCTCCACCGGTATAAACCTACTGAGAATGATCTTGAAAGAGTATTCATCTCTGCTGGAGGAATTTGAAGCAGAGATAATTGAAGTCCATCACAGCGCGAAGAAAGACGCTCCTTCCGGTACCGCTATCATGCTTAAGGAATCCGTAGGGAGGGATCTGCCTATCCATTCTGTACGGACGGGAGGCATCCCCGGAGACCACACAGTGTTTTTTGCCAACGAGGGAGAGGTTATAGAGATAAGCCACAGGGTCATCTCTCGCAAAGTCTTCGCTATAGGTGCACTGAAGGCTGCAATGTTCTGCGCTGAGAGGGAAAACGGTTTCTACTCCTATGAGGAGGTTGTCAGATGGATGCAGAAACGATAATAAAAATGATAAAAGACTCCAAGAAGAAGACGCCTTCTGTTTGCTACCTTTGCGGTGATCTCGAAGGTTTCAGATCTGGAAACACCACGTTCATTGGAGGAAGGCATTTCGGCATCATCTTTGGTGACCTGAAAGAGATAAGAGAAATACTTGAAACGAACTCCGAAAAGATAACCTCTCACTATCTCGAGGTGAGGGCAAGAAACTCTGCTCTTCCACTGGCTGAACTCGAAAATTATCGTGCAAGGATAGAACCAGGTGCAATAATCCGAGAAACGGTCGAGATCGGAGACAACGCAGTGATAATGATGGGAGCCGTAATTAACGTTGGAGCTGTCATCGGTCGTGAAACAATGATAGACATGAACGTAGTTGTCGGAGGTCGTGCGATAATCGGTGCCAACTGTCATATAGGAGCCGGTGCCGTAATTGCCGGAATTGTCGAGCCACCAAGCGCTACGCCTGTAATCATAGAAGATAACGTACTGGTCGGAGCAAATGCGGTCGTTCTAGAAGGCATAAGGATAGGAGAGCACTCGGTGATTGCAGCGGGAGCGGTTGTGACTAAAGATGTACCCCCGCGTTCGGTTGTGGCCGGAATGCCGGCGAGGGTGATAAAGCAGTTCGACGAGAAAACTGCGAGTAAAACCAGCCTCGTCAAAGAGCTGCGCGAGATTCGGGAGAGCTAGATGATTGTCCAGAAGTATGGAGGCTCTTCTGTCGCCAATGCAGAGAGAATAATGAACGTTGCAACAAGAATAAAGAAACGAGTAGATGACGGCGAAAAGATGATCGTTGTTGTTTCGGCTATGGGAAAGACAACCAATGATCTGATTTCCATAGCCGAAAGCCTGACTCCTGTCCCTGATGAGAGGGAGCTTGCGATGCTTCTTGCGACAGGAGAACAGGTTTCGGCGGCGCTTCTTTCTATAGCTCTTCTTAGTATGGGTGTCCGTTCGATCTCGCACAACGCAATGCAGCTTGATATAAGCACCGTTGGAGATTTCAGCAACGCAAGAATCGCAGATCTTAACCTCGAAAAGATGTATGCAGAACTTGAGAACTATGATGTGATAGTCGTTACAGGTTTTCAAGGTGTCGATCGCGATGGGAATCTTACTACCCTCGGGCGGGGAGGATCGGATACTTCTGCTGTCGCGATTGCTGCAAAGGCTGGGGTCTCATGTGAGATATTCAGCGATGTCGCCGGAGTCTATACCTGCGATCCCAAGGTTCACAAAGATGCGAGAAAGCTCCAATTCATTACATATGACGAAATGCTGGAAATGGCGGCTCTAGGGGCAAGAGTCCTTCACTCGAGATCGGTGGAGATAGCAAAGAAGTACAACGTTGAGATCCTTTGCCTGTCGTCATTCAACGAAGAAGGAGGAACCAGAGTAGTGAGCAGGCTTCCCGAATGGCTGGAACAGCCTGTCGTAACGGGTGCTACGATAGACACAAACCAGCTGAAGATAACGATAAACAAATTGCCCGGAAATACGGATGTTGTCAGCAAGATCTTTCAGGCCGTTGCAGGTTCGAATTTCAACGTTGACATGATATCTATTGTGAATGACAACGAACATATACACCTTGTATTTACTGTTCTCTCGGCCAGTCCGGCGGCGATAAAGAGGACTATAGAAAACGTCCTTGTAGATATCGACAACTGGGAACTCGCAATAGATGAAGATGTTGCGAAGATATCTACGGTTGGCGTCGGCATGAAATCGAGCGCAGGGGTAGCCGCCCGTTTCTTCCTTGCACTCCAGAAGGCTGGGGTCAGGATAATCGCGACTACTACGTCTGAAATAAAGATCTCCGTTCTCGTACCGAAATTACAGGCAAGCACAGCCCTGAAGGCGTTGCTTGACGAGTTCGAATTGTGAGCTGAGTACAATGCTTTCAAACGTATACTCACCATTTCCTCTCGAGATAAAGAGTGCACACGGAATAAGAATCAATACTGACAGGGGCGAGTTCATCGACACATTTGCAGGAATAGGAGTACTCGCTTTCGGTCATACGGATGAAGCAACGATTGAAGCAGTCTCCAGGAAGATGGGAAGGTATTCTCACACATCAAACTACTTTCTCGACGATGATGCCGAAAAGCTTAGTGAGAGTCTCCTGAAATTTGTCAACTCCAGCGGCGAGGTGTATTTTTCAAACTCCGGCACCGAGGCCACAGAAGCTGCGATCAAAGCTGTAAGGAAGTTGAGAAAGGGGAAAATGATTTCCTTTGAAGGTAACTTTCATGGGCGAACCATCGGCGCTCTCTCTTTGACACATAGTGAAATACTGCGAAGGCCTTTCGAACCGCTTCTCCCCGACGTCCTCTTTCTTCCCAAGAATGCGGAGGCATTTTCTGAATCGGTCAAGGAAAATGAAATCGCCGCCGTCTTTGTAGAATCGATACAGGGAAACAGCGGAGTCTACTTGTATCCTTCCGAACTGATCGAAACGATTGAAGTACTCAGGAAGGAGAAGGGCTTTCTAGTGGTCGCCGATGAGATTCAGTCAGGCCTTTGTAGAACAGGCGAATACTTTGGCTATCGGAATTACGGATTGGAACCGGATATTGTAATACTGGGAAAAGCCGTTGGAGGCGGCCTGCCTCTTGGCGCAACTGTCTTCAGAAAGCTATCACCGTTTTCTCTCGGAGATCACGGCTCAACATTTGCTCCGAACCCTCTCAGCCTTGCAGCAGGGCTCTCAGTTGTGTCTAGAATGAATTCAGCCCTTCTCGAAAGTGTTAGAATAAATGGAGCGCGTCTTATGCAAAACCTCAAGAGTCTTCCTTGGGCCAGGGGAGTTCGAGGTAAGGGTCTAATGATAGGAGTCACGACCGAAAACCCTAACGGGGTGAAAGGCCTTGCCTTTGAAAGAAAGGTCTTGCTCAATGTAACTGGAGGGAGCGTAAGGTTTTTGCCAGCGCTTAATATCAGGTCTGAAGAGATTGATGAGATAACGGAAAGGCTGAATTTTGGAGGTTGAGATGATTGATTTTCAGAAGCTTGCTGGTGAATTCGGTACGCCGCTATATGTATACGATGCAGAAAAGATAAGAAAGAGAATCGACAAAGCAAAGAGGGTTTTCGAGGGGCTGGATGCAGAGATAGTCTTTGCGTTGAAGGCAAACAGCAATCCCGCTCTTCTAAAGATAATGGCAGAAGAAGGCATTGGTGCGGATGTTGTTTCAAGAGGTGAGCTCCTCGCATCGAAAATGGCCGGCATGAAGCGAATTCTCTGGAATGGTAACGGAAAGACCCATGGAGATATTGTGCATTTCACAAATCAGGGTGTTGACACTGTCTGCGTCGACTCGCTGCAGGAACTGCCTCTATGGGATGGGATAGATGTCGTGAAGCTTCTAAGAGTCAATCCGGATGTTGACGCGCACACTCACCCACATATCTCGACAGGACTCAAAGCCCACAAATTCGGAGTTCCAATCGAAAAGGTCGAGACGGTGGCCGACAGGATCGATGGCCTACATCTTCACATTGGATCTCAAATCACCGAAGTAGAACCATTTGTTGACGCCTATTCCAAAGTTCTCGAATGTGCTAAGCAATTCGGTTTCAAGCACATCGATCTCGGCGGGGGCTGGGGTATTAACTATGAAGGCGAAGAGCTTGATATAGAAAAGTTGCGGGCGGCCGTCTCGGGAATGTTCTCTGACTTCAATGGGAAACTGATTTCAGAGCTGGGTAGATTCATCATCGGTCCGGCAGGATACCTCGTGACTTCAGTAGTGAGTGTTAAACCCTCGGAAAAAATCTTTATCGTTACCGATGCAGGGATGAATGCACTGATAAGACCTGCCTTATATGATGCTCATCACGGCGTTATAGTCCTCTCCGGCACCAAGAAGACGGCAACTGCCGATGTTGTCGGTCCTCTTTGCGAAAGCGGCGACATACTTGCAAGAGGCCGGAAGCTCGAAGTGCCTATACCAGGTACGGCAATCGTATTCGAAAACGCCGGTGCCTACGGCTTTTCTATGGCAAACAATTACAATGGTATGCCGCTGCCCGCAGAAGTACTCGTCGATGGTGATTATGTCAAACTTATCCGCAGACGCCAAAGTATAGAAGAACTCTTCACAAATGTGAAGCTGTGAAGAACCGTTCTTCGTGAGCCTTACAAGGGAAATAACATCTGGCGTCCGACGACTCAATTGAGAAAAAACACTTTCGAGACGTTCGCTACGCTCACGGAGAAGGCGAGTGAAAAGTCAGTCACTGCTGGAATTAGACGCAAGGCGCCGAAAGAACATCGGCGGACGCAAGGCTGGCTTCGCCAGGTCGCAATGCCCGGAGAAGCATCCGGGGACGCAAGGCTGCCTTCGGCAGGAGGCGATTTTGAAGCCTGTCTGTTCGCACAGACCAGTTTCGGCTTTGCGAGACCAATAAGAAGCATCGAGAAAGAGCTGGTAGAGACGGTCGCTGCGCTCACGAGAGAACCGAGATCCTGACCGTTATTATGTCAGAATCACATAAAAAACGGCTGTCATCCCGTAGAGCCTGCTCTGACGTGATCCTGTTCAGGGCAACTGATTGGGATCTCGAGTCATAGATCCGCTGAACGATTTGATGAGAAGTCCTCCGTCAGCCGTCCAAGAGCAAGGACCCGTCCTCCGATAAGATCAATCGAGAAAGAGCATTGTCGAGACATTCGCTGCGCTCACAAGAAAGCGAGAGAAAAGCCAGTCTGCTTACGCAAGCCAGTCACCTTCGGTGGCCAGTCAGGCTTCGCCTGGCCAGTCTTTGCTTCGCAAAGGCCAGTTCCGCTTCGCGGGCAAAATAGCCGTTGGACGCTTAAGAATGAGGACCCGCTGAGCGCTGACGAAGACAACGTTGTACGTCAACGGTCTGCCGTCCTCCGAGAAGACCGAGACCGCTGAACGCTTAAAAGCGGTGAACCCGCTGAACGCTGTGAAGAGCCGCTATGCGCTTAAGATCAAGGCCCCGCTGAACGCTGTGAAGAGCCGCTATGCGCTTAAGATCAAGGCCCCGCTGGACGCTGTTTAGAGCCGACTTTGAAAGCAAACCCGAGAACCTTTTTCTTAAGGAAAGAGCACTGTCGAGACGTTCACTGCGCTCACGAGAAGACAAGAACTCTCTCCTGTTTCTCGTACTCTCTCCTCCTCTTGTGCTCTCCATGCTCTTCTTTGAAACAGACACCTCCGCCACTTCGTGGCCCTTCTCCCTCAAGGAGGACCTAAGATCATCATCCAAAGAGCTTGATAGGTCTTGAAGCTCTGCTCGGAGAACGGTGAACCGATAACGGATAACCGTTTCTTATTCAACTCGCAACTTGTCACTTGCAACTGTTTCAAAGATCGAGATCCTGGCCAGGTACACGCCAGCTACTGAAAGTGAGAAATGGCTTTCATCCCCGTAAAGCTGCTCCTAAATCCGCTCGCTTTGGTCATCCCGTAGAGCCCGCCCTGAAAGCCTGCCCCAAAATACTCCTGTTTGGGGTCTCCTGTTCAGTGCAATTGCAAGGGATCTGCTTTCTCTCCTTGTTCTTCGTAGTCTCGAATATGGTCTTTCTCGAAGCGAAGCTTCATCTCAAACTCAAAGCGTCTTCTCGCTTTCTAGGTTCGCTTTCGCTCCGTTGGAGAATGGCTAAGCGATTACGGATAACCGTTCATTCTTTTCAGTTGCATCTTGTAGTACTTGCAGCTGCTAGAAAATCGACGAGCCCTTCGGCTCGACTTCTACAAGTTCGATGATTAGTCCTTCTTCTACAACTATTCTTCTGTATGCCAGTTTGCCGTCAGTTTCCACTGCCCTCTTCGTGGTGAGTGAAAGAGTGTTAAGTGAATAATCGATCGCATCGCTATGTCTATGACCAAAAAGAGCCAATGCTACGTTGCTCCTAGTGAAGAGATCAAGCAGCTCTCGTCTCTGTTCAGTCTCCTCAAAAAAGATCCATCTGTCATCGTAGAAGTTGTGATGGCCAAAGAGTATGATTTTCTCGCTTCCTATTCTCTTCAATTCTTCTGTTATCCATTCCATTTGTTCTTCAGACACTACTCCGCTCACAAATCCATACTCTGAATCGGCCGTATTTAGGCCCAAGAAGTGCCATGAACCCCACTCGAAGCTGTAGTAACAAGGCCCAAATAACTCTTCCCACAATTCCATCCCATTTATCCTGCCTGATCTTTGTGTATCGTGATTACCCGGAACAATAAACACGGGAAAATCACAATATTCAATGGTCTTCTCCTTTATGAATTCCCAGTCAGTTGTGTAAGCAAGGGCGGAACTGGAAAGATCGCCTGTTATCAGCATGAGATCGGGGCTCTCTGCCCTGATCTCGTTCAGCAGTCTCTCGAACAGGAGCATATTCTCCGGCTTGCTTAGCAGGTCGAGATGTGGATCGGTAAGATGGACGATGGTAAAGGATTCATCAAGAGACCCTACTCTGACAGCATTTTCTTCCAGCTGCCTGTAAACTACCCCGGAACTCGCTGCAAGAACCTCGAGGGAATAAAGACCTTCAGTAATTCGATCTGGAATTACGTACGTGTGTTCAGCGATCTGCGATAATTCATATGCGTTTCCCGTTCTGCCCATTAGTCTTGCTCTTTGCTGTGAATAACCTTCCTTTGTTATTACCTCAAGAATGCGATTATCACTGAGATATGGGAAAGCGAATCGCGGAGAAACGATGAATTTCTCTTCAGCAGAAATGCTCTCAGATGAAGGCTTTTCCTTCAGCGAGGTGCTTGTCTTAACGATATTCCATCCGAGATTTGTCTTCATTGTGAAACCCAGTGTACTTTCATCGAGCCAGAATGGATTCGTGGTCAAGAAAATGTCCTTCGTTGCTGCAGTAATCGTATAGTCGAAGAGATCCATGATGAAGACTTCGACTTCTCCTCTGTAATCGGCAACAAATGAAAGCTTTGTACCATGGGGTGACCATACCGGAGAGAATTCGTTGAATGAACTGCTGAGAATTCCAGTTGTCTTACCGGTTCTCATATTGAAAGCCACTATGTCCCAGTCTTTTCCGTTCCAGTGCTGGAAGGCAAGATCGTTACCTGTAGGGGATAATGTAGGTGACCTCGCATTCTCAGCGACAGTCGTCCTCTCACTGGACGACAAATCCTGTTTCACAACAAACCATTTGCCATCTCTTCTTTCCGAGTAAAGCAAGAAGTCCTTCTTGGGAGAGATTACGGGTTCAATCTGGTCATATGACTCCGATGTCAGAGTCCTGATTTCTTTGGTTGCTGCGTCATATGAATATATCTTCCAGTCAGCGTTTTGATCATCAGGCAAGATTCTTCCTGCAAAGAGCAGCACATTGTCCTTGAGGTAAGGGAATTCGGCTTCCCCCGGGAAGGGTATCTTGCTTGACACGTTTCCCTGAACGAGTTCATAGATTGCAGGCGGATAGTTTTTGGTTCTTGTTCCCTTTTCCTTGTATAGGCTAGCAAAAACCTGTTTTCCATTTGACGCCCCAGCAATGTTAGAAGAAAAGAAATCATTATCGGACGATGACAGCTGAGTTATGGCTTCCACGTTCTCAGGAAGTACGAGATCTCTCGTCTCTTCTTTCTTTGTGGTTTCAGGTTCTTCCTCTGTCGGAGTGAGTAGGTCCTTTCTTGTAATTGTAGTTAAGAACAAGATCCTGTTTTCTGTCTGTTCACGAATATCTTCGTCAATGGTGGGTCTGACATAGAACTCCCCTTCATTATCCTGGATCAGGACTCCCTGTACTGCAACGAAGCTTCCATCGCCAAGAGCAGATATGTCTATGCCGGCATAGTCATAGAACTTCACTCTCATTCCAGAAGATACGCTGTCGAAATCACGGTCTGACGGTCCAGTCAACCAGAATCCCCTGGTGATTGTTTCATTGTCGTAGGCGCTTATCTTCCCGAAAATCATCACCAACGAACCTTCGAGATTTCTAAGCTGGCTCTTTGCAGAATCTGTAAATATGATCGCAGGATCCGGCAATGTCTCTCCTTTTCTGATTATCTCAATATCATCAGGAGAGGCTGGTCTTATGACAAGGCTGTTTACATCTGTTGTATAGCCGACCGTGGTGAGTGTTCCCTTTACTCGTACAAGATCACCTTTTTCTACGAGCGGCTCCTTGAAACCTTGAGCATAGATGAGGATACCGGCGCTCTTGTCCGTCAGAGCGAAGTAATTAGCCGAGTCGTGCCAGAGGCCTGAACTAACCATTGCTATCCCTTCAACCTCAACGATGTTGTCTAGAAACAAGTACCTACCTTCGGATCTCTGTCGAATATCATTGATAGTAACGGTTATCGGGTCTGTGCTTTCGGCAATAGCTTCTTTTTTCACTTGCCTTTCTTGAGGAGATAATAATGTGAAGATGTCGTAGCTGCCCGCACCATCAGGTCTGTTCAATCCCGAAAAATACAGTATCTGTCCATCGGTCCACAGACTTCTTTCGTCGAGAAATGTATTCATTTGCTCTCTAGGATGCTCTATACTCCTGGTGTAAGGGTCCCAGCGATAAATATCGTAGCCTCCGATTGAGTCATCCCTTGCCGAATCAAACCATATAGAACCGTCAGGAGCAAGGAATACCGACCATTCATCGCCGCCGGTGTTAAGAAAGCTGAGATTCTCTGGCGATGACCATTTCCCGTCGATTGATTCAGATCTCCAAATATCTCTTCCTCCGATAGGCTCCTTTCCGTTGAAGGTGCCTCCCGACGTGAAATATGCGATAGTCTCGTCTGAGTTCACCCATATATCCCATTCCTTCTTATCCGTGCTGAGTTCAGCAACTAGAGTTCCTTCTTCCCAGCCACCCTTTTCTTCATCAAATACCGATCTGTAGAAATCATAGTCAGTATCGGCCGAGTATCTACCAAAATACATAACCAACACTCCGTCATTTTCTATCACACAGGGGTTAATCTCGTACTCCGATGTATTGATATCGCCCGGAAGCCACTGTGGTTCAGCCCATTCTCCGTTTTCAAGCGTTGTGTAGTAGATATCGTAGTTTGTCCCGGCGAAGTAAAGAATGTCGTCGTGAAGCCACGGCATCCTCTCTATTCCACTCGAGCAAAATGGCAACATCTGCACTTTTATCTGACCAAAAGTCATGATGCTCATGAGTGCGATTGCCAAAACGAGCAATGTTCGTTTACCTTTCAAAGTTTTCACCACCTTTAGTCGTCTTTCATAATGGGGTGCTGCTAATGATTAACTTGAATAGGTTCATGTGTTCTTCCGCTTTCATATGCTGCTAGAGCCACTCTTAGAGCTTCAAGCCCATCTTCTCCTGAGGTCAAAGGCTCTCTTTTCTCGACTACAGAATCAACGAATTCCTTAACCAGCGCTCTGTCGAAACTGTCTCCGAAATTCTCCCAGAAGACTCCTCTCTTGTTTGAGAAGACTCTCAGCTTCGCATCAAAGGCGCTTATCTTGAGCGAACCGTCTGTACCGACAAGATTGAGAGTGACATCTCCCCAGTAAGGATAGGCTTCAGGTCTTGACCAGCTGCAGTCGAGACTCATGAAGGAATCGTTAGAAAGACCTAGCAGGAGGAGGCCACAGTCTTCAACTGGGATGTCGTAGATGAGTCTGGCGTATTCGGCCGATACCTCTTCAATCTCAACATCTAGTAGCCAGCGGATAATATCCACAACGTGAACGGTATGATCCATAACCGCCCCTCCGCCGGAAAGCTTCTCATCCACGAACCATCCTCCGGGCATTCTTCCATGATTTGTAGCCGAGACCGAGAGGATTCTGCCGAGCCTGCCGGTTTCTATTTCCTTCTTTGCCTGCTGAATCGACGGAGCGTATCTAACGGGGAAGGCCATCTGAAGGACGACGTTGTTTTCTCTCGCCGTCTGCAGCATCGATCTCGCGTCTTCTTCAGTTGTGGCAATGGGTTTTTCACACAGCACGTGTTTGCCATTAATCATTGCAAGCTCCGCATATTGCTTATGGAATGAGTTTTCGGAAGTAACTACGACCCCATCCGAGTTTTCAATTAGCTTCAGAGGATCGTCAAAGCGTTCTATGCCGAAGAGATTCGAGGTCTTTGCGCTTCTAGAAGAATCTTGATCAAATACACCCGTAATGCTTGTTTCTGAGAGAGACTGAATCTGCCTTATATAGCTGTATCCGTGCGTGTGGGCTATTCCAAGAACCCCAATCCTGAACACCTACACCACCTCCAGGAGCTTCACAGGTCTCCCGCTTTCTGCAGATCGGTTGGCGGCCAGCGAGATCTTCAACGCCTCAATAGCCTCATTACCATCAACGGGAACCTTTCTTTCTTCTTTCACCGCTTCTATGAACTTCTGTATGTGTAATCCATAAGGATCATTGGCTGTGGGGGTGCTCTTTGAGAAAGACGGGAGATCCTTAGACGCAGTCTGCACCCTAATAGTGAAATCCTCATCGCTGTCGTAGGTTATCATTCCATCTCTACCCACGAATTCGAAAGAAGTTGTGAATTTCGAAGGAGCGTTTTCCGGCTCTGCCCAGCTGCCCTCGACATGTGCCAGCGAACCGTTTGCGAATTTGACGACAGCTATGGCATGGTCTCTGTTTCTGCCTGGATGAGAAGGAGTGTTTTTCACGCTTCTTGCGGTTATGGACTCTACTTTTCCCAGGACCGTTCTCAAGAAGTCGAAGTCGTGAATGGAAAGATCAAGAAGAACTCCGCCGCTTCTAGCGAGTTCGTCGAACCAATTGTTCCAGCCGTGCTTTGGAAAGACACCACCGCGATACATCCTTGCCATGACCACCGTGCCTATCGCTCCGTCTTCCATAAGGCTCTTTGCCCTAGAGTAAGAGTCAAAGAATCTCACTACATGATTCACACCCAGCAGAACGCTGTTTTGCTTGCAAACCTCAACCATTTCTAGAGCGTCTTTGAGAGTACGAGCTATTGGTTTTTCGCAGAAAACATGCTTCCTGTTTCTTGCTGCTTCCACCACAAGATCCCTGTGTGTATCCGTAGGTGTACAGATACTGACTACCTCTATTTCGTCATCGGTGAGTATCTCCTCCACAGTGGATGCTTTTGAAGAGGTGAGTCTTGCACATTCCAGAGTCTGTTCCCTTGAGAGACTCGCTACTGCTTTCACATTGACGTCTTGCAGGCTGCTGTACGCAATGGAATGAACCTTTCCCATCATTCCACAACCGATAATCCCAACGTTTGTCATACAAGTTCCTCCCGAAATACTCTATATTTTCAAGTTAATCGTCTCGATATCGAGAAAATCACTTTCCTTCAGATCGAGTTCCTGGATGACTCTTTTCAGATAGCTCCTCTTGGAAACCTGCTCAGGTATGTGGGAATCTGTTCCGTAGGAGAAAGCAACTCCCGATCGTTTCATAATATCCAGAACTTCTAATCGCGGCGTTTTTGATGGCTCATGTATTTCGAGTGCAATATCGTTTGCCTCGAGATCCTTTGCCAATCGCGAGTACCAGTCAAACGTGAAGTACTTGTGAATGATCTGCCGTTCAATCTCCCTCTTCTTGTCGAATCCCGGATCGTGATCAAGAAGAGGTAGAAGCGGGAGATAGCCCTCGACGTGCCCAAGAATCTGAAAGCCTCCTCTTCGTGCATTTTCGGCAATGATACCTTTGTAAGCTTGCCAGTAATCTTCACTGTTTGTTCCCTCTAGCGGAACTCTGTGAAGACTCGCAATGATGTACTCTATTTCGCCCATCATAAAAGGGAGTAGTATGCCGCTCTTCCCGAGCCCGGTTTCCACGCCGAGATGAGCGGAGATGCCGAGCCTCCTGGCGCTTTCTTTGAATGCTCCGAAGGCCTCAAGATAGTCTTTTGTGAATTCTATGCTGGATGGATGGTTTAACTCAAAGTGATCAGTCACGCCACATACACTTACATTGCCTTCCAAAGCTTCAAGAAGCCGGGAAAAAGTCATCTCTCCGTCTGAATAGCTTGTGTGCAGATGATAATCAAGTTTTGTCAGATTCAATTTTCAAACCTCATTTCTTCAGTGAAATTCCATCGAAATCGACAGATGATTTTATGTTAAGTAAATCGAGGGTTGTTGGCGTAATGTCGACTAGAGTACCTCTCTCTACACAGTTCTTTGTCTTGTGAATATCTCTAAACATGAACACGGAGGGCTCCTCGTGGAAAGTTCCGTGATATCCGAAAAAAGACCCGGGCCTTCTCGACTTCAATGAGTTTGAATATCCTCTTTTCAAACAGAAGGCGATGTCAGCATACTCGGGGTTGTGCAACTTCTTCATTTCTTCTTTTGTATAGACTCTATCTGTTACGCTGATTTTCCTCAGAGCATCCACGAGCAGAGCTGTCCTATTCATTGCTTTTTCCGTCAGAGTGTAGATGTTTACGGTTGGGTATTTGAGCATAAGAATGTCAGTCTCTTTAGAAACCCTCTTTCCTTCCTTACCAAGTTCGGCTTCGAGACCGATCCTGGCAATAACTTCACCTAGATCAAGATCCGTAGGATTTTCGGCCAATGACATGGAGTGATCGGAACTAATGACTATAACGAATTCTCCAAATGTCTCTTCAAGAAAGTCGGCTAAAAGCTTCAACTCGCCATCTATCTCTTCCAATTCTCTTATCGTCTTGTGGTGAAGAGGTCCGTATCTATGCCCCGCACTATCCAGAGACTGATAGAGGCAGAAGATAGCGTCATACTTCTTTTCTTTACTCTCCTTTGTTAGCGCCTTCCGTATTGCATTGCTTCTGTTTCCGTCAACCTGGACATGCTTCACTCCCTTTCTTCCCTGAAGCATGAAATGCTGTATCGAGAGGATGGTGTAGTTGTTTTCGTATAAACAGTCGGTTATTGGCGCTCTTTTGAGATCTCTGAGTCTACCCTCCACTCTCATCTCTTCTCTGTTCAGGATAGTGTTGGAGTATATGCCGTGTTTTTCGGGATATACACCCGTCAATATGGTGCTCATCATGGGTGTGGTAAGTGTAGGAAAACACGATCTCATATTCCTCACCACGGAACCAGTCTTGGCAACACTATCCAGGAAAGGAGTCCTGGCCTTCTTCAACACCTCCGGACCAAGCGAATCGATAGTAACGAAGAGGAGAGGGATATTCTTCATTTCAGGACCAGCCTCGAAACGACGGGCAGATGATCCGAAGCGTATGAAGCTACAGTGAACGCATCGACGATCTCGAAATAGTGATTCACGAAGATATAATCAATCTGCCGGCCCGGTCTATCTGCCGGTATCGTATGAAGACTCTTGTCAAGCGCATGATTCACCGAATTGAAGTGGTTAAAAAACTCGGGGACACCGTACTGCAGATCATACCACTCGGCGTTGAGATCGCCGGCAATAATCGCCGGAATCTCTTCGTGCTCAAGATACACCTCGAGAATCTTTCTGAGTTCCGTCTGGATTTCCATGATCCCGCCGAGACCGAGATGCGTGCCCATCACCAGGACTTCCCGGCCCTCGATCTCTGTGACGATTGCGGAACAACCTCTATCCACGGCAAGCATCCATTCTGGTCTCGGGAGCACAAAACCAAATTCGGCCGTTATCGGGAATTTACTGAGAACAGCGTTGCCGTAGTTGCTCCTGCCCTCCGCCAGACTGAAGAAGTAGCTCATGTTGAGTTCCTTGGCAATAATCTCTGCCTGTCTCAGTCCTGCGCTCCTCGGATTTTCCTGATCGACTTCATTGAGAATAAGAATATCTGGATCTACTTCCCTTATGGTCTCGACAACTCTGGAAAAATCCAGGACACCGTCTATTCCCAATCCGTGCCTTATGTTGTAGGTCATGACAGTCAGAGATGTTCCCATCAGAGTCCCTCCAAGGAATATTGAAAACATAAAGCAAAAAACTATTCTGCGCATATAATCACATCCAATAGTCCGCAGATCTTTCGAGGAATCTCCTTCAAATGGTAAAATCCCGTGAAGACATGCGATCCTTTGCCGTAGGCAATTATAGGCACATAGGCAGCAGTGTGGTCGTTACTCGACCAGCTCAAGGAAAAGTCACCATCGGGTTTGCCATAAGGCACCGCGACTCCTCCGGTCTCGTGGTCTGAAAGCACGATCAATAGATCGCTTTCCAAAGAGAGCTGTGAAAGCAAATAAGAGAGTACGTCCCTGAAGGCAGCCAGTTCGGCCAGCACGGCCTCTGAATCGTTGACATGAGAAGCATCGTCAATTCTGCCGGCCTCAATGACGAGTAGCTTGTTTCTCTCTTCCTGCATGAATACAGCTAAAGCCCTTTCGACCATTTCCAAGAGAGTGGGCTCACCGGGAATCAATTCATTCTCAAAGCTTTTGTCTCCCATGGTTACAAGGGCAACGGTTCCCTTCAGCATTTCGGAATCCGGAGATCCAATCTCCTCGAAATTCAGTCCAAGAACCCTGTAGCCGCTGTCTATGAGTTCGTGTATTCTGCTTCTTGGCGTCGGTTTCTGAGTAAAGGGATTGATTCCCAGCTCTTCAAGACCACCGGCAAAGAACAAATCGAGGGGACTTTCCATTAGAAAGTCTGTAATTACATCCGTTTCCTTCCTTTGCGCATGAGCGTAAAGGGCTGCCGGAGTGGCGTCGTAGTAACGTGTGTTTGTAACCAGGCCGAGCCACCAACCCTTGTCTTTCAGGATATCCGCCAGCGTCTTCACTTCTTCTCCTAATGCATTCATGCCAAGATACCCCGTCAGTGTCTTCACACCGGAAAAAAACGCGGTTGCGGCGGCAGCCGAGTCGGTTACAAGATTATCTAGAGCCTCATTTCTGCCGATACCGACTACGGGACTGTGGCTTCCCATGACTTCTCCAGTTACCAGTTCCGATATGTATAGATGGTTAAAACCCATCCCGTCACAAATCAGGATGACGATATTCTCAGGTCTACTGCTTTCCAGCGAGAGAAAAACAGAAGAAAAGAATACTAAAAGCATAAAGAGAGTCGAGAGCTTTTTCATATTACCACCCCTACTAGCCCTTCAAACCGGTCATCGTAATACCCTCGATGAATTGCTTCTGCAATTTGAGATACAGCACCACTATCGGTATAACGGCCATTGCGGCGGCCGTGATCTGAAGGTGCATCAAATCCCCGTAACGCTGGGTGAAATACTGTACTCCGAGTTGAACAGTCCTGTGTTCATCGTTGTTAACAACCAGAAGAGGCCACAGGAAAGCGTTCCAGGTCGCCATAAAAGAGAAGATCGCCAGCGCAGACAGTGGTGCTCTTATGTTTGGAATCACGATGATTCTAAAGATCTGAAACTCGGAGCATCCGTCTATCCTGGCCGCATCTATCAAGTCGTCGGGAATAGTGACAATGAATTGCCTCATGAGAAATACGCCGAAGATGCTTACTGAACCCGTTATAATCAGAGCCAAGTAGGTGTCTACGAGCCCCAGATTGTAGATCATGATATACAGCGGGATTATGGTAACAGGAAAAGGAATCATCATCGCGCCGAGCAGAGTCTTGAAAATCGAGTTTCTTCCTCTGAACCTGTATTTTGCAAAGGCAAAGCCGGCGAGGCTGGATGTGAGCAATGTGAGAGTGACCGCAACGGTAGTTATTAGAATGCTGTTCAAGTAATACCTCAAAAAAGGAACGGAACTGAATACTTCGGCGTAATTCTTTAGGGTGAATCTGTCAGGCAGGAACTTAGGGGGGAATCTCATAAGCTCACTTTGATCTTTGAATGTAGACAAGATCATCCATACAAAGGGCATAATCATTATTATTGAAAATGCTATCAAGAGAGTATATGAAATAGAATATACAATTATGTTGCTCTTCCTCTTCGATCTCAAGGTCACTCCTCCTTGAAAATCTTTGTGACCCTCATCTGAACAAGAGTAATCACCAGTATTATTGCAAACAGAACGATTGACATTGAACTAGCATAGCCCATCTGTAGCTTATTGAATCCCGTCTGCCAGATGTAGAAGACAGCCGTTTTCGTATCTGCATTTCCTCCCGTCATCATGTATATCTCCGTGAAAACCTGAATCGCGCCGATCGTCGAAGTTATGAACACAAAAACAAGAGAGGGCTTCATGAGCGGGATTATGATGTTCTTGACCTTCTGCCAACGCGTTGCTCCGTCGATATCCGAGGCTTCCAGAATGATACTAGGTATGTTGTTCAGCCCGGCCAGGAAGATTATTATGCTGTATCCAACGGACCTCCAGACTGAAACAAACACAACTGACCAGATGGCTATTTCGGGATTGCCCAGCCAGTTTATCGGCTCCGCCCCGAAGAGTCCTATGAGATAATTCGCTACTCCGTAATACGGATGATATATCCATGTCCAGATAACGCTTATCGCAACAACCGATGTCACGGCCGGAAGAAAGTATATCACTCTGAATACGCTCTTGAACTTCGGGATAGAGTATATGAGGAGAGCAAAGAAAAAGGAAATTACGATTTTCACGGGTATAACGCCAAGAGCATACTTAAAGCTTATCCAGAGCGATCTCAGAAAATACTCGTCTGTAAAGGCCTTCCTGAAGTTCGCAAGCCCCACGAATGGTTTGTTCGGCACGAGGATATTCCACCTGTGAAACGAGATAAAGAAAGCGAACATTGCCGGGAAGAAAGTAAGAAAGCAGACTCCAAACAGGGACGGCAGAATGAAGAGATACGGAGCCCTCTTCTTATCCGGAATCAGTCTTACGACGGCAACGAGAACCACAACGCTGCCGATCAAAGAGATCCACCATCCGTAACCGGCAATGCCCAGGAAATCGAGGAAGAACTTTGATCTTAGAACCTCCTGCCATTCAGTTCTCATGAAGATGATCGTGATGTTCAGCACCAGCAAAGAGACAGCTGTTCCAAGAAGAAATGAGATCTTCCCTATCGCAAGGAACAGTGCAAAAAGGCAGACCAGGACAATATAGACGGGCAGGAGGTTAAACGCACCCCAAAAAGAGAAGTCAGCAACCCTATACACAACTTCTCCCGATGCGTAGGGCAGGAAGAAAGAGAGAATTATTAGTAACAACCCTGCAGCTATTAAAATTTTACTCAGTGAATTATCTGATAGCTCTACCATTGAAAGACCTCCGAATCAGGCTTGCCGCTAGACCCCGGTTTAGGATCAGAATATTCCAAAGGTCTCTTCGAGATACTGGTTGATTTCGTTTATCGCCTTCTTGAGCGCTTCCTCAGGATCGGCCCCTTTGTTGATTATGCTGTTGTACGCCGTTTCCCTAAGAAGAGCCGCCGGATTTCCCCAACCGGCAGAGAACGTTGGCACAGCATAATTCAGTGAATCCAGAATCGGGCTCAACAAAGGATCATCTGCAAACTCGGGATCATTGATCACGCTATAATAAGAAGGGAGTTCTCCTGTATCTTTGAACCACAGTTTCTGGGCTTCGGGCGAGCTTATAAAAGCAAGCCACTTCGAAGCGATCTCCGGAGTTCTGCAATCGCTCATGAGAACAAGAGCCCAGCTTGTCAAAACCGAGCTTCTGCTTCCTGTCTCGGGGTGCGCCGGAGGGAGTGCGGTTCTGAATTCGAGATCGGGATGCCCGCCGACCTGGAAAGAACCGACCATTGCTCCATGTCCGAACACCATAGCTTCTTTTATCTGTCTGAATCCCGTCCACCTCGAACCAAATTCCGGTACATATACTTCATGTTTCAGCACTGCATCAGTCAAGAATTTCAGGCCTTCAAGCTGAGCATCTTCGTATGCGACTTTCTTTTCTTCATCGCTTGCCCAGAATGTTGCGCCTGCCTGCCTCATGAAACTCTCAATAACCGGTTCGTAGCCTTCAATTCCCAGCCCTGATTGAACCATCTTGTTTCCTTCCCAAATCGTCAGCTGTTTTGCGTACTCAAGGAGTTCGGTCCAGTTTTGAGGAGGGCTATAGGGGTCAAGACCCGCCTGTTCGAAGAGATATGGATTGTAGAAGAGAACAATTGTCTGAACATCTGTCGGAAAGCCGTACAGCTGACCATCGATAATCAGCTTGTCAATAGCCGCTTCTATGCACTTCTCTCTCATCTCTTCCGCCGTGGCGACACTTGCATTTATTGGTTGAATCAATCCATAACCGAAGAACTCCTCCATCGCCGTGGCTGGAATCTGTGCGACATCTGGCCCACTTCCCGCTGCCAGAGCAGCAAGTAGCTTAGTCTTATACTCTGAATATGGTATTGTCTGAACCTTGATTTCTACATCGGGGTTTTCCTTCATGAACTCTGAAGCCATTTCCATGATAATCATCGCTCTGCTCGGTGAATGGTGCATCCAGTGGACGATAGTTGTTTTTGCCATTGCAGAAGTAATCAAGAGCAACGAGGCAACAAAAAGTATCATAACTCTCTTTCTCATAAAACGCACCTCCTAAAAGACTCCCAGTATTCTCCCTACTGAAACAGCGAGGGGTGTTCTCAAAAGCTTCTGTTCTGTAACCTTAAGAATCATCATTTCGAGCTCGGTGTGGCCCAGCGACATATCGAACACTTTCTTTCTAAGATAATCAACCGCTTTGTCGGAGAAGAAAGGATTGCGGCTGTTGAGCACTATCGTTTCAAGCCCGAGCAAGTCGACAACATTTGCGATAGCTGCTGCAAGTTTGTCAAGTAGTTGTTGAAAGGCTCTCACGTATTCTTCGTTGCTGTTCTCCGAATATAGTTCATTGAGAAACCGCAAGAAGGAACGATCGTCCATTTTCAGACTTCCGTTCGGCACCAACCCGGAGAATCTGTCGTGAAGGTTTTTGGGATCGAAAAAGGCAGCAACACAGCCCTTTTTGCCGCACCAGCATTCGGGACCGGAAGGGTCTACCTGAAGATGGCCGAATTCTCCTGCTCCGCCATGTGGACCTCTGAAAATCCTTCCGTTAAGCACGAGAGAAGCTCCGAACTCCCTGTCTATATATAATGCGTCTCTTAAGGGAATAGAGCCCAGAAGCATTTCTGAAACCAGCAGGGCGTTAGCGTCATTCTCTATCTCAAGTGTTGTTTTCCACTCATCGCTTAGCTTCTTAAGATTTACCGTTTCACTCTGCGTGTAGAAGCTCTTCACGACATTGCCTGTCGATTCATCCACGATCCCCGGAGTCACGATGCTGAAAACGAGAACCGCAGAGATACTCTCATCGAAGCTGTTCCGAATAATCTTAGGTATTTCGTACAGTTTGTCCAGAACATCATATCTTGAATGATCCAGAGATCTTGCGTGCTTAACTCTGCCTGACAAATCGCCCAAGACTATGTTCATCGTTTTGGAATGTATGTGAACTCCGCCGACAAGCAACTCTCCGTTATTCACATTCAGCACCGAATACGGTCTTCCCTTGTGTGTGGACGGCACCGGAGGGCTATCCAGAACAAAGCCCTTTTCAATGAGTTGCTGAGTGAGTCGCGAAATAGTAGCTTTGCTCAAATTCGTTGCTTTGGCTATGGATTTTCTTGACAATCCGCCTTCATTCCTCCAGAGTTCATAAAAGACATCCTTTTCCGCCTTGGACAAACTATGCAAAGCCATCACCTCTCGAAATCGGAATCAAAGCCTGCTCACCATCAAAGACAATGAACAGGCTCGGCAAAAAGAGACAGGTTCTATTCTAGTTTGGCAATGAAAAGATCGTAGCTGCCCATACCATTGGGTCTGTCAACAGTCGAGAACACTATTATTGTGCCATCTGTCCACAAACTTCTTTCATCGTAGAAAGAATTGATCATCATCTCGGGATGACCAATTTCACCCGTAGAGGGATCGTAGAAATAGATGTCGTAGCCCCCTATGGAATCGTCTCTTGATGAATCAAACCAGATCTTTCCTTCAGGGTCGACGAATACAGACCATTCATTGCCACTTGAACTGACTTCATTTACTCTTGTCGGGGTAGACCATTTGCCGTTTTCCTTCTCGGAAACCCAGATGTCTCTCACGCCTGTTGGTTCTAGTCCACCAAAGGCACCCTTTGTGGTGACGTAGGCCTTTGTTTCATCGCTATTTACCCATATCTTCCAGTCTTGAGTCTCTGTGCTCAGTTCCAGGACAACCTCGGGTTCTCCCCATTCGCCCATTTCTTTATCGAAAACCGACCTGAAGAAATCGTAATCCCTGTCTGAACCAGTATATCGACCGAAGTACATCACGAGTTCGCCATCGTTGTTTCTAATTACGCATGGACTGATCTCGTTCTGAGAAGAGTTTATAGCTCCCTTCACCGGTTCAGGCTCACCGCAGTTTCCGTCATTCCAGGTTGCCTGGTAGATGTTGTAGCCCTGGGTAGCGAAATAAATCGTGTTTTCGAAGACCCACGGCATTCTGTCCACACCAGAAGTGTTCACAGATAGAAGCTCCGCTTCGATCAAAGCGAAAGCCGACGAGAAGACCAATAAGACAGCCACCAAAACTAACATAGTTCTTGCCATTGGAAGCACCTCCTTGAATCGCGCACTATTCAGTCGAAAACTGTAGGCTTCATCAAATAAGCAAAGAGAAGTATTTTGTTTCATAGCGAGACTAGCACACAACTAACTTTATATGAGAAGAAGAGAAAAACCAAATCCATCGTGAGGGAATCAGCCATCGAGAATAAACTAGAAGCCCAAATATCCATGAATAACCGATTATTGTGCAATCAAGTAGCAGCTATATTTTGTTGCATACTGAAACTTAATAGTCATGATTACTACAGAATTGCGCGTGTTTTACTCGATACAGGATGTAAAGAGCCGCTGAACGCTTTGAGGAAACGTCCGCCGTAAGCCATCCAAGAGCATGGATCCGTTCATTGAAAAGATCAATCGAGAAAGATCACTTTCGAGACGTTCGCTACGCTCACGGAGAAGGCGAGTGAAAAGTCAGTCACTGCTGAAATTAGACGCAATGCCGCCTTCGGCGGGACGCAAGGCGCCGAAAGAACATCGACGGACGCAAGGCTGCCTTCGGCAGGAGGCGATTTTGAAGCCTGTCTGTTCGCACAGACCAGTTTCGGCTTTGCGAGACCAATAAGAAGCATCGAGAAAGAGCCAGTAGAGACGCTCGCTGCGCCAGAAATTCCGCTGGACGCTTAAGAGCAGAAAACCCTTTGTACGCTGTGAAAAGCCAAGACCCTAGTCACGCCTTTACCGCTCTTTTCATTCTTGTCGGAGAACGGCGAACCGATAACGGATAACCGTTTCTTATTCAACTCGCAACTTGTCTCTTGCAATTGTTTCAAAGATCGAGGTTCTGGCCGGTACACGCCAAAATGACTGAAAGTCAGAAAAAACTTTCATCGCCGTAAAGCTCCTAGTAAGAGAGGTTCTTGGTTGTTGTAAGAGCAAGAAAAGAAGCACCAAATTCGTTTCGCCCGAAATTCTTCCCCCTCATGTCATCCCGTATAGCGTACCCTGAAATGGATTTGTTAGGATCATCCCGTGATGCACCTGCACGGGATCTCGCCCTGAAGATCCGCTATACGATTAAAAACGGTGAACCGCTGAGCGCTGTTCAAAACAACGTTGTCTGTCAACGGTCCGCCGTCCTCCGATAAGATCAATCGAGAAAGAGCACTGTCGAGACGTTCGATGAGCCAACAAGAAGACGAGAACCCTCTAGACTATTTCTTGTCCTCTCTCCTCATCTCGTGCTCTCCAAGCTCTTCTTTGAAACAGACACCCTCCGCCACCTCGTGGCCCTCCTCCCTCAAGGGAGGACCTAAGATCATCATCCAAAGAGCTTGATAGGTCTTGAAGCTCTGCTCGGAGAACGGTGAACCGATAACGGATAACCGTTCCTGCGACTTGCAACTTGTAACTTGGAACTGATGACCAAGAACCTGGACGCGAGGCGTCGGAACGAGGAACTGCTCTTGTTCCCAAAAAATGGAGTCTCTATTTTTCAGGCGATCTCTAAAGTGTTTTGACGAACCAATCTACGGTGGCCCCGATCAACTGATCAAAGGCTGTCGTGTCCCCCGTGAAAATGTTGAACGTATGGTCCGCGCCTTCTATAAGAAGAACTTCTGACTCATTGCTTCTTGATGCATCGACAATTCTCTGAGCATTTACAGGATCAACTACTGTATCTAGAGCACCATTGATTGCTAGTACTGGCGCTGTGGAGTTAGAGAAGACCTGTAACACGTCAGTGCCATAAACTTCATCGAACCACTGAAGCCCGAGTTTAAGAGGAGTTCTCCATTCAAAAGTGAGTTCATAGTAACCATTTTGCTTTGCTATCTCATATGCCTCCAAGCTTCCAACTCCTGATAGGTCCGGAGCACCTGCCCAGCAAAGCACCGATTTGTAAGCCGGATTCTGTCCTGCAGCGAGCAAAGCGATTGTTCCTCCCTGGCTCCAACCCATTATTCCTGCTCGATGGCCGTCTATTCTCGGAAGACTTGCTGCGTAAGCGAAGGCGATGTTTGTATCGTCCACAGCCGATGTGAAGTTGTAGTCGATATAGTCTGCGGTACTCTCGCCGTTTCCAATGAAGTCGAAGCGGACACTGGCAATACCTGCCTCTGCCAGAGCAGGAGCTGCAAGTAGGTAGCCTCCGCCGGCTTCGCTCTTGTCAGAGCCGGTTCCATGAAGCATGACGACTATAGGAAATGGTCCATCGCCTTCAGGGATGCAGATAACGGCGGGAATATCATGATCGATATTGGGAATCATGACCGATATTTCCGTATACGCCGCAGGAATCTTCAATACCGTTCCCACCTGCAGTGCAAACTCATCAGTGATTCCGTTGAGCTCGGCGATTTCCTTCCAGTCGACATCATAGGCCTCTGCAATCTCCCATAGAGTGTCTCCCTTTACAACAGTGTACTCGGTTCCGGCCGCCAGAAGCATGGTGCCAAGAAGCAAGACCAGAACTACGGCCAGAGAAGCTCTCCTCGTAACTTTCAATACAGTCACCCCTCACATAAGGATTTGGTTTCAATTTCAGTATACACCCCCAGAAAAAAGACGATAAGACAAATATCTTTCTTTCAGGTTATTTGAGCAGCTGCCACTCTATAGTCCAGTTGTCGTGGCTCTCATGCTTTACTAAGGCAGAGTTATTTCATTTACCACGTCCGCATTTCCTTCTAATGCAAATGAATCTCTTGGCAAGAATAGATTGCGAAAAATCCTGAGGCATCAAGAGCATTCTCGTAACCTTGGCAATCAGTATGTGCTGCAAACTTGAACGGCGTAGTCGAATTCTTCTCCGTGCTTCATCCACAAGAGAAGGAAAGAATTTCCTCGTAAAGGAAACGTCCCTGCGATAAGAATTTCACTCGATTCAGAAACTTCAAGCAACCGGATTGTTTCTGATCCATCCAGTCTCATTGCCTTCAATTCGAAGGCATCTCCATAAACGAGCCATTCGCCACCGGGGAGGACCGCGCAAGAAGAAGCGGTAAAGACAGTTCCCGGCTTAGAGGCAGTTTCGTTCGATGTGCTGAATAATTCTATTTCATTATTCTCATCCACAAAGAAAACCGTCCCCTCTCCTTGAAGCCATTGCAGAGTATAAGTCGAGTATGTTATTCCGATCAGCATTCTGGATTGTACCTCGTTGTCGAGCACATACAATTGCCCTCTCGGTTCGCGAAACAGTCCATACCTTCCGGAGTAATCATGATCGAAGAACTCCGTTCCTTCGATCGCGTTGTAAGAAAACTCCTCAAAGTCTCCCGAAGCACCAATGACGATGACATTTCCAGCATAAGAAAAAATCAAGAGTCTTCCATCCGAGTCCCAGTCGAATCTATACCGTTCAGTTGAAACAATCTCCAATGCCTCAGCCGGAAGAGGAAAGATCTCGAATTCACCTGTCGAAAGATCGAGTATCCTGAATCTCGTAGAAGGATCACTACCCGGCCTCATCTCTATCATTAGCCTATTTCTATCGGCGGACAGTCTAAACCTTTGAGAGGGATAGCCATTCGATGTCACATCAAGCCAGATCAACTCTCCTCTTATCATGTCAGTCGGTCTTTCCACAACTTCAAATACCTCAGCAGGTCCTCCAAGGTGAGCTGAGTCGCTTTGATTTTTTATAACAAGGTTATCGACTCTGTCTCTCAGCTGAAGCTCTCTTTGATTTGACCATCTCGTGTACATGAAACCATAGCTTCTGAAGACCTCTGTTGCCTCCTCGACGGCCTTGTCAAGGGAGTCGATTAGTTCTTTCTTTCCCTCCGCAGTTACAAAATTGCCTTCACTTTCGACTTTTGCCAGAGATGCTTCAATACTATCTAAACGTTGATTGAGGTACTCCTCAGCTGCTTCAGAAGCTGCTTTTCTTTTTTCAACCATTTCCAGGAAATCCATGAATTCTTCGCAGAGTCCCAAGGAGCTATTGAGATCCCCTGCTGCAAGGCCAATTACAAGAGGGTCATCTAGAGTGAGAGGGAAGGCGATTCCTGACTTCTGAATTGAGGCGTTCTGTATCGAGTAACGTATGCTGTAAGCTGGACTGCCTGCAATCGTACTATTCGGATTGGCTTCAAAATCGAGAATCATCTCGGTGAAAGCTTCCACTCTCGATTTCAGATCATATCTTGCGTCTTCTAGATCGGCCGACTCAAAATCTGAAATTCTGAGGCTCGCGACGAGCTTGAGTTCTTCATTTCTGGAGATCAGGTTTCTCAAGAGTTCGCCTTCCGAGCTCTCATTAGGGATGTCCAGTGAAGGAACTCCGTGGCGTTGTATATACTCCATCTCTCTCTTCAGGAGGAATAGCTCGTCCCTAAGCTCGACCCAGTAAGCATACAACTCATCGACGGAATCTGTAATTGCCGCAGCTTCTCTCAGTTTGTTTTGAGCCAGGTCAGCCGTGATCTCTTCGGACCACAGGTCGGCAATTGTCTGAACCATGCTCTGTATTCTCTCGGTCCATTTTTCAAGGTAGTTCTCTTCAAGCTCAATGAAATCTCTTCTCACCATAGCTGATAGAATCTTGAAAATCTCCAGCTTTTCGCGCTGAAGTACGAGATAAGCCTCAAGATATTTGTAAGTCTTGCTATTCTTTTCATCCAGGAGATAGCTCCACTCAGAAAGGGAGGAGCCATTTTCTTGAAGAGACTGATTCCTGTTCAAAAGGGCGATTCTGTAAGAATCGAAAGCACTGACTTCCCGAGAAAACTCATGGAGTCCAGAGCCGTCTGAATAGTGAAACTTCGGCACACTGATGAACAAATTATCAAGCTCCGTGTCTATTTCAATTGCTCTGTCTAGAAGGTCATTTGTGAGTTCTCTTTCTTTTGTCCAAATCGCGTAAAGACCTTCAAGAATCCAACCGCTTTCAAGAAGGACAATCTCGGGCGAATCGGAGCGAAGTCTCTTCAAGAAATCATTCCCAAATCCATTTTCTTGATTACTGAAAGCCTTGATCAAGTCATTGAAACTTGGGAAATATGTGTTTCCAAGATGGATGCTGGTCTTTTGCAAATAAACCTGGAGAAACCCTCTGATCTCATCGGTCATCTCGGAGTTTATCTTGATAATCTCTTCCTTTAAATCAACTGTGTGGAAAAGAGTGTAGAACTCTTCTCTGAATTTGAACCTTGCATTCTCGATCTCCTCACGAAAGCCTGCAATAGTCGAACTCAACTTCTCATTTTGCTTTGAAGCCTCTCTTTCGATTTCCTTGTTTCGGTCAATGTATTCACTCTCGCTTATTTGGCCTTTCTCTCTCTGCGAATCCAATTCTGCCTTCAGGTTTGCACCAGATCTCGCAGAAGCGGCTGCGTACTGAGCTGCAACACTGTGAATCTCCTGATTGAAAAGCAAAAGAGTAATTTCATCCCTATTCAATCTGTAGAACAACTCTTCAATCACAGCAGTGGAATGATCGGGAGAGGGAATACTATCAGCCGTAAATCGAGAGGCCATCTCGATAATTTCGGCCTCGATTGTTTGAACAACGGTCAGCTCTATGAACGGATCCTCTTTCTCCACAACTTCTGGAACCTTATTGAGAACCTCGTTCGGAAGGGTTTTTCCATCGCTTTCCTCAATCTTCGAATCTTTCATTTTTTCGGTAACTGGGTCTGTCTTGCCTGCATTCTTTGCTCGGCGTGTTGCCAGGAAGTAAGCTTTGTCGAAGTAGCACTTATCTATCTCTGAACTGTCGTTACCGACAACTCTTCTGATTTCCTTTAGAAAAGCAACCTCGTTTACTGCCAGCCTGTTAAACATCAGCTGGAAGTAGACGACATTGTAGTACTTTGTGAAGAGCTCGACAACAAGAGAAGGCGTTTCAACAATATTCTTTAGAATACCTTCGGCCTTCTCCTTCACCATTCCCTCAATAGCTTCTTCGGTTAAAGCCTCTCCCTTCTTAAGAATCTCAAGCTTCACCCTTTCCGTCAGCTTCTCCTTCAGCTTTTCTTTGAGCTCGTCCGAAGCACTTGTCAGGATTTCATCCATGAACTTCTTTTCTTCGGAAATTGAAAACGGATCGACGAAGTAAGACTTCCACCAGAAAGTTGCGATCTTGTCTGTGGCGCCGCAACTGCTTTTCACGTAGTCTATGAAAGTAATCTTGTATGTTGAGTCGATAAGCTGCAGAATTGCATTCTTGAATACTCCCTTGAAATCGCCTTTCAATATAGGCTCTAGGATTGTCTTCCAGTTGGCAAGAAAGTCTGAAATCACTTTATGAGCAGTTTCAATAGAGCCCTTTAAGCCTTCTGCCAGAGCATAGTCCATGGAGCTGTACAGCGAAGACTCGGCAATAGCCATAAGCTGCTTGTTCTCTCTCAGCTTCGCCTGCTGATAAGCCAGTAAGAGACTGGACATCTCTTCATCGGAAACACCCTTGCTTCTTGCATCGTTTATGTTCGTAGTAGATACTGCGACTTCTTCCCTGAAGCGGAGCAATAGGGGGTCGTTTGAATAGAGAGCAGACACGAAGTGATCTGCTCCGGATGCCAGTATCCCTGCTTTTTTTGCAAGATTATCTATCGCCATGTTGTACGCCTTGTTTAGCTCGGCAAGAGAATTGCTTTGCAGCTCCGCAGAATAGACTGAGTTAGCAAAGCTGAGAACAGAGAAGAAAAACAGCAAGAGAAAGATAAGACACGTTTTCATGGCTTTCCTCCTATTTTAGGGGACAACAGACTCCATTATTCAGATCCCCTCAATATACTTATTCTCGATTATCATCGACGGCTTCGCAATGACGGCGGCCTTAAGTGATCTGTCTCTACCTCTACAGGCTCAATTCTTGTACTAAAATCTTTAAAGAAAACGAGCAAAACAAATATTATACAAGCCGGTGTCGCAGCAACTATCGTGCTTTCCCCTACTTCCTCTGTATCAGGCCGATCATATGGCCTTCTGGATCTGTAAAGAATGCAAGGATATTATTCCCAGATTCGAACGGCCCCTGGAGTATTTCCTGTCCCTGATTTTTGACTCTTTCAATGATCTCATCCATATCCTCGACTTCGATATATAGAGCCCTGTGAGTCGGAAGAGTCCCTTTGCCCGTGAATATGCCTCCGTTTATTCCTTTAGGGTCTCCGCTCTTGAATGAATGGAATTTCGTATCGCTAACTTCTGTTTCCCATTCGAAAACTTCCTCATAGAATTCCGAAAGTGACTCCCCATCTAGTGCGTTGATTTCCCAGTAAACAACTGGCATTTTCTTAGCCACTGAATTCGCCTCCTAGCGATAACGTATTACTGCTGAAGCTAATCTAGAGTTGCGGTACTTCCCCTTTGATTAGCCGTTGTAAACTCTGCTGAGTAGATCCGTTGAAAATGGTGTTTTCTGTTCTTCAACTTTCTTCTTTCGAAGAAGAAGGTTTCAACGGCAGCCCAGATGAAAACCCAACTCGCAATGACCAGAATTTCGTGAAGAGCGTACGCGTTAAATGATAATTCCGTAAGAATCGAAGCAATGCCCATGGCCAGCATGCCGACTACAATAAGAATGACACTTAATCTTGCCAGTCTTTTCAGATCAAGATCAATGTAGTAGACTAGCGGAACAAGAGAATCTCTGACCCTCGGAAAAAACTCTTTCATCTCTGATTCAGTTCCTTCGATTGAAACACTTAAGCCTCTTCTCAATGGAAGGTACCTGGTCCTCTCTTCAAGTAATTCGATAAGCTTTTCAGCATCATGCTTTCCAAATGATTTGTCTTCCACCTTGACATTTACGGTGCCGTCATCGGCTCTCTCAGAGTAGTTTTTCACACGCCTATCCAGCTCACTTGTTTCGACTTTCACCCTTTCTAGACTGGTTTTGTTCAAGAACTCCATCTCCCTGAGCCGATATTCATGCTCACCAAACAACCTGGCGCCGTTTGCCGAATGATTGCGATGAAAGATTATAAGTCAACCGCCACACAAAAGCGAAGGATTTACAGGACAACCGCTGCGCTAAGAGTTCGCGGAGTATGACTCCACAGAAGGCAGGAATTTCGTGGAATAACGATCCACAAATCTCCTTCATAGTCTCTATAGAATTATTCTCATGCGAAGAACGCTTCGTTCGTCATAGAAGTATGAGTCACTACAAGGGTCCTTCAGATGATCAATTGTCTACGCTTGATGAGCAGCTTCACTCTTTCTCGAACAATCGGCCTCTTTTTACTAGAGAGATACAGTCAGAACCTGTTCAGTAATGCCATGAGTATTTCCGCTCTGCGTCTATTCTTTTTCACGTAAAAACCCCCTTGAAGGATTGGAAATGACTGATAAGAAGGTCGAAGGATCTAAAGAAGGCAAAATACATCGCATCCCCACTTTCATCCTACCCAATTGACAGCGCGAGCAAAAGGCTCATGCAAACTCATCTTCTAACAATCTTGTAAAGAAGAAAAAACATGCAGACTAATCTCTAGCCTCCCGTTAACCAGTGACAAGTTTGAGAAGACAGCCGACGACAGCGCTTTCAAATAGGGCAATGATATCTTGGCTTGATTCGACTATACTTGAACGGAAGAGACTCAGTAACCGAACCTGAAGGGAGACAGTCTACGTGAATAGTGATTTTAGTGAGATATCACTCAGAATAAGTGGAGTATACGAGGAAATTGCCAAGACTCATTGCTCATCGAAGTCGTACTCGCTTGGGCATATTAAGCTTAAGACGATAGAGCTAATTCATCTTGTTAGAAAAACCTTCTGTCCGCAGCTTTCACATACGCAAATCGTTGACGGCCAAGAGATACTATCGGAGGCTTTGAATATTCTAGGGGAAATGATTATGGAGATTCGGCCTGAACTGGGAGAAAAAGGAGCAGAGAGAGTTGTCAAGGAATTTCTGGCTGAGTTACCATCGATTGCTGTGGCTCTTGTTAAAGACGTGAGAGCCGCGTTCGAAGGAGATCCTGCGGCTCAGTCGATTGAAGAAATCATGATTGCTTATCCGGCCTACGAGGCGATAAGCACGTACAGGCTTGCCCACATTCTTTACAAGCTTGAGGTCCCGCTGATTCCCAGAATAATGACAGAATATGCTCATCAGAAGACTGGAATAGATATTCATCCCGGTGCGACAATAGGGACGCACTTCTTCATAGATCACGGCACCGGTGTTGTAATAGGAGAAACCTGCACGATAGGACACCATGTCAAGATTTATCAAGGAGTCACGCTTGGGGCCAAGAGCTTCGAACTCGACGAAAACGGCAATCCGATCAAAGGGATAAAACGCCATCCCGATATTGGTAATCACGTCGTCATATACGCAGGAGCTACGGTCCTTGGAGGGAATACCGTAGTCGGAGACAACTGCGTGATAGGAGGAAATGTCTGGCTAGTTCATTCGCTGAAGCCGGGAGAAAAGATCTACAGCAATCCATGATGCCTCTTCTGAGGACTCCATTATTCGCTTGTGTTAACGTGACAATAATGACAAGCCAGTCACCTTCGGTGGCCAGTCTTTACTTCGCAAAGGCCAGTCTCGCTTTCAGCTGAGGCAGGTTCAGCTGCGACGGGCAATGAGATTTGCTCATCGCTTCCCTCTTTTTGGATGGCACTTTCGGGAACTCCATTGTTTTAAGTCATTAGCAGCTAGAAGAGTCAAGGTTCCTCGGCGTATTACTACTCCTCACTTCATCAAAAACCTTCTGCACTTTTTTAAGCCATTCCTTTCCTCCCCTCAGGTTGAGCCAGTCCCCTCTGAACTCTTCTGCAAGAGTCAGCGAATCGACTCTTTTCTGACTAGTGAGGTTGCCTCTTTCTGCTTTCTCGAAGTCCTTCTTATCGTTTCCTTCTTCCTCCAGAAGATACTTGATAAAGTCAGGGCAGTGGCGAAGAATGTTCAGAAGAATCTGTTCCGCTATGTCTAGCTCCCTGTAGGCATAGTTCTTCAGCGCCAATACTGCAAGAGCCTTCGGATGGCCACTGTGGTTCTTAAACTCCATTGTTTTGGCTAATTCATCGAACATTTTCATTCTCCAGCACACAAGTAATTTGCTCGCCAAGAGGTAGTCGTAATCATCCGGGCCGACAAGGGGGAAGACTTCTTCGATAACCCTCAGTGCTTCCCCGTAATCCTTCCGGTCGATCAAGCTATCCACATAATGTTCGATGACTTGCAGGAGTTCGGTGTTGGATGGACTCTCTTCGTTCTCTATAAGTGATGCCCACTTATCCTTTTCAACGATATCGTGAAGGACGTTCAAAGCGAGCTCGCCCACAACGTGAAGGAGCTTCTTCAGTTCGTCATTTTCTCTTGTGGAAAGGAAGAGAAGTGTATTCATGAACTCGAAGTTGAACCGGTACTTCTTGCAGTAAGCTACCATGGTATCGAATGCATGATCGATATCGTTCTGACTTATCGCTGAGTTTATCAGCGTATACATTGGCACTCTTGAATACTCAAGACTGCCGGTCTTCTCGAACGAAATGAAATTAGGTTCCTTAATCGATTTCAAGTTCGAAATTACACCATCAATCGCCGTTCTATGAGAATACTCGTCTGCCATATGTTTATAGATCACATCAAGATCACCGAAAGAATCCCGAAGAAGAGATAGGATCAAAGGCGGATCTGGTTTCTCATCTGTTATCTCAGAAAACTTCTTGCTGAAGAGCTCCTCGTCTTCAAAGTCGTATTTCATGCATAACAAGAGTCCCGATCGTACAACTGGGATTGTTGGCTCCAGCGTCTTCAGATATGCGACATACTCTCCCACACAATCAGTAGCCTCATCCTTGTCCAGGAGAGCGCTTGCAATAGCCATATTGGAGAACAGGGAAGCCTTCTTTTCTATCCCTTTCCAAATGTTCTTCAGTCTATCGAAAAGTTTGCTGAAATCATTGCACACGACAACTTCGTAAAGAAAACCGTCTCTCGACTCGTAGCTGGAGGAATTCAACATAATACCGAGTTCAGAATCACTCATCGAAGCGAACATCTTATTGATAATCAGTTTCGCCCTTGCTTTTTCTTCAGTCTTTCCACCTGCTGCCATGCTAACCGGCGCCAACAAGATATCCCCAAACATAATGTGAGACAGGCTCTTGATGAACTCAGTCACCTGATCCAGATTCAGTTTTCGATTCCTTATCATAGCCAGAATCGGGAACTGCGAGCTCAAATAACTCTCAACAGACGGTAATCTAAGTCCTACTGACGAACCCATAGTATCGGGCATCGAGTATGATGCCAGTACAGAAGGAACAATCTTTCTCAGGTCTTCCTTTAAGGAGCCCTCGAACTGCTCAGCATCTAAGTTTTCGCAAATGAAAGTCGTCAATTCATTACCCCAAAGGTAAATAGGAATATAATGCTCACTATTCACGAAATGTCTGAAAAGCGAGAGATTCTCTCTTACAAGTCCTCTAGATTCTTCGCGGTCTTTCTCTTCGAATAGGGAAAAGAATCTCTTCTTCAAGTCTCTTGTTGACTGATAATTCTCTTCTTGACCGGGTGAAGTTTCCTCTGCCTCATTCAGGGTGCGAAGAAGATCTTCGAGAAGGATGTCGGCTATCTGCTCCTTGACAACATGTGAAGTAGTCTTGTCTGAAAGCATAAGACCGGCAAGATAACCCCTGAAGAATCCGTTGCTCATTATCTTTTCCAGGGGCATGTCCAGAAAGAATCCATCCTTAAGTCCCTTCGCAAGCTCGATTGCTGTGCTTCTTTCAAAGAACGACTCAAGCCCTTCGAGAGTACGATATTCAATATAGGAATTCCTGCTCATCTCCAGTGCCTCCGCCAGGAGGGTCACCTTTACTGTCTCTCTATCCATATACCACCTCTAGCATGTGTAGTAGAACACAATAAATTAATCATCGTTCGTTTTCCAGCGTTATGCAAAGAGATGAAGAAATGTGAAAAAAAACAAATCGCTGGATTAATTGATCTACCCCAGCCCTGCTAAATCAACCTTCTCAGTTAAGCAGAGTCTATCCTTAAATAGGAAAGCGCTTTTCTACCGACTAGAGATCACTGAAGTGAACAGTAGTTCTTATGCTCATATTGGGAGGAAGCTTCCTCCAGAGGTCTCACGAATCTCTTTTTCGAGGGAACACTTCTTTTTAATCCATTGGATATTGATCTTCAGCCCTCGGATGATTGCTCCGCCTCTCAAGCTCTTTGGAATTTGTTTGCTGCAGAATATAAGTACCGGTAATTGCAGAGAGTGATTCCCTGCAATTGCAGGGAAAATTCCCTGTTAATGCAAGAGCCATTGCAACTTCCCCCGGAATTACCTACCCTTGTAGTTAGGACACTATTAGGGGGGGAACAAAGGAAAGCGTTTACTCCCATAGGGAGGTTGTTCTAGGGAGTCCAATTTTCATTAGGAATCGGAACAGTTGTGGTGTAGGCTCTAGTTAGCCGGATAGTCTCTTCAAACGTTATTGTTCCATGCGTGGGCAGTTATCGTAAGGAGGGCTTACGCGGGAAGCTATCAACCGAATCCTCAATAAGTATCTCATCGAAAAGCACAAAGAGTTTGCACAGAACAAGCTTGCACACTTTCTGAGAAGTGATGTTAGCGCCATGGTTCAGGAAATGGTGGACTCGGAGTATCCTGATAGGTTCAAGGTATCTGCGTCCCCCGGACAGGGGCAGTGGGCAGAGATTCCCTGGATAGGTGTTTTCGACAAAGACATAACAGAATCTCCTACAGAGGGTTATTTCGTGATGTACATTTTTACTGCAGACATGTCGGCCGTCTATCTCTCGCTGAATCAAGGCTGGTTATTCTTTAAGGAAACGTTCGGCGCAGAGTCAAAGCAAAAGATTTCTATAGCGGCGGAAGCCTATAGAAAAGTGCTGGGGCAGGAAGAGAGCTTCGACTACGATAGCATAACCCTGGGAACAGATTGAGAACTGGGAGTCGCTTACGAGTTGGGTCACATTTACGGAAAGAAGTATGAGAAGGGAATGGTACCAGGAGATGAAACACTTAAGACAGACTTGCTGGGAATGATTGCTCTCTACGAGAGACTCAAAGGAGTAATCGGCACTGAATTCCCGGAGGAGCGGATCAAGAAGATTATCTTCGAGCACGAGAGCGCTTCACAAGCATCTAATGATGCCAATATGGCCGATGTGAAGAGAAGTGAAGATGAGTCTATCAAGGAAGGAATAGGCAATGAAGGTCATCCTGCTGACATCAACTTCTTGACTCTCCAGAAGGTGAGCGAAAGATCCGGGTTGCCTGTTGACAGAACGGAAGAGTACCTGGATAAATTGGAGAAATCAGGTATCTGCTTATCCAAGACTATTGAGGGCGAAAAACACTTTCCGCTTGAAAGTCCTGAGTTAGTCTCAAGGCTCGATGCGATTCACAGCAAAGGACTATCTCTTAAAGAAGCAATTGAAACAATAAGAGAGGGTGACGAATTGGACTCAAAGAAACTTGAAGAGATGGAGCAGAGAATCGAAAAACTCTCAAGAAGCATTGACTCACTTTCCGCGCTGTTAAGTTCTCACGTTGCAAGATACCACTCAACACCTGAGAAGAAGGGTTTTTGCTATCATATCAAGCAAGCTTTCAAAAGCATCGGAAGTAAGAAAGAGTAACTGAGTTTCAGGGGGTGCGCTTTTCTGGCATACCGTTAGCTTCTTCGCTGCAGTCAAAGATCGGAGGACTGGCAAAAATCATTTGCATCAGAGATCGAGATTCAGACCAGCCAAACGTCATAATAGCGTTGCTAGCAGAAGTGCTGTATTCCCGTTAATGCTAAGGGATTCACGATTTCTGTGAATTGGTGTTGGACTTAACTGAAGAATATATCTCAGGGTTACCCTTTGAGCCCTGAAGAGGTCTGCGAATAAAGAGGCCGCAGTTGCTGCCGATCTTGTTCTCTTCAGGCTCGCCCGCGCTGGTGATTACATCGAAACCGTTTTCTCGCAGCCCTTCGACTAAGTTCAGGTGAACGGTGAGAGTGCCATCGTCCTCTACCGCCGATTTTACCTCCTTCTTAACGATAATACCTGAGAAGCACGAAAACAATCTGGTCCCAAGTTGTCACTTGAAAGGATTGCTTATCACTTAATCTTTGAGAGCGTGTTTTATAATGATCAGAGTTTCCTGACCTCGTGTTCCCTGAGGATATGCTCCTTCCCGTTTAGTTTTATCATTGTAACGTGCGAAAAGGGATTCAAAAGAATTGTCTGCGATCCATCCTTAATGATCCTCCCCGATTGCTCCACTCTCTTCTCTACCCCTGCTTCGACAAGCAGTCTTTCAAGAAACTCGGTGTCCGGGATAGAGCTTAAGTAGTACTTGTTTTCACGCTTTATTAGGGCTGAACTGCCCTTATATGGGCCGTCCAAGTAAACTCCCAGTATCTCGCAGTCATCCGCAGGGAGGATTCTTTCAGCAACATAAGAGCAGGAGAAAATCTGGCCAGCGAAAGATATGCTCACAGTCTCTTCTATACCACCTGCATCAATGACCCTTATACCAATAAGTTCGTTAAGAAAGCTGTCTTTGCTTTTCTTTATGAAGTTGTGACAATCTTTTTGGTCACTCATAGCAGTGAAGAAGACTCTCCCCTTGAATATCTTCAGCTGGTCGACAAAACTGCTTTCAAGCTTGAAACTCGAAGGAACGAAAGCAAATGAATACCCGTCCAAAGAGTCACCTGGAAAAACGAAATCAACGTTGTAACCGAGACTCCTGATTGCCTTGTAAACTGGCAAAATCGCATCGAGCAAGAGATCAAATCTATTGTTAAGATTGTCTGTCTCGTTTATCCAGAAATTCTCATAATCAATGTAAACAGCCGCTTCTCTCTGCGGAACGACCACGCTCCAGTCTGCCAGTCCGGCTATTACTTCTGAAAAGGCTTTTGCGCGTTCAGTTGGATCGCCGTCATAGTCGATTAGGCCTGTGTGAAACTGCTCCGAACCGAACGGCAATTGCCTGAACCTGAAAATCAGTGAACCAAATGCTCCATGGGCGAAAGACTGCTTCACCCAAAAAGAAAGCTGATCAGCACTGTGCCAAGTGTTCACGGAACGCCAATTTACCCTTCCGGGTTGCTGCTCCATTACGAGAAAAGGCTTCTTCTTGAGAGAACGCATTAGGTCATGGTTAAGCGCCTGGAGATCCGGATCATAATCCTCCGCTATGTAATTGTCCCAAGATACGAAGTCGATGGAATCTGAAAGCTTCTTATAGTCGATCTCTGTGAAATTGACCATAAGATTGTGAGTTATTGGAGCCTCGCTCTTTGGCTCAATGATCTCTCTCTGCAGATTATGGTAATTAATCGCAGAGTCAGAAGAAAACCTCCTATAATCTAGTACCAACGAAGGATTTGGAGATGTAAGGGTTCTTCTGGGCGGGTCTATCTCTTCCCATTTATTGAATGTCTGACTCCAGAAGACTGTCCCCCAGGCTCTGTTGAGGTTCTCGATGGAACCATACTTTCTCTTAAGCCAATGTCTGAATGAAGTGGCACAGTTCTCGCAGTAGCAGACCGTGGAATTATGACATCCGTATTCGTTATCGATTTGCCATGCGACTATCCTGGGGTCTCTACCAAAGTGGTCTGCAAAAGCCTCAACAATCCTTGCCGTTTCCTTGCGATAGATGGTCGAGTTGAAACAGTAATGCCTGCGACTGCCGCTTGCGATCAACAATCCGTTGACATCCCTCTGAAGTATCTCGGGAAACTCCTTTATCAGCCAGGGTGGAGGCGTGCAGGTGGGAGTCCCCATTATAACTTTTATCCCTTCTGAATCGAGAAGATCAATAACTTCGTCAAGGACAGAAAAGTCTATTTTGCCTCGTTCCCTTTCGATTATGCTCCAGGAGAACTCTCCTATACGTACCACGTTCATTCCCATTTCCCTCATCACTTTTACATCTTCTTTCCAGCGCTCGCGAGGCCAGTGCTCTGGATAATAAGCCGCTCCAAACCATTTCATCCTTTAACACTCCCAACTGTAAGTCCTTCTATGAAGTACCTCTGGAAAAGAAGAAAAACTACCAGAGGAACAACTGCTGCAATTATAGACCCTGCAGCCATCACATTCCAGCTCGTAACCCACTGACCTTGAAGATTGACAAGACCCAAGGTTACAGGCTTAAATCTATCACTTTGTATAAGTATCAGAGACCAAAGATAATCGTTCCAGATCCATGTAAACTCGAGAATTCCCAGAGCTGCCATAGCAGGTACCACGAGAGGCAAGACAATTCTTCTGTAGATCAAGAAGTGACCCGCTCCGTCAATCATCGCGGCGTCGAATATGCTTTCAGGTATTGTCTTCATGAAGTTTCTCAGGAAGAACGTGCAGAACCCAAGCTGAAACGCAATATGAAAGAGAATTACACCGATATAGCTATCGTAGATTCCGAAAGACATCGACATACGATACACGGGTATCAAAAGCATCTGAAAAGGAATCAACATACCGCCGACAAAGATCATCAAGATAGTTTTGGAAAGCTTGAAATCGTACCATGCCAGCGCGAATGCGCCCAGACTAGAAAGGAATAGAGCGCCAAGAACTGAAGGCACGGTAATTATGAATGTATTCAGGAAATACCTACCCATATTCGCGTCATTCCAGGCAGTTGCATAGTTCTCAAGCCGAACTTCTTTTGGCGGTTCCCACCATCTTCTTCCTAACATGAGTTCATCCATGCTCTTCAATGAAGTAAAAGCAGTTATGACAAAAGGCATTAGCCAGACAAGAACGAGGAGGGTGGCGAATATGTAGAAAAGGGTCCTCTTCATTCGTTTTCGACCTCCCTTTTCAACACGTTCCGCATATAAACCACTATGAACACCAGGGTGATAAGGAACTGGACAGTAGCAATAGATGATCCATAGCCCATCCTGTAATTGTTGAATGTCTTAATATACATGTAATTTGCCATGACAGACGAAGAATAGAAGGGCCCTCCGCGAGTCAGAACATAGACGATATCGAAGGCTCTGAGCGAATCGATAACGCTTACTGTGACAGCCACTATGGTTGCAGGCTTAAGCATCGGAAGCACGACGTTCCAGAATCTCTTCCAAGGACCAGCGCCATCGACCGTGGCAGCTTCGACCAGTTCCTTCGGAACACCCTTAAGCCCGGCAAGAAAGAGAACCATAGCATAAGAAATCTGCCTCCAAGACGCTGCCATTATCAATGAGTAAGTTACTATGGAGGGATCGCTCAACCATGAAACACCTTTGAATCCGAGCAAGGCCAAAAAACTGTTCAAAACGCCGCTTCTTGGTTCGAGAATCCAGGACCAGATTTGTCCAATCACAACGAACGAAAGTGTCATAGGGAGGTAGATCAGTGTCTTGTACACCTTATTTCCTCTAAAGCCTTGGTCGAGCAAAATAGCAATTCCGAGCCCGGCAGGTACGCATATCAAAGCAAATCCAATCAGCCACTTAATGTTGTTTACTAGGGAAACAATGAAATATGGGTCCCTGAACAACTCTCTGAAGTTGTCCAGGCCAATTATTTCCATAGACATTGAGACCCCGTCCCAGTTGGTAAAACTGAGAAGAAGCGTACTGATCAAGGGATAAATGACCCATATAGAATACATTGTGAGAGGAAGGGCTAAAAAAGCCCAAGGAACCCATCTTCTGCTTTTCATTGTTTCCTCCAAACCAAGGTAATCTTTGCTCATATCCTTCTCTTGAAGCCTATTATCCAACTTACGATTCCCAATGCGTGTCCTCTCTGTTTCAAGACCCTACTTTCCATGTTTCCCCCGCAACTGAGTCCTGTCTGCTTGCGTGACTGTGCAGTTAAGCAAAGAGAAGTGCTCAGAGAAACACCTAGATGTCTTGAAGTCAAGATCTAGTAACTTTTCTGATCTCTTGACAGTAGCTAAGTCGTTTTCACAAGCACCACTGTCCGCCAGCCCTAAGTACAGATCAAGACAACATTATCTGATGCCACTGACAGCATGCGAATAATCATGTCAGTTTTCAAGAACGATGACGTACTTCCTGACTTATCGTAAATAATAAGGACATGAAGGGCGGCTCTTCACAAACCGCCCTTCATGTAATTCTTACTTGTAGATTCTGTTTCGTTCGTTTTCGAGATTCTTCAGGATTGTGTCGAGTCTGGAAGGGAAGGTCATGAACTCAACAAAGCCATTCATTCCGGCATTAGCCATCTCTGGATCGGTATCTCGATCATAGAACTGCATTACTCCATCAGATGAAAGTATCATTTCCAGGCCTTTCTTGGAATGGTCGTCCGGCGCAGGAACATGCTTGTTTGCAGCTAGTCTTCCCAGTTCTGTAGCAAAGTATTCTTGCGCTTCCTTCGAAGCGATAAATTTGAGGAATGTCTTTCCTGCTTCTTTGTTCTTGGCATTGGCTGGCATCATGAAGCCATCGATTGGTGTATCCTCAAACAAGCCGATATTTCCGTCAATTACAGGGAACCTGAAGAAGTCAAGATCCTCCTTCACGCCGGCTGGAGCAACATCCTTTATGAACTGTCCCATCAGATACATACCTGCTTCACCGGTGAAAAGATAGTTGGCAGCTTCCTGCCATGTGTAGGACGTTGCATCCTTTATGAAATACCCATTATCTACAAGCTGTTTCCAGTATGCAAAAACCGCCTTCATTCCGTCATCCGTATATGGGATTTCTCCATTTGTGAGCTTAAGTGCGTATTCGATTCCGTTTACTCTCATGTTTAGATAATCAAAGACCCCTGCTGCAGTCCAGAGATACTTTGTTCCTATAGTTATCGGGATCATGTTGTTTGTCTTGAGAGTCTCGCAAACGTCAAGGAATTGCTTCCAAGTGACAGGTACGGTAATTCCAAGTTCTTCGAAAACAGATTTCCTATAATACACACCCCACCAGTACCACGATTGCGGCAGAAAGTAGATCTCGTCTTCGTAGCTGGAAGCGCTCACAAATGCCTTTGGAAAATCTGCTTCAAAGCCATCTTCAAAGATATCACCAATTGGTTCGAGGAGATCCTTGCTGGCGAAGTATCTCATTCTCTCACCTGCAAACCAAGTTACAACGTCTGGTGGATTGGATGAAGTAAGCCACGTTCTGAGGAGAACTTTGAAGTCTTCATGAGCAAATGTGTTGACAGTCACTTCATAGTCTGGGTACATAGACTCAAACTGTTCTACCAGTTCCTCAAATACCCTCTTCGGTTCCGGGTCTGACATGTAGGAATTAACAACGAGTTTCTGGACTCCCAAACCAACCAAAGCAATTGAAACAAAAAGAACAGCCAATAAGACTCTTTTCATTTCGCCACCTCCTATTTATGCGCTCTTGCGCAGTATGAATTCCGGGGTGAAAACTCTTTTTCTAACATCTTCACTCAGTATTGTTTTGAAGGCTTCCTCCACCATGCTGCGAATCGGAATTCTTAAAGTTGTTATGCCTGCTATTTCTGCCATATACACATCGTCATATCCAATTACTTTGACGTCTTTTCCGACTTCAGCTCCTCTTTCCTCTATAGCCCTAATGACACCCATTGCCATCATGTCGTTGTAGCAGAAAAAGGCTTCGGGAAGCTTGGGCAGTTCCTTCACTGTTCCGTAAGAAGCTTTCCAATCAACTTCAAGATACAACACTCTCTCTTGTCGTACGTCTCCAAAGCCCCTCAAAAAACCCTCCATTCTGCCTCTAGTAGTGAACTTTCTCGGATTCCCCATGATCAACACGACATCACTGATTCCGGCACTCCTGAGATAGGAGCCCGCCTTTGCAGCACCGGCGATCTCATCGATAGAGACCTCGGAAATCAAATCATGCTCAAAATGAACTCCAAAGGACACCACATCAGTTCCCGAACTGATTACATCTATAAGATGAGAACTCTCATATCCTTCAGGAGCAACTACAATGGCGTCAACCTTGATATCGAGAAGAGACTTCAATGCCTTCTTCTCCTGGTCAAGTCTCTTGCTCGTGTCCGACACAATGACTGCCATGTTATTCTCTTCTGCAAGGTCCTCGAGGTCCCCAACTACCTGCGAATAAAAGGGGTTTCTAATATCGGAGACCACAATCCCGATTCTCCCAGTTTTTCCACCCCTGAGAATTCGCGCATCTTTGTGAGGCTCGTACCCAAGCTCCTGTATTGCACTTAGTACTTTGGACTTTGTTTCATCGCTCACTGAATCCCTAGAGTTAATCACTCTAGATACAGTCATCATTGATGTGCCCGCCTTCTGTGCTACTTCTCGTAAGGTGGCTCTCTTCACTACTTACCCTCCTTGATCGTGTTAACGTTAACAGTTAACGTTAACATTATACATTCTGTTATCCAACTCGAAAAACGTGGAAATCTCTCCTCAAAACCAAAGAGGGGCACTCTAGATCGAATATCTGCAAAATGCTCAGTTAGACGCAAAAGAACGATGCAGGGTTAGGTGAGCAAGAGGTGAGTCAAGTTCTTGCGCAGTTACCATAACTAGGTTTCATACGCAGAGAGAAGCTGACCTTAAGAGAAAAAGAGAGCGAAGATGTCGTTTGCCGTGAATCCAACGAAACATAAATACTACCTACTTCTTTTATTCGAAGCGACACACTGTACTATGAAAGATACGTTCTTCTCTGGTCACTGAACGCTGTGAGATGCTCTTCTCTGTTGACCGTCCCAGATCATAAACCCGTTCACCGAAAAGGTCAATCGAGAAAGAGCGCTTTCGAGAGGATCGCTGCGCTCACGAGAAGAGAGAAGAACCAGTCACTGGTGAAAGAAGACGCAATGCCGCATTCGGCGGGACGCAAGGCGCCGAAGAACATCGACGGACGCAAGGCTGGCAAAGACCACGCCAGGTCGCAATGCTGCCTTCGGCAGGAGACGATTATTAAGCCTGTCTGTTCGCACAGACCAGTTTCGGCTTTGCGAGACCAATAAGAAGCATCGAGAAAGAGCTGTTAGAGACGGTCGCTGCGCTCACGAGAGAACCGAGATCCTGACCGGTATCATGTCAGAATCACATAAGAAAACGGCTGTCATCCCGATATGCAACTGATCGGGATCTCGAGTCATAGATCCGCTGCGCGCTCAACAACGAAGACCCGCTGTTCGCTGGAAAGAACCGCTGAACGCTTAAGAGCAGAAAACTCGTTGTACGCTGTGAAAAGCCAAGACCCTAGTCACGCCTTTACCGATCTTTTCATTCTTGTCGGAGAACGGCGAACCGATAACGGATAACCGTTTCTTATTCAACTCGCAACTTGTCTCTTGCAACTGTTTTAAAGAACGAGATTCTGGCCAGGTTCACGCCAGAATGACTGAAAGTCAGAAAAAACTTTCATCGCCGTAGAGCTCGTAGAGCTCCTAGTAAGAGAGGTTCTTGGTTGTTGTAAGAGCAAGAAAAGAAGCACCAAATTCGTTTCGCCCGAAATTCTTCCCCCTCATGTCATCCCGTAGAGCCCGCCCTGAAAGCCTGCCCCAATATGCCCCTTTGGGGGTTCCTGTTCAGGGATTCTGTGGGGTCTCATCTCGCGCGTATCGCGCGCGCTCTATAGAGGCGACAGGAATGAGGTTAGAGGTAAGAAGATCAAGATCTCTTCGCTCTTCGAACCTCTTTCCTCTGGCCTCTTACATCCCCTCTGACCAAGAACCTGGACGCACAGCGTCGGAACTAAGAACTGCTCTTTTTTCGCTTTTCCAAGGACGGGTCCATGCTCTTGGACGAAGTACGAGGGACGGTTCTTCCCGCGCTTTCAGCTCTTGCCAGACCCTAGACCCCAACCCCGAGACCCGTTTTGCCTCGGCACGAGAGATCGCGTAGCTGAAAAAACCGCTCATGTTCTCGCAAAGTTTACGAACTTTCTTTCTTTCTTCGTAGACACTGGCCGTTTATTGCAGTACAATATATTTCGCATACGAAATATTCGGACTCTGAGTATTCGGACGCGAAAGTTCTGATAATGTAAGAAGAAGGTGGTTCTGTTGGAAGAAAGCTCAAGAATAGAAGAGATGCTGACAGCGATCAAGCGGATCGTGTCTCTCATAAAGCAGAATTTCGAAAGGGATTTCAAGAAGATGCACGTAACCCAATCCCAGATCCTTGTTATGAGAGTGCTCAACCAATACGGCGATATGAAGATGAGCGATATAAGCAGGGAGCTAGATCTCTCAAACAGCACGGTGTCGGGGATAATCGACAGACTCGTCGAAAAGAAGATCGTCAAAAGAAAGAGAAGCGAAGAGGACAGGCGAATAGTTATGATAAGTCTTGCGGAAGAGTATTGCAAACCCGTGAAGAAACAGCTCAATGCCTTTGCCCTTAAGATGAGAAGGACATTGTCTACGGCAACTGAAGAAGACCTTGATTCTATCATGCAAGGGCTTGAGAAGCTGGAGAGGATACTCGAAGAATCGCAAGAATCCGAAGAAAGAGGACTAAGCTGATGCTCAAACTTATAAGATACCTTAAACCCTATACTGTCTTCATCATCGTTGCGGTGGCGCTGCTCTTTGTTCAGGCAATGGCAGAATTGGCCCTTCCAGATTACATGTCGAATATCGTAAACGTCGGTATTCAGCAGGGCGGTATCGAAGACGCTATTCCTGAGGCCATAAGCAAAGAGGCCTTCGATAATGTCTCGCTTTTCATGAGCGGAGAAGAGAGGCAACAAGTCCTGAGCTACTACGATCTTATAAACAAAGACTCGGCGACTTATGAAGAAAACCTCAAGAAGTACCCTTTGCTGGAGAGCAAAGATGTTTACGTCCTGAAAAGTGAAGAGATTGAAGACCGACAGGCTCTCAATCTGCTCTTCGGCAAAGCCCTCATGGCGTATTCTGGAATCAAGAACGGCATGACCGGGGCAGCTGGGACCTTTTCGCCCCCGGACGGCTTCAACATCCCCGAAGGTGCAAACGTCTTCCTGCTGCTGCGGCTCATGCCGGAGGCCCAGAGGCTCGAAATGCTAAGTCAGGTTGACAGCATGGTCGAAGTCATGGGTGAAAACATCGTCAACCAGTCGGGTGCACTTTCCGTGAAGGAAATCTACGAGGAGCTTGGCGTGGACACCGAAAAGTTGCAGAGCGGCTATGTGCTCCGCACCGGTTTAGTCATGGTTCTCGTGACCTTGCTTAGCGCGCTGAGTACCATCATGGTCGCCTTCATCGCCTCGAAGATAGCTGCCGCCTCGGCGAGATCGATGAGAAGAGACGTTTTCGAGAAAGTCGAAAACTTCTCGAACTCTGAATTTGCAAGATTCTCTACGGCTTCGCTCATAACTAGAACGACAAATGATATTACCCAGATACAGCTCGTGATTGTTCTCATAATTAGAATGGCATTCTACGCCCCAATCATTGGTGTCGGAGGAGTCATGAGGGCTCTCGAGAAGAGCACCTCCATGTCCTGGATCATAGCGCTCGCCGTCATCATAATGCTAGGCCTTGTGGGAATCGTGTTCGTCATAGCCCTTCCAAAATTCAAGAAGATGCAGAAGCTTATCGATAGGCTGAATCTCGTTACAAGGGAACACCTCTCCGGCCTCATGGTCGTCAGAGCCTTCAACACCCAGAAGTTTGAAGAAGAGAGATTCGACTCCGCGAACAAGGACTTCACAAGAACCAACCTATTCGTAAACCGGGTGATGGTAGTGATGATGCCGGCGATGATGTTTGTTATGAACGGGACCATGCTCCTCATCGTCTGGGTGGGCGCGCACCAGATAGAGGCTTCGACGATGCAGGTTGGAGACATGATGGCCTATATACAATACGCCATGTTGATCATCTTCGCCTTCCTCATGTTGACGATGATGTTCATCATGATCCCAAGGGCCTCCGTTTCGGCAGGTAGAGTCTCTGAAATCCTAGAGGTTGATCCCCAGATAAAAGACCCCAAGAACCCGAAGAAATTCGGCAGTGATTTCAAGGGAACTGTCGAGTTCAAAAACGTCTGCTACCGTTTCCCGGGAGCCGAGAAAAATATCCTGAACGACATAAGCTTCACAGCCCTTCCCGGACAGACGACGGCGATTATAGGCTCGACCGGCTCGGGAAAGTCGACTTTGCTGAACATGATACCGAGGTTCTACGATGTCTGCGGCGGCCAGGTGCTTGTTGACGGAATAGACATCCGGGAAGTGAACCAGCATGAACTGAGAGAAAAGATAGGCTACGTCCCCCAGAAGGGTGTACTCTTCAGCGGAACCATAGAATCCAACCTGAGATATGCCAATGAGACGGCCTCTGAAGAAGAAATTGAAAGGGCTGTCGAAATCGCCCAGGCCGACGAATTCATAACCGCGAGAGAAGAAGGATATGACGCAGCCATTTCCCAGGGTGGCGCGAACGTATCTGGAGGGCAGAAGCAGAGGCTTTCCATAGCTAGGGCGCTGCTGAAGAAACCGAAAATACTCCTCTTCGATGACAGCTTCTCTGCACTTGACTTCAAGACAGACGCTGCGCTGAGAAGAAGACTGAAGCAGGAAACGGGAGATAGCACGATGATAATAGTCGGCCAGAGAATTGCGACGATAAAAAACGCCGATCAGATACTTGTTCTTGACGAGGGCAACCTTGTTGGAATCGGCAAGCACCGCGAACTGATGAAAAGCTGTCAGATATACAGAGAGATCGCACAATCACAGCTTTCAGAGGCAGAATTAGCATGAGTAGTGATAACAGAGAAAAGGGTAGAGGTCATCGAGGTCGCGGCGGAGGTCCGATGGGCCCCGGCATGATGCGTGCGGGAGAGAAAGCCAAAGACTTCAGAGGAACGCTGAAAAAACTCGTTCAATACCTTAAGAAGTACCAGATCCTGATAATCATAGTGTTCTGTTTCGCAGCGGCCGGCGCTCTTTTCTCCATCATGGGGCCAAAGATACTCGGCACGGTGACAACGGAAGTCTTCGAAGGAATAATGGCCAAGATCACCGGAACTGGCGAAGGAATAAACTTCGACTCGATAGCTAGAACCATGTTTATTCTTCTCGGACTGTACGCACTTAGCGCTCTGTTTATGTATATCCAGGGATGGATAATGTCGGGCATATCTGCGAAGGTCACATACAAATTCAGGGAGGAAATCTCCCATAAGATAAACAGGCTTCCCCTCAAATACTTCGACAAGAGCTCCCAGGGAGATGTCCTGTCAAGGGTAACCAACGACGTCGACACCATAAGCAGAACGCTAAACCAGAGTTTGAGCCAGATCATAACGTCCATCACGACAGTAGTCGGGGTCACCATAATGATGTTCACGATAAGCTGGCAGCTCACGCTGATAGCCTTGCTAATACTGCCTGTCTCGATGGGACTCATCGCCTTTGTGGTTAAGCTGTCTCAGAGATACTTCAAGAAGCAGCAAGAGTATCTCGGAAAGGTAAACGGCCACGTAGAGGAGATGTACGGTGGTCACGTCGTCGTAAAGGCCTTCAACGGAGAAGAGAAAAGCATAGAAACCTTCGACAAACTGAACGCTGAACTGTACGACTCCGCCTGGAAATCCCAGTTTCTCTCCGGTATGATGATGCCTATCATGACCTTTGTGGGCAATCTCGGATACGTCCTCATAACCATAATGGGTGGCTGGTTTGCCGTCAGAAATATGATCACGGTCGGTGACATCCAGGCCTTCATACAGTATGTGAGGTCGTTCACTCAGCCTATCGCTCAGATCGCCAATATCATGAACGTCTTCCAGCAGACGGCTGCGGCAGCAGAGAGAGTCTTTGAATTTCTGGAAGAGGAAGAGGAAATACCAGAGACAACGAACCCCGTCAAAGGGGTTGATCATCACGGCCACGTTGAGTTCAGAAATGTCAGATTCGGATACGTCCCGGAAAAGACAATCATAAAAAACTTCTCCTGCGAGGTAGACAAGGGACACAATATAGCCATCGTCGGACCCACGGGAGCGGGAAAAACGACAATCGTCAAACTCCTGATGCGCTTTTACGATGTCACCTCCGGAGAAATACTCCTGGACGGCCACAACATAAAAGACTACACCCGGCACGACCTGAGAGAAAACTTTGGAATGGTGCTCCAGGACACCTGGCTCTACAACGCCAGCATCTGGGACAACATAAAATACGGAAGGCTTGACGCAACAGATGAAGAAGTACTGGCAGCGGCTAAGGCTGCTCATGTCGAGTCATTCATTCACACCCTCCCCGAAGGCTACAACCTCGTGCTGAACGAAGAGCAGAGCAACATCTCGCAAGGCCAGAAGCAGCTGATAACGATAGCCCGGGCAATCCTGGCAGATCCAAAGGTCCTCATACTCGACGAAGCAACAAGTTCAGTCGACACAAGAACGGAAGCCCTGATACAGCAAGCCATGAAAAACCTTATGAAAAACAGGACAAGCTTCATGATTGCCCACAGACTATCAACAATAAGAGATGCCGACCTCATACTCGTCATGAACGAAGGCGACATCGTCGAACAGGGAACCCACAAAGAACTTCTTGCACGTGGTGGGTTCTACGCCGAGCTTTACACCAGTCAGTTCGAAAGCGACTTTGTAGAGGCTGTATAAGCAAGAGAGAAATAAATCTCAACACTAAACCGATCCGGCGGGCGAAGTAGCCCGCCTTTTTCTATCTCTGACATGTTTCGCTCTCCCGAACTATAAACACTGTCATCCGTAGTGTTCGTGTACGAAATCTCGCCCTGAAGATCCGCTGCACGCTTAAAAACGGTGAACCCGCTGATCGCTGGAAGAGCCACTGTACGCTTTGATGAGAAGTCCTCCGTCAGCCGTCCAAGAGCAAGGACCCGTCCTCCGATAAGATCAATCGAGAAAGAGCAATGTCGAGCCGTTCGCTTCGCTCACGAGAAGACGAGAACTCTCCCCTCTGTCTCTTTCTCTCTCTTTATCTCGTACCTTCCCGCTCTTATGAAACAAGAACAAAGCTCCTAGCTCCTGAACGAGGAACTTGGGCGCAACGCGCCGGAACGATCTTTTGATACTATCGGAGAACGGCGAACCGATAACTGATAACCGTTTCTTATTCAACTCGCAACTTGTCACTTGCAACTGTTTCAAAGATCGAGATCCTGGCCTGGACCACGAGGATGACTTGAAGTAAGAAAAGACAGTCATCCCGTAGAGTCTGTTCTGAAAACTGCCTGTTCAGGCATTCTGTTTCAGGCACCCATTCAGATCTCCTATGCGGATCTCCCTTCTCTTTGCTATTCATAGTTTTGAATGGTTTCTCTCGAAGCGGAGCTTCATCTCAAACTCAAAGCGTCTTCTCGCTCTCCGGCTCCGGTCTTCTCGGATAAGGCACCCCCGAAAGAGGATAACCGTTCTTTTAATTCTTGCAACTTGCACCTTGGAACTTGCAACTGCTCTCTCCCTTCGGAGAACGGTGGACCGTTGACCTTTCTTCCTGCTGCTTTGCTCTACCCAGCGTACGGCCTTCAGCGTCTCTTTGATCTTCCCAGCGGGTCCATGGTCTACCCAGCGTTCAGCGCTCAGCGTCTCTTTGATCTTCGCCAGCCTTTCGTCCTGCGTAAGCAGACTAACGCTTTTTGCCTCCTGGCGCGTAAGCGTCAGCATCACTTTCGCCGGTGATCTTTCGGCGCATCACTTCCTGTGCAGCAGCATCACTTACCGACGAAGTCGGCCTCGCCTCGTAACGCTTTTCCAAGGACGGGTCCATGCTCTTGGACGTTGGACGACGGACGTCTCTCAATGCCCTTACGAGACCCGAGACCCAATACCCGAGATCCGGTTCGTACCAGGAACTTGGACACGAAGTGTCGGAACGAAGAACTTTTTGTGCAAAGCACCAGAATAATGAACTTCTCTCTTTGCGAAGAACCTGGACGCACAGCGTCTGAACTAAGAACTGCTTTTCTCCCGCTCTTCCAAGGACGGGTCCATGCTCCAGATGCATGTTGCAGAAATAGGGCATAGAGATTGTCAGACATCGGTCTTCTCGATGGACGGTGGACCGATGACCGACAACGTTGTTTTGAGCAGCAAGCAGCGTTTTTTCAAGCGGGCCTTTCAGCGCTCAGCGCGTTCTTGTTGTTAGTGTATAGCGCTTCTTACATGCGACATCCCATGCAGGTACCCTGAACAGGCGCATACATCAGGGCAGGCTCTACGAGATGGCGGTTGTGAGAGATCTCCACAGCAGGAGGTTTACAGGGAAGTTGGAAGGTTTGTGAAGCTTGAAATGATAGAATTGATTTGGTGAAGTATATGGCTCTAAACTTGCGGAATACATGTTTCTGGGATGTAAATGTTAGAGAACTTGATAAGGAGAAGGACAAGTTCTTCATCATCTCCAGGGTTCTGGAGTACGGAACGATGGAGGATGTTGTCAATCTTCTCTCTGAATATGACTCAGCCGAGATCGCGGGGGTAGTTAGAAGAAGCAGAATAATCGGCAGGGCGACCGCAAATTTCTGGAGCCTTATTCTGAATATTCCTAGATCGGAGATAATTAGATGCTTAGAAGCGGAAAACTCTCATCAAAGACGCTGAATCTTCTAAATATTCTTGAGAGTAAACTCACTGATTTTTATCTTGCAGGGGGCACGGCTCTGGCGATGTACTATGAACACCGTGTGAGTTTCGATCTGGATTTCTTTACAGCTCAGCCTTATTGGCCAGAAGTATTGCTGGAGTATTTGAAGCAGTTTGGTGTTTTGGTGGAGAAAGTAAGGGTTCAGACAGGGACCCTTGAAGCTGAAATTGACGGTGTTCGAGCAAGCTTTTTTGAATACCATTATGCACTAATTGAACCTTTCAACAAGTATGGGTCTCTGGATGTGGCTTCGGTAATCGATATCGCCGCCATGAAGCTTAGCGCTATCGCCGCAAGAGCAGAGAAAAAGGACTACTTTGATCTCGCAGAAATCCTGAAGAGAGAGTCTTCGGAAAGAGTTCTTCAAGCTTTTGTCAAGAAGTATGGTAGAGAAGTCGATCTGTACCATATAGTAAGGGCTGTAGCCTTTTTCAATGATGTAGAGGACTCCCCAGATCCATTAGGAGCAGTCCTTACCTGGAAAGAAGTCAAGCAATCTCTGAAAGTAAAAAGCAAAGAGCTATTCGATGTAGCGAAGAGCTTAGTTAGACTTGATCATAATTAAGTAAAGGCTTCTTCGCAATTTTTGCATATTTTCAGATCCTGAATGGTATCGCCTCACGGAGATTCTATAGAACTTGCCAATTGCGTTTGGAACAAGACAATGAGGGTCGTCGGCTGATAACCTCATTATAATGGATGTTCAGGAAGCCTCCCAATATAACTGTGGATGTTCAGGAAGCCCTTCACCTTGTCATCCAGTAGAGCCTGCCCCAATATGCTTCTGTTTGGGGTTCCTGTTCAGGGATTCTGAGGGGTCTCATCTGGCCCGTATCGCGCGCTCTCTAAACCCTATAGAGGCGACAGGAATGAGGTTAGAGGTAAGAAGATCAAGATCTTCCCGCTCTTCCAACCTCTTCCCTCTGCCTCTTACATCCCCTCAGACCAAGAACCTGGGCGCACAGCGTCGGATGAACGTCTCATTCAGGGGTGCTTTGGTTCAGCTCAACAGGATAGACGAAAAGGAATCAGAGAAAGATATTCAGAAGCTTTTTCTTCTTTTCAAGAATGGGTTCTCGTGCATTGAATAATAGATAAGACTGGAGTTTGCCAGGTGGGATGATCTACATCTGACCTGCCGAATTGAGCTTTCACCGCAGTTTTATCGTGCCGTACTCGGATAGCCATTCGACGGCGTCCCTTAACGATTCCGGGACCTTTCTGGGATTGTGGCCCAATACTTTCGTAGCTTTCTCGTGAGAATATTTGTAGTTTCTGGTGAGTGTGTGTACTGTATAAGGGGTGAAACAGGCTTTGGTCTTCGAGATCATGTAATACAGTGTGCTCAGGGCCGAAAGGACGTAAGCGCTAGTACTTTTCAAGAAGGTGTAGGTTTTCTTTCTACCGGTTATATGGTGCAGCATGTCCGTAAGCTCCTGTATCGTTACGCACTCTCCGCCGAGAATGTAGACCTCGCCAGGCTTTGCCACTTTCGAAGCTGCGATCTCCGAACTCACCACATCGCGGACATCGACGAAGTCGAAAGAGCCATCGATCCCGACTCTCAACTTACCGCTTGCGAAGAGCCTTATCATGTTTCCCATTTCGGAAAGCTTGTAGTCGAAAGGTCCTATGATTCCCGTAGGGCAGAGCACGACTGCGTCCAGACCTTCCCTGGCTGCAGTTAGTACGCTCAGCACGGCCTCGGCCTTGGATTTCCCGTAGACCCCGCTAGTGCGGGCCGGATTGAACGGCACGTTTTCATCTATTGTGCTTCCCGGCTCCAGCTCGGTGAAGGCATGAATAGAGCTTGTATAGATCATCCTTCTCACCCGCTGAACCTTGCACGCGTGAATCACGTTTTCCGTGCCGCCTACGTTGACGCTTCTCACCTGTTTCTTCATGTTGGGCATTATGGATATGAGCGCGGCAAGATGATAGACTGTATCGATTCCTTCACAGGCTCTGACCACAAACTCCCTGTCGCGTATATCGCCATGGAGTATCTCCACTCCCTCCTGCTCGATCATCGAGGTGTCTTCACCGGGCAGAGCAGCAGCCCTCACACTTTCACCGTGGTTGACAAGCTCTCTGACGAGAAGGTTGCCTACATGCCCCGTAGAACCGGTTACTAGTATCATGACTTATCAACTCTGCTCCCTTCATCGGAATTCACGAGTTCTTCGTCTATGACGATCCGAGTGATTCTTTCGAACCCTTCGGTGATTATCGCAAGGTCTTCGGAACCAACTTTCTTTATGAACGTGGAGATCAACTTGGAAAAGTTCGCCAAAAAGCTTTCAAAGAAAGCCTTGCCACGCTCGGTTAGTGTAATCATTATCACCCGTCTATCTTCTTCAGAACGGACACGGGCAAGATAGCCCTTGTTCTCCATATCGTCCACAAGAACGGTGATATTGCTCTTTGTCATCGAGTACTCCTTCGCAAGTGAGGACATGCTCCGGGGCCCTTTGAGCGCAACAAACAAAAGGATATAGAGCTCGATTGTCTTCATCTCTTCGGCCTCTATGGTGAAAGAAAAGAACTTTGTGAAGTTCCTGACCAGATCAAACACAGACTCAAGTATCTTTTCAGGACTTATTCCCTCGCCTTCTGCATTCATTGTGCACCTCCTGTGAAGTAATTATAACAGTCTAAGTAATTAATGGTTTAGATATTTTACTATACATAAACATAACTTTCAAAGAAATCATAGTACAATTCTTTAAAGGGGGCAATCCATATGATTAGCCGAAGGAACTCTATCCTAATAATAACTCTGTTTGCCGTCATCACGATTGTAATGGGGCTCTTCATTCTAAGAGTTGAAATAAACGTTTCAAGCGAATTTCTTCTACCAGAGAAATCTCCTTCGAGAGAAAACATGAGAATGATGGAGAATCTTTTCGGAAGTGAAAAGCAGATTATCATTGTACTTAAGACAGACGGTCTCTTCAAGGAAGACAATTCACTAATGATTTATGATTTCCTGCAAAAGCTCTCTACGATCGAGGGAGTGGTGGGTTACAACTCCTATCAGGATGCGGCAAAGATTAGTTTGATTGGTGGGACAAACGTCCAACCTTATTTCGAGAAAGGGATCCCCAAGGATAACGCTCGCGAGATTCTGCAGAACCCGCTCTATCTCGACAACCTTCTAGACGAGAATGGAGAGGTCGCGCTCATTCCTATAAATGTAACCGAGAGCGTAGATGTCAAAACGATCCTGAAAGTTGCAGGCGAGTCGCTGGAGGGCATGGAGTTCTACGCCAGCGGAGAGCCGATTATCGATGAAGAGCTCTACGGTTCAATACTGTCGCTCTTGGTTGTATATCCCCCAATTCTCTTCGGCCTAATCTGCTTCATCTACTTCCTGAGGCTCGGAAGCATTCGGGCAGCAGTCATCCCTTCGATTCTATCAATCATCGCGGCTGTCTGGGCCTACGGCTTCGGCGTGATGATAGGCTTGGATATCAACATTCTCACCTCAACGGTGGGTCTTTTCATAGTTATAATCTCCTCGTCTTATGGGCTCCATTTCGTAGATCGATACATCACTAACAGAAAGTTTCTGGATAGAAATCTCGCGTTGAAGCGAACCGTACATGAGGAGCTCATCCCCGTCTTCCTATCGGCGCTTACAACGGCAGTCGGCTTTCTAACATTCTTGGTGAGCAGTCTGGAGGCCTTCAGGCAACTGGGAATTATGGTCTCTATCGGTATTATGATGAGTTCGGCGCTCGTTCTCATAGCTCTTCCTGCCGCTCTCTATTTCATCGACCTCCCGGCGGTGAATAGAAGACTGAGGTTCAAGGGTCCGACAGGAGAGAAGGCAAAGAAGATTGAAATGGTTGCACTTATAGCTATAATTGCTTTCGCAGTCGTTTCGCCATTTCTGATTTCCAAAATCGAGCGGAACTTCGACCAATTCGACTATTTCGAGAAGAGTTCCTCAATCGTGAAATCAGCCGAAACCATAAAAGATGAGTTCGGCTGGAACATGCCTTTTTACGTCATTCTTGACAAGAACAGCCTCTACACAGGCGCAGATGCACAAATCATTTCGAACCTCATTTCCGACATTAACATGCTCGAAGAAGTCAGGGGCGTTTCATCCATAATGGATGTTTCCAGTGCTTTCGGAATCCCCCTTCCAATACTCCAGATAGCTGCTCGCAACGGCGATCTGCCCGTGCAGCAATATATGGTCGGCAATTCGCTGCGCTTACTCGTCAAGACTCCAAATACCGACGCAGTAAGCTCCCAGCGTCTCGAAGATGACTTGAAGGAAATTCTAGAGGATTATCAGCAGTATAGTCCTTACGTTGCTTCGCCGCTGTTGATAATCTCCGGGGTGAACAACGAAATATTGCGCAGTCAGGTAAGCACAATCTTATGGGCTCTAGTAGTCATCACCTTGCTCCTCATAGTCGTTTTCAGGTCATTCAAACTGGCTCTAGTGTCTGTCCTTCCGATCGCCTTGTCTGTACTCTTCAACTTCTCTTATATGGCGATATTGGGCATAAAGCTGGAAATCTCTACTGCTATCGTTTCCGGGGTACTTCTCGGAATGACAATAGACTACGCGATTCACCTGATCAACAGATTCATAGAGACCAAAGATATCTACAGGGCAAGACAAGAGGTCAGACCGGCGATACTTTCCAATACAATAGCTCTGGCTGCAGGCTTTTCATCGCTGGTATTTGCGCCTTTAAAGTTGTTCTCAGGACTTGGGTTGCTTCTCGCCATAGGAATGGTCACCGGCGCCATACTCACTCTCACAATCATACCGAAAATTGTCTCCAAATGGAAGATGTCAACGAATTGATTCTTCTTCATAAAATAGCGAGATGAAAGACAGACTGATGACGCAAGCGCCGGTAGCGTAGTAGGTACAAGGTTCCGGTGTGCCAAGATACGCTGAGCGCTGCTGAAGACAACGTTGACCGTCAACGGTCCACCGTCCACCGGAAAGAACAGTTCCAAGTTTCATTTTGTCAGTTGCAAGCAGAAGAAATAGTTGTCCGTTGTTGGTTCACCATTCTTCGGTAACCGAGACCCACCGCCCAGATTGTGACCAAGATCAAGTGAGGATGACAAAGTGAGTAAAATTAAGGGCATGCTTCAACGGTAAGACGCGTCGCCAGCTACTCGTTCTCAGTAGCATCAGATAATTGTGAATGGGTCAGTCGGTTCTTTCCGCCAAACCCCAGACCCTACACTCAATACCCACCCTGGTGATGCTATTGGAGCTGCTTTTTCTCCTTATTCTTCGTAGTCTCGAATATTGTTCTTCTCGAAGCGAAGCTTCATCTCAGACTCCGCATAGTTGAAAGCGGGCAATAGAGGAAAAATGGTTTTTCTCGAAGCGAAGCTTCATCTCAGACTCAAGGCGTCTTCTCGCTCAAAGATCCGCTGTATGCTTAAGAACAAGGACTCGCTGAGCGCTGTTCAAAACAACGTTGTCCGTCAACGGTCCACCGTCCACCGAGAAGACCGTTTCAAGAGACTTAGAGAGTTTCTTGGTTCTTGCTCTACAACTCGCAACTTGTCACTTGCAACTGTTTCAAAAAACGAGATCCTGGCCAGAAGCGCGTCAGGATGACGCGAAGTAACAAAAGACAGTTTCCCGTAGAGGTTGCCCCAAATCCAGTTACCTGGTCATCCCGATATGCAACTGATCAGGATCTGGTCTTAAAACGCTCCAAAGATCGCAATCCTGGCCTGAATCATGAGGATGACGTGAAGTAAGAAAAGACAGTCATCCCGTGATGAACTTGCACGGGGAGTATGTAAAAAAGATTGT
>NZ_JPGZ01000043.1:0-33178 GCF_003351125.1 Mesotoga sp. Brook.08.YT.4.2.5.2.
CTCTTGTAGTCATGCTTCGAATATCCAAGCTCTTCCTCTAGCTCTCCTTCAAGCATTTCTTTAATAATGTCACCAAACAACTCCTTCATTACCTCTTGAACATCTCCGACATTTTCAAATCCATTCTTCTCGATTAACGACTTGATCTTTTCTCTGTCAAATTTCATCTTCTCTTCCCTCCATTCTTCTATTCCATTCTAGAGGGTTTACACAATCTTTTTTACATACTCTCAAGATCTCTGGACTTCTCTTCTCTTCGCTCTTCCGACCTCTTGCCTCTGACCTCAGGCTCTTCCCAACCAAAGGACGGGTCCATGATCAGGGACGAAGACTAAGGACGACTCTTCACAGCGTTCAGCGTTATATTGTAAGCAGCTCTTTCCCCGCTAAGCGGGCCTTGCGTCCCCGGATGCTTCTCCGGGCCTTGCGACCTAGCGTGATCTTCGCCAGCCTTGCGTCCGCCGATGTTCTTCGGCGCCTTGCGCCTGATCTTGAAGTGGTTTTCATCCCCGCGAAGCGGGCCTTGCGTCCCCGGATGCTTCTCCGGGCCTTGCGACCTGGCGTGATCTTCGCCAGCCTTGCGTCCGCCGATGTTCTTCGGCGCCTTGCGCCCGCCGATGCTCCTCGGCGCCTTGCGTCCACTGATGCTCCTCAGTGCAATGCGTCGCACCGAAGGTGGCATCACTTCCTGCCGAAGGCAGCCTTACGTCAAATGTTTTATTCCAGCCTCACCTCCTCATACACTCTCGGAATGTTTTTAGCCAATAACTAACTCTACCAGTTCCTTCCCGTCGAAAACTCTAATCAAGTGATTATTCGTGTCGGCTATGTACAACAGCCCGTTATAGTATTTGACATCGTTTGGCTCGAAAAGACCGAGAGTAGAGCACTTTTCTCCATCCAGGGTGCAGGTTCCCTCTCCCAGATTCTTGATCATCGTCTCAACACGCCTGATTCCCAGATCGATCTTTCTTATTGCGTGATTATAGGTGTCGGCAACGTACAGAAATCTATCATTACCGTAAATACCCAGCGGGTGCTGGAACAGAGCCCTTTGAAGAATCCCGTCGATATGACCGAATGAAAAGAGTCCGCTTCCTGCAACGGTGTGCACTTTTTCCGCTTCGAGATCTACATACCTTATCCCCGAAACCTCCGAATCGGCAACGTAAAGACTCTTTCCATCCAGGTAGATTCCACTGGGCTGAGCGAAATTCGCATCCTTTAGCGACCCGTCTTCAATGTTCTCGGCTCCGCTCCCTGCAAATGAACGAATTGAGTTCTCCTTCAAATCCAGCCTCCAGATCTGATGCATTCCGGCCATAGCGATATAGAGGTACCTTCCGTCTGACTGCAGATCCCATGGGGAGTTAAGCCGCGCCTTAGATGCTTCGCCGCTGTACTGCCAGCTGAATCCCTGAAAACCGTCGCCCGAGATCGTCCTTAATTTTCTTTCTCTCAAATCGGCTTTTCTGATTGCATGGTTCTCTGTATCGGCTATGAAGAGTACACCATCTGAATAGACCATGCCCTGAGGCCTGTTTAGTCGCGCCTCTTCGAAAGTTCCGTCTGCAAAGCCGCTACTTTGGCCTCCGATCTGATCGGTAACCTTTGCTTCAAAAGGAGAGGCAAGCTCCGTCACGAGTATTCGATCGTTGTTCGAATCGCTAATAAACATCGTTCTTGAATCCCCAAAAGCAATCTTCCCGGGAAATGAAAGAGTCGAATTTCTCTTGGATACATTCGGCGTAACCGGAATCCTCTCGTTGCTTAGAATCCCTCTCCTCATACCATCCTCGAGAGCTTTGGAAATCTCATTTGAGAGGTAATCTCGCTTGCCCTCGCCCGAGGTCTTTGACAAAATCTTTCCGTCAGGTCCTATCAGGACGTAGGACGGCCACGCGCGAACCACATACCTGTCCCAAAGGTAATACTCGTTGTCGATAAGAACGGGATGTTCTATTTCATAGCGCTCGACAGCGGCTCTGATATTCCTCTCTTCACGTTCATTCTCAAACTTCGCGGAGTGGACGCCGATAACGAGAAAAGGACTGTCATTGTACTTCTCTTCCAGCCACTTGAGGTCCGGGATCACATGAATGCAGTTTATGCAGCAGTAAGTCCAGAAATCAAACAGCACGACATACCCTTTGAGATCCTCTAGAGTCAAGGGTCGCTCTACATTTATCCACCTACCGGAAGACGGAAATTCGACTGCTTTTCCATACAAATCAATCACCTCTTTCCAGCTTTGACTGAGAATCGCAATAATTGGATCACATCGAGATTCTTCCAGCCTCGAACTCACTTGAAAAGTGCATAACATGTAGGAGAAAGGTAAGCACAGCAGGCGGTGTTCTATGCATTAGATAGGATTGCGCTGTTTCATTGCTTCTTGTGAGAGTTATTCTCTTATGAGATCCGAAAACGTCTCGAGGGTTCGGACTCTCGCCCTCTCTCCTCATCTCGTGCCCTTAACCAGGAACCTGGACGCGTAGCGTCGGAACGAGGAACTGCTCTTCTGTTCCCCAAGGACGGGTCCACGATCTTGGATGAGTATCGAAGGACGGGTTTCAAAGAACCGCCAGTCTGCTTGCGCAGGGCCGGGTGGACCCCAAACCCCAGACCCGCTGCTCTTTTCGGAGAACGTTTACTGACGCTCTTCCTGTCAAAAATTGATTCACCGAAGAACAAAGAACTGTCCCGGGTGTAAAGAAAAAGTATGGTACAATCTTGAAATTCAAACTTGACAAGTTGGGCTGCAGATGAAATCGAGGATTTTCAAGGGTAAGAGTCTTTTCTACGGATGGATCATAGTTGCAGCGGCAGCACTCGGAGCTTTCTTTTCAGGGCCTGGGCAGACTTATTCTGTTTCGATATTCATAAATTCTTATATCAACGGATTTGGCTGGAGCCGTTCGCTTGTGTCGGGCTATTATTCCATTGCCACCCTCATTGCCGGATTCACGCTTCCCCTGGTCGGAAAAGCCGTTGACAAGTTCGGTCACAGGAAAATGTTTGCAGTCATTCCGACTCTGCTGGGATTGACCTGCTTGTGGATGAGTATCGTCAGTCATCCCATTATGCTCATTGTTGGCTTTTTCTTCCTGCGACTTCTCGGTCAGGGTTCGATGAGTTTACTGCCTTCAACGCTTGTTGCCCAATGGTTTTCCCGCCACCGCGGAAAGGCGTTGAGCATTATGGGGATTGGAGGTGTTGCGTCTTTCGCTTTTTTCCCACCGGCAAACAACTGGCTGATCCAGAATTTTGGTGCAGAGACAGGATGGCGTGTTTGGTCACTGGCATTGTTCTTGCTTATGCTACCAGTTGGCTGGTTTTTAGTAAGGGACAAACCGGAAGATATGGGCGAAACACCTGACGGGAAAACGTCAAAAGAGACTAAAGAAAAGAAGAAAAAGGACACCCCCAAAAGGATCGTCTTTAAGGATAATCCATGGATGTTAGGACAAGCCATGAAGACGAGAGCTTATTGGTTCATGATTTACTGTACGAGCGTTCCGGCCATGATCAATACCGGGGTTACATTTCACATGGTTTCGATCATGCAGACAAAAGGCTTTACACCCACTTTTGCCGCTCTCATCCTGAGTGTTATCGCGATGGTACAGTTTCCGATGACTTTTATAGCAGGATTCATGGTGGACAGATTCAAGATCCATATCATCAAAGCTATCGGTTACCTTGTTTATGCAGCCAACCTCTTGATTCTTCTTCTGGGCACGAGTCAGCAGATCCTTCTTGTCTATGCCGCTTTGCACGGCGTTTTTATGGCCTTTGAATCAGTCAGTACCAATGTACTATGGCCCAATTATTTCGGCAGGAAGTATCAGGGAACAATCAGGGGTACTGCTATGACGGCAATGGTCATCGGTTCCTCTTTGGGACCATTACCATTTGGGTTTGCTTACGATTATTTTTCCGGCTACTCGGAGATTCTTTTTATCATGATGATTTTCTCTTTGACAGCAAGCATTCCAGCTTTCTTTTCTCCGCCTCCGATTTATAGTCATGATGGGAACGGTTCTTCGTGACTGACTGGCAAGGACGAATAGAGACTCCTTTTTTCCGTATTTCTTTCCGTACTTACAATAATCATTCCAATACCCATCGCCGGCCCGGAAGATGCGTTTGTGAGAGCGAGACTAGAGGATTGAGAAAAAATAAACGGGGTCAGACTCCGATTTTCCAGAAAAAATAAACTGGGTCAGACTCCGATTTTCCCATTAAGAGGAGAAATCGTAGACAGAAATCTGTGAGGGTTTTCTTCAGGACAGAAACGAAAAGTTAAGCGGAGCCCTTTGCCTGCTCCGCCCACGGGGATTCCCCCATGAGAGCGTCCATGATCTGGGACGAAGTACGAAGGACGGCTCCTGACGATTCTTACCAGACCCTAGACCCCAAACCCCAGACCGGCTCTTCGTCTCGCCTTCTCTCCTCATCTCGTGTTCTTCTCGGCGGCGACCCAGACCGGGCGTGCCTTGTTCATGATTGATGGTAAGATTGTGAGTGGAGTGCGTCTTCGCGGAAGTGAGATTTGAAGAGACCATAGGGGAAATGTGGAAAGTAGGAACTTGATAAATCCGCGGAGCAGGCGTCTGAAGGTCTTTAATTAGGTGGCAATGCTTCCACTATGCGAGATGATAATGTGTTGGGCTTCCTCAAAAAGATCAGAGAATCGGTTTCGATAACAATACACAAGAAAATACTCTATTCGCTTTCTGTACTGCTTGCAGGAATTTTACTGGGAACAACTTCAAAGTTTCTCGATAAGACTGCCAGTAATTTATTGCCTCCGATCCTTGAGTTTCTGGATTTAAGGAATTTCTTCTCACGGATGGGGATTTGGATTTTCTTTGCCGTGTTGATTTCCGTATACAGCAGAACCCCCTTCAGGGCGGCTACAAATGTTTTTTTGTTTTTCGTCGGAATGGTGGGCAGCTATTATCTCTATACTGCATTTGTAGCCGGCTTCTTTCAGGAATCATATATGGTGATCTGGATTACGATGGCATTCATTTCACCATTTATGGCATTTGTATGCTGGTACGCGAGAGGAAATGGGATTATTCCAGTTATTATCTCGGCTATAATTTTCATGTTTATGACCAGACAGGCTCTTGCCTTTGGTTTCTGGTATCTCGATATCAGGAACGGCCTGGAGTTGATTTTATGGATTGGCACATTTTTTGTGCTTTATCAATCTCCCAGACAAATGGCTAAGGTTTTCACAATCGGAGTATTGGCGTTTTTTCTCACTGCACCCCTTAATCTATTCTGGGGAATGCTTTAGTCTTTATTTGCTCTGACTGTTTATTTTGAAAGGATAAGATACGCCAAGAAATCTGCGTTGCTAGTGACGCAGTGCAAAATGACTACACTCCCTCAAATGAGCTGATTTCGCTATCAGATATGATACATTCGTCTGATATCTAGTTGCTTTGCTCTTAAACCGACAGGGTTCACTCAAATTACGTGAAGTCATCTGCTTCGCGGAGGCTTGATGGGGGTGTTTTTATGCGCAAGGCTCTAATCACTACTTTTGCTGTCGTGTTGCTGCTTCTGATTCTTCCTGGCTGTCTTCCGAAACTGCCTAAAGATCTGAAAGCGGCGATAGAAATCGTCAAAGCCATTCTTCCCGGTGAGATTCCTCAAGGCTCAGAGTATATCTGCTCGTTCTACTCTAAGAAGCTGGTCTTGGGTACAACGATCGATCTCGAAAACCCCAGTGCCATAGTCGACGGAGCAATAGGTGCAACTAGCGCGACGAACAACAAGATAGTAGTAACCGAACCCTCTTACCTCTTTCTTCTTGATCTTGATCCCGGCTCGTTCTTCGCCCATCCCGTCAAGGCGATTGTCGTGGGGGATAGCGGACAATACAGGATCATCCCAGGGAAATGGCTGCCCAGGGTAGATGAAGTCGTTCCGGATGAGCTGAAATTGCCCTTTCCAAAAAAAGAAAGACTTATTGATTGGAACGTTGTTCTGAAAGAACCTTCCGGTATCTTGAAGAATCCGGTGATCGACAAGATAATCCCAGACTGGGGTGAGGGAGAGGCGATCATTGTCGTTCAGGGTTTGCTGTCTTCGGAACCTTTGTACGAGGATTCAGTTCAGACATATATGCAGTTCTTGAATCTGGCCAAGGCATACAGGGATGCCATGCCTGAAGGAACGGTTGAAGTTCAGGGGGTCTTCGGCGAGGATGCGGCGAATACTTTGACCAGCATCAACTCGTATGCCCTGAAAAAAGAGATAGTGACTGTTTACATTATTGCGCATGGTGACACCGACGCGGTAAAACTCGGAGGAGTCTGGCACTTCGCATGGCAGTTCAGCACAGTCTTCACCAGCTACCCGTTGACTGAGTTCAACTTCCTTCTCGGTTCTTGCCATTCCGGAAGCTTTGTAGATGATCTGAATACCATAGATAACATGAGAACCGTACTTACCGCATGTAGAGAGCAAGAAGGCGCTTCCAGCGATATGGACCAACGGTACTCGCTGGTCTCCCCTTACGAGCTGATGAATGATTTCAACTCAACAGATGTAGGGAGCGAATGGACAAGCTCAATCGTAGAAGGCGCCATCGGTATTCTCAATGATTCGACACAATTCACCTTGGTAAGAGCCGACTCCGTGATCTACAATGTCCCGGTAATAAGCATGCTATTCTGCAAAGCGCATCTGGCGGCGCTTGGAAACTGGACTCCCTATTATACTGATAACCTGGATCTATCGAACAGGATAGGCAAGTCGGTTCCGCAGAAGTACTGCTCCTGGGAATGAATGCAAAAACTAGGCTAGAGGTTGTTCTGAGATAGGAAGAGAAAAGGATCAGTTGCAAAAACATTTGGGGAGGCCCAGGAGTGATAAATCGGGTCGGAGTGATAAATCGGGTCAGACTCCGATTTTCCCATTAAGAGGAGAAATCGTAGACATAAATCTGTGAGGGTTTTCTTCAGGACAGAAACGAAAAGTTAAGCGGAGCCCTTTGCCTGCTCCGCCCACGGGGGCATCCCCATGAGAGCGTCCATGATCTGGGACGAAGTACGAAGGACGGCTCCTGACGATTCTTACCAGACCCAAAACCCCAGACCGGCTCTTCGTCTCGCCCTCTCTCCTCATCTCGTGCCCTTAACCAGGCACCTGGACACGCACGATGTGTCGGAACGAAGAACCGGTATTTCTCGGTGGGGCGGAGGACCATTGACGGATTTCGGGCCTTTCAGCGAACAGATGCTCACTACGAAGCAAAGCTCTTAATCCCCGCTTGAGCGCTCAACCTGGATCTCATCTGTCTCGTGCTCTCTTATCATCTCGTGGTTTTTAATTAGGAACCCGGACACGATGTGTCTGATGAACCGCTCTTCTGCTCTTGATCTCAATCCCCGCTCGAGCGCTCAACCTGGATCTCATCTCATCTGTCTCGTGCTCTCTCATCATTTCGTGGTTTTTAATTAGGAACCCGGACACGATGTGTCTGATGAACCGCTCTTCTGCTCTTGATCTCAATCCCCGCTTGAGCGGGGGGGACCGCTTGCGGTGGGGAGTGTGCTCTTTGAAATGCCTCTCACACCCTTTGACCCCCCCTATCTCAACAAAATCGTCTTCATGCTGAAAGAATCAAGAATCGCGATAGTGACATCAAACTCCTCGTTACCGAATTCGCTCTCAACAAATGGAGACTGCAGCGTGATCTCAAGCAGCTGAGTGTCAGAAGGCTTCTCTGCCGGCAAGAAGTCAACGGAATTTTGAACTACGAGTCTCAACGGATCCTGGCCGGCGAAGAAATAATCGATGAACTCCTGTCGCTCTTCCTCGGTAATACCATAGGTGTAGGTCGCAATCTGCCCTGCCGAGGTGTCTACAGGAACCCAACCGTAATTCGGCAGGTAGAACTCGGCCCAAAAATGAGAACCCAGCTGTCCGGAGAAAACCTGAAAGCCTCCCGGCGCCCTTGCAGGTATTCCGATCGATCTGCAGAGGGCTGAAAAGATCATCGACTGAGTACCACAATCACCGTAACCGTGTTCGAAAGAGTAAAGGCTTTCCGGAATTCCGGCCGCCTCTATTGCAACGTGGGCCATAAAAGTGTATTTGATGTTTTGGACAACGTAGTAATATATCTCTTTTGCCTGAAGGTAAGGATTGGTCTCATCTCCAACAACGCTTCTGGCAAGCTCCTCGAATCTTTCATCGTAATAAATGCTTCCTTCAGACTTCGTGTATTCTCTGTAAAGCGAGCTTTCCCTGTCGTATTCGCCCACCTGATCGGGATCTATATCGAACTGCTGCTGATAGTGTGTGAAAGTAAATTGCACGGTTATGTCCAGATCCTCAACGAGATTCGAAAGATCGAACTCGAAGAGGACATAAGCTATATCGCCGGAAGTTCTGGGAAGGCCGACCACCGCTTCCTTCGGGGTCACCTCAAGTACAGAGATATTCTCTTGAGCCGCTGTCTGCAGAGGAAGGGGGAACCAGACTCTCAATGAACCTTTATCCGGCAAGAGGGATCTTTCAGTATTTACTTTATATTCCACAAGGTAATTCTTCGGGTTGAAATACGGGCTGTGAGCTGGCTTGAAGGAGGCGAAAGGCGTATTCTTTGATCCGTACTCTTCTAGAAGGTACCTGACCAGCAAGACGTTGCCCGCCGACCACTCTGGCTCTCGCTCGACAAGTTCGGGATCGCGGGTAAAGAGGTTATGCTCCAAGTCTATGTAATACATCTCTATACCGTCAACGATAGTTCTCTGTATGTCTCTTTCAACGATGAACTCTCTCACTTCTTCATCGATCTTGAGTTCCGGATAATGTTTCACAATGATCTCTTTAGCCTCTTCGAATGTCAGTGAGAATTCCAGGGCGCTTTTCAGTTCGTTCTGTCTTCTCAAATACTCGTCGGACCGTTGAAAGAAATCGCCGAAAGCAACCGTAGAAATGAGAACGATCACAAGAACCAGTTTCAATTTCATGGCTTACCGCCCTCTTTTCTGTTGCCTGATTGGACACAACAAGGCAAGTATATAATGATTGACTTTAGAAATTTAAACACTAATTGTAGTCTTATGATGTATTTTCGTCTTGCGATCTCAAGGGATGACCTTCGCAGTTTTCCCAGAAGTACGTATTTCAAGCGCTCAATTTCCAGTGGAGCAGTGAAGCTAACCGGCTAAAATCGATACAGGAGGGCTCAAGTATCTGTTCTCTAGCCCCATCTCAGATCTGGAAGTTGAGAAACAAGACGTTCTTCCAATGAAGAGGACTTCGGAGAATTGACTATAAGATCCATGAATAGGCCTTCTCAAAGGCAAGTAGTGGCAACAAGCCGACTTTCATTTTCATTTTTCTCTGTATTGGCTGATTTCAGAACTTCAACTGACAAATCTCATGCCAGTCGCGACGGTAGTGAGAGTCGGTCTACCCCGAAATGGAGCTACTGATAAAAGCGAAGTATTCCTTTCACGTTCGGTTCCCTTTGAACTGGCATCATACACTCTAAAGATAAGATCCTAAATAGCCATCACTTCTCCTACAATCTATTAGGAGACATCAGAACAAGCGCGGTTCTGTTTTCTATAAGCGGTTTCCAGCACCCATTGATTCGATAATTGAAGGTCCGTACGGAGGTTCGAGAAGGCAAGATCTCGACTGATCGGAAAAAGGACTTTTGGTACTGGCCTTTGGCGTGTTTGCCGGTTGATTTGCACTCGATCAGTTCTGCCTGTGATTTTAGATTGATTGTCTTGTTAACAGGAGGGAGAAACAAGACGAGTTTCTGCAATCGCGATATGCTCAATTTTCTTGCTTATGGTTTTGTCTGGTTGTTTTCTTGCAAGCTTTCCGAATATGATCGGAACGTGGAAGACCTCAGTCACGAAGGTTGAAGGAGGTTCTGTGACACCGATAGATCTAGTAGGCACTTCGCAGGAAGGGGCCGACTTCAGCGGAACGGCGGTAAGGCCGCTTTCAACCTACACGGGAACTATCGAGGGCGAAGTTACAAGGTTTGGCAAAATAGTAATGGAAGTGATTTTTTGCAGCTACAAAGATGGTGTTGTGTTTACCCTGAACATGAGCGGAACCGTATCTGGGGAGAATATGTCCGGCGCTGCGTCTGAGCTGTTGAATGGTTATCCCGTTGATTCGGATTATACTTGGCTTTCCGTCAGAGAATGAAGACGGATTTTTGCTAAAACGTCACATCCTGTCTGAAAAGCGCCGTCCTTCGTTGCCCGTCCAAGATCATGGATCCGCCTTTCGTCAAGACCTAAGCCCAGATCCTTACAAGCAGCATGTCAGATATTCTAAGGGGAGAGTATCATGCCCCGAAAACATGTTGTATCATCCAGTAACATCCCCGCGCGTCATCTCGTAGAGCCTTCCCTGAAAGCCTGCCCCAAAATGCTTTTGTTTGGGGCTCCTGTTCAGGGACCCTTTACGGGATATTGTCCTACATTATTGCTCTTTTTCAAATGATCAATATAGCGTAGAAGAAAATAAGCGTCGGAAAGATTCATGAATTACCTGGAAGACTTAAGTATATATAATACAAAATGCTGAGTCCTTTCAAAGAAATTAATCGGAAATCTAGAAAGAAAGAGAGATACGAAGATGATTTGCTATCAATATACTATATAGTATAATACTGTAAAGTATAACAAGTAGGTGATTATTGTGTTTGTTGGCAGAAAGAGGGAATTAGCCTATCTCGAGGAGAGATTCGAAAGGGGAAAACCGGAACTGCTTATTCTATACGGTAGAAGGAGAGTTGGAAAGACAGAACTCACAAAGGAATTCTTGAGGAAGAAGCGGGGGATCTATTACCTGGCGGAGAAACTGCCTGAGAATCTTCAACTGAAGAAGCTCTCCGAGAAGGTTATTGAATTCTTCGACGAAGACATAATAGCCGGATTCTCCAACTGGGAGATGCTGTTCAAGTACCTTGCCTCCAAGCACGATCGATACATACTCGTGATAGATGAGTTTCCTTACCTTATAGAAAGAGAACCGGGCATTATCTCGTCTTTTCAAAAGGGCTGGGACGAATACTTGTCAAACTCGAATGTCTTTCTCATTCTAACGGGTTCGAGCGTCTCCGTAATGGAGAACAGTGTCTTGAGCTATAAGAGCCCTCTATACGGCAGGCGAACTGGACAGCTTCTTCTAAACCAGTTTCCCTTCAATGAAATCGGCGAGTTCTTCGAGAAGAAATACGAATTTGACGATTTACTCAAGATATGGGGCACTCTTGGTGGAGTACCGTTCTATCTTGAGCAGTTTGACAGCGATCTTGACTACTACGGAAATGTCATGGAGAAGATATACAACCAGAACGAGGTGTTGTTTGCCGAAGCCGAGTTTCTTCTGAATGAGGAGCTCAGAGAACCGAGAAACTACTTCGCCATTTTGAGGGCAATTTCGCTCGGAAAGAGAAAACTGGGCGAGATAATAAACGAAACCGGTATCGACAAAAGTAGCATCATGAAATATATCTCCATTCTAAATCTTCTTGGCATAGTCGAGAAAGAAGTACCAGTGGGTGAAGATCCGCTTAAAAGCAAGAAGGGACTATACAGAATAGCAGACAACTTCTTCAGATTCTACTTCCGTTATGTTTTCTATTACAAAGATCTTATACTCACCGATCAGAGGGAAAGACTGTTGAGCATCCTGAAAGATACCGAAAACCAGTTCTTCTCGCTCACATATGAGGATTTCGCGCGCAGTGTTGTCATGTGGATTAGCGGAACGAATTACTTCGAAATCGGTCGCTGGTGGGATAGAAACGCTGAAATCGATCTGGTGGGCATGAACAGAGAAGAGAGACGAATATTATTGGGAGAAGTCAAGTGGAGTGAAAGGCCTGTCGGAACGGATGTTCTCGCTGCCCTGCGTAAAAGGGGAGATCTGCCGCTATGGGATGAATTCAAAGAGAAGGAGTACGCTATCTTCAGCAGATCTGGCTTCACCAAAGCTCTAATTGACGAGGCGAAATCCGATCGATCTCTCATTCTCCTTCACGGTGACCAAAGAGTAGTCTAAAGATCCTGTGATAATCACACCACTTTCGAAAAATCTGTCAGGAGGAAACCTCTTCGACAGTTTACTAATCTTCTGATGAGAGGAATAGGAATCGAGAAGCCAGTAACCTTCGGTGGCAAGTCAGGACTTCGTCGGAAAGCGAAAATATGGGTTGACGAGTTCAATTAGACCAGCTGTACGTTGAAAGTAAAGATCCCGCTGATCGCTGCTCAAAACAACGTTGTCCGTCAACGGACCACCGTCCACCGAGAAGACCGCGACCGTGACCTCATGGATCTCTGAATTACAATTCACCAATTGATTTCTCTCAAATTCAGAGCAATTACGAGGAAGTGTTAGTTAAACCCTAGTGTTCTTATATTATTCTCCAATAACCAAGGGTCAGACCGAGAGCAGCTGTACGCTGGAAGAGCGGTCCTCCGTCAGCCGTCCCAGAGCATGGACCCGTCCTATGATAAGATCAATCGAGAAAGTGAGTTGTCGAGACGTTCGCTTCGCTCACGAGAAGACGAGAACTCTCTCCTGTTTCTCGTACTTTCTCCTCATCTCGTTCTCTCGATGCTCTTCTTAGAAACAAACATCATCCGCCACTTTGTGGCCCTCCTCCCTTGAGGGACCTAAGATCATCATCCAAAGAGCTTCATAGGTCTTGAAGCTCTGCTCGGAGAACGGTGAACCGATAACGGACAACCATTTTCTTATTCAACTTGCAACATTGCACTTGCAACTGTTTCAAAGATCGAGATCCTGGCCTGGACCACGCCAGCTACTCTTGAAGTAAGAAAAGAGCGTCATCCCGATATGAAACTGATCGGGATCTCGATCTAGGAACCGCTGCACGCTGATGAAAAGAAACTCTTCCGTCAACAGTCTCCCGTCCTCCGGGAAGAGCCCGGGATTCCGCCTGAACCATTGATTCAGCATCTCGCTCCTGAAGAGCCGCTGCACACCAGAAGTTCCGCTGTACGCTGTAAAGAGTCGTCCTTACTCTTTCGTCCCAGATCATGGACCCGTCCTTGGGATTCATAAACGCTTTCTATGAGAGAAACAGGCAATGCATTTTGAATACTATGGTAACATTTACTATAATCCTTATGAACGTGCTAATGTGATGATATATACTGCTTGTTAAGTGTGACAGAAGTGAGAATATGATGTTCAGTATGGAAACAGAGAATGTGTCAGGAATTGATAGCAATTGGGAGCATTGTGCGTATTTTTGTGCGTTGTTCATTGCTGGTTGGCATTGATTGTAGATAATGCTTCGGTGAAGCTCTAGATCGGGTTTGGCTGATCAAAGGAAAAGTAGTAATATGATTATTGTACTATGTCGAGCTCATAACTACATAACATATAATATGGAAGTGCAAAGAAACAAAAGCCAGTCCTAATAACTTACATTACATAGTTTCAATTACTCCTAGTTAATCTGTGTAAGGACTGGCAAAGAGATTATACCAAAGCTTGTATCACGGGGGTGAGTCTTGAGAATAAGAGTTTCTCTCGAAAGTGAAAGAAACATCTCTCTACCACTAAGTTACTCATATCCTCTTCAGTCGGCAATATACGAGGTACTTTCAGGCGCAATCCCGGAAAGCCACGACTTCGGCCTAACTGTGAACAGGAGAGTACTGAGACCATTCACTTTCTCCCGACTCCTTGGTCGCAAGCAAAGGATCGGCGAAGGCTCGATAACTCTATCACCTCCGATAAGCTTGCACTTGTCATCACCACTTGAATACTACGTTCAGGCCTTTGCAAATAGCCTAATCAAGAACAGAGGCATTCAACTGCTAGGGACAACACTTGAACTGAGATCAATTGAGGTTGAGCCCAAGATACCAGAAGCGAGCTCCATCAGCGCGAGAACAATATCACCAATAACTGTCTATTCAACCCTCATGACCGCAGACGGGAGAAAGAAAACGTATTTCTACAATCCGACAGAAAAAGATTTCACAATTCAGATTCGGGAAAACCTCAACAGAAAGGCAAGTGCATTGGGTAATTCCGTCAGAGCGGGGGAAGTTTTCTCCTTCAAACTTGCCTCAAGACCGGTTCAACGGATTGTGAAGTACAAGGATTTCACTCAAATCGCCTGGGACTTTCGCTTTGAGCTTCAAGCAGATCCCGAGCTTATATCGATAGCCTACGACTGGGGACTAGGTTCAAATAACGCCCAAGGTTTTGGAATGATAAAAACTATCGAAAGGAGGTGATCAGAATTGATCAAGAGTGTTTACGAAATCGGGATTTGGCATGAAGATGAGTTCGACGAAACCCAGCAGTTGACGGAGGATCTTGGCAAGAAATACACCAGAGTCATAACAATAGACTTGGAAACAGAGGACGACAAACTTCTCTATTCCGGCTGTAGATTAGCGTACAAAACGGATGCTAATTACCTCTACAGAAAGACTCCTTCCGCAAAACCAGACCCATACTCTTTGACTCTGAAACCTTCAAAAAAAGGTCCATCAGGTTTGATCGACAGGTTTGTGAAATTCTGTGAGATGCATCCAGGTGAACTTGCGAATGACATTAAAGTTATTCTTTCAGAGAACAAAGAGAAGATCGTCAGAGATATTGAAGAGCAGGCTGAGCAGATTACCGAGAAGAATGAATTCTATTTCTTGACTGTTTTGATCGATGGACGATCTGTGGGAGCGTTCAAGGAGTTCAGGTCCGTTTTCCTAAATGAAGTTCAGAAGCTCCCGAACTCCCGAAGGGGCGTTTGCTTTTTGTGTGGGAAAGAAACCGAAGTTGGTGCCAGAGTTAGCAACATCTTCAAGTTTGGCACAATTGATCAGCCTGGTTTTGCACATATGATGAGCAACAAGAGTCACGATGTTACTATGCCTCTCTGCCAAGACTGTTTCTCCAAACTCGCCCTGGGTAAAAGGATTGCGGACGACAAGTTAACTCTCAACTTCTATGATTCACAAGTTTACGTCCTTCCAAGATTCGCGGGTAACAGAGTAGGCAAGAGCCAACAGTTCACCGAAAATAGCCTTTCAGCGCTCAAGAGCCTTACAGATTCGTTCAGAGGAGAAGACGGTAGATATGAGAGATTTGAATTAAGGTTGATCAAGAAACTTAGCAAAGAGGACGCCTATTCGACCTTGAATTTCGTCTTCTTTGTCAAAGCAAGAGGCAAGGATGAGGTGAAAGTCTACCTGAACATTGAAGATGTCCCGCCATCCAGGATGACGGCTATTACAAAAACAGCAGATGAAATTGAGGCCGAGCTAAAACCCTTAGGTTCTCACAGAATCAGATTTGAAATACTGTGGAAGGTTTTTAAAGGTTATGCTCAGCTAAAAAAGAACTCCTCTGACAGCCCAGTGCCGCCAAATGATTTTCTGGAATTCATGAGGACGATATTTAAGGGCACCAAGGCAGACTTAAATCTTTTCAAGAAGGCTTCGATGCGGTACTTTTACTCTCTTAAGATGAATGCGAAAGAAAGTGAACTAAGCAGTATATTCTTCGATCGCAATTCGATAGTTGCAATGGGTTATTTCCTGGACAGACTGAATAATCCTTTAGAAGGAGGGGTTTTGGGTTTGAAAAAACCAAAGGAGGAATTACTAGAAGAGTATTTTGAGCGGTATCCCGGCTTTTTTGCAAACGATGATTTGAAGCTCACTTTTGTAATCGGAATGATCCACGCTCTTGTTGTGGCGATTCAGAAAGACCAGGGTTACACCGGTACAGCCGACCAGAGGATCAAGGGTTACAGGATGAAGCCAGACGACTTCAAAGAACATCTCACGTATCTCAGAGATAAGTACAAGCACTATTCGAAGAAGATAAAAAACGCCTCTCATATTGGATTTGTCGAGAAGCTCTTTGAACTCGCGGGAAGATATCAGCTGAATGCCGGAATGAAATGGAAGTCGTCGCTGACAGACCTGAATTATGCATTCTTGTGTGGAGAAGCTTCGAAAAATCTGTTGATGGGTTCATCTGAAAAAGAAGTTGCCGAGGAAGCAACTGTAGAAGAGGAGGAATGAGCATGGCGGACTTGGTTAAGAACCGGCATGAGATAGTCTTTATTTATGATGTGAAGGACGGCAACCCTAACGGAGATCCTATGGATGAGAACAAACCGAGGATGGATGAAACTACCGGGCTAAACATTGTCTCGGATGTCAGACTTAAGAGAACAATCAGAGACTATATGGGGAAAGTGCAGAAGGTAGAACGTCCTGAAGGCTACGAGCAAGAGGTCTTTATTAACGGAGATCCTGTTACGTCAGAACAGCGGGCAAAAGAGCTGATTTCCGACATAACCGACAGTAAAAAGTACGATAGACAGAGGGCATCAGAGGCTCTTCTTAAGAAATGCATAGATCTGCGTCTTTTCGGCGGAACCGTACCGATCTCAAAGCTCAATATGTCTATAACCGGGCCAGTTCAGTTCAGATTCGGCAGATCTCTTCACAGGGCCGATTCTGTCTTTGTTCAGGGCACGGCGGCTTTTGTCTCAAAGGAAGGAAACGAGCAACGAAGTTTCAGCGAGAAATGGCAGCTCCCCTATTCTTGCATCGCATTTTATGGTGTTCTCAATCAGAATACTGCAAAAGAAACACTCCTAACTGACACCGATGTCGATTGTCTCTTTGAAGCCTTGTGGGATGGCACCAAAGATTTAATTACCCGCTCCAAGATGGAACAGCTCCCAAGACTTCTTATAGATGTTGTTTATAATGATGAGACAAACTTCCACATTGGCGAGCTTGATAAAGCTATTGAGCTGAAATCTGAGATTCCGGACGAGAAGATCCGTGGGATCAAAGACTTCAAACTTGAGATTTCCGAACTTAAGGGACTTCTTGATAGATACAGCAGCAACATAATGAAAGTCCGATACAGAATAGACCCTAGACTGAAGCTCACCCTCAATGGCGAACCATTCGAGATAGAAGGTTTACTGGAGGGCAAGACCGAAAAACTGGAAAAGTGAGGTGAGGACTCATGAAAGTCCTCGTCTTCGACATAGCCAGTGACTACGCCCATTTCAGAAAGCCATACACCACGACATCGGCGCTGACTTATTCGGTCCCGCCGCGTACAGCCGTCGTTGGTTTGCTGGGAAACATTATTGGCGTTCAAAGTGGAGGCTTCGGCAAGAGCGAGCAGTCAGATTATTTTGAGGCCAAGGGCTTGAAGACTGGTGTCAGGGTTTTAAGGCCCGTAAGAAAGACCACTTTCAATCTGAAATACCTCCACACGAAGAGCGGAGGCAGTATCCTTGTTCCCGTCGAATGTGTCGTCTCCCCCAAGTATCGGATCTATGTCACAGGAAGTATGGAACTCTTGTTGACTTTGAGAGGAAAACTCAAGAACCATGAGACACACTTCACTCCTTACCTTGGCATTTCTGAATTCATAGCCTCTGTAGATTACGTCGGAGAATATGAAGCAAATGATATGAATGGTGAGGTATTGGTCGATTCCATAGTCTATCTGTTTGATGAGGGAGAAATCAGATTCGAGAGCGGGCTAAATCTCTTCCGTGAGACACATGCGATTTCCATGGATAACGAGAGGAGAGTCCAGAGTTACTCGGAAATTGCCTATGAAGAAGACGGTAAACGAATTCTTTTGTTAAAGAGCCCTCCTCAGTCTGAAATCGTGAAAATAAAAGGAACTCAAGAAGAGGTGGTAATGCTTGTCTGAAGTTTATTCCCATCCAGCAAGAGAAGGTGAAGAGCCCAGGCCGTTGATGGATCATCTCGATGGTGTCTATCACCTAATGATTTCCGAGATCGAAACGGCGAGCCTATTCATGGACTTTGAAAATCTGCTCGGGGTCGATAAAAAGACCCTGGGCTTTCTGGTTAAGGCCATCGCATACTTACATGATCTCGGAAAAGCAACTCCTGAGTTTCAAAATAAGATCATGAAACGCAGATTCAACAGCGACAGGTCCAAGCATTCTGCTTTAGGAGCTTTTGCAATAGGAAAGTACTTGATGCAGAAAGCACCAAAGGAAATTCAACATCTCATCCCGGTAATAGTGAGTCTCCTGAAGCGGCACCATGGTCACGCTGAAAATCCAGGATTCGGTTGTGACCTGGATAGCGATTCAGAACTCATAGAATGGCAGCTCTCAAATCTGAACGAAGATTTTCTTGAAGAACTTCGTATGAAAATCGATGTTCCACGACTGGACAAAGATGAATTAAGTGATCTCGTCTACGATTGGCAGGATTATTACGAAGATTTCTTCCTGGACGATAGAAAGGATATCCGACCTTTTGTATTGTATATGTACCTCTCATCCCTTCTGCGCTGGGCAGATGAAACCGACGCTGCCTTCAGAAATAAGCCATTGCCTAAGAGGGACGATCTTCCCGAAACACTTGTAGAAGATTACAGGAAAGCGAAAGGTTTTGACATGCCGGGAACAGATCCCATGAACCTTCTTAGGAGCAAATTCTACGACCTTGCGACATCAAATATCGACTTCAAAACTGGTACTCTCAGAGGTCCTACAGGTATCGGGAAAACATTGACTCTTCTCTCACTGGCACTGAAATTGCGAAGCAAACTAACGAAAGAAGGTTATATTCCCAGGATTATATATTGCCTACCTTTCCTGAGCATAATAGATCAGACTTACGATGTTGCGCGAAAACTCTTCATTGAAACGGGTCGGCCCGAGCCGACTCCAAATCAATTATTACAGCAGCATCATCTTTCGGAGATAGATTTCTCCACAGATAACGAAGATGAGAACTACGAGAAGTACGAGGCAGACCTCCTGATAAACTCATGGAACAGCGAGCTAACTATCACTACATTTGTGAGCTTCTTCCATTCTATTTTCACAAGAAAAAGAACCCCAAAATTCTTCAGGATCCCGGGTTCCATAGTTCTGCTGGACGAAATTCAGGCAATTCCCACAAGATACTGGGCCCTTACCGGGAAAGTGATGCAGCTACTCGCCCAATACGGAGGTACAAGATTCATATTCTCCACGGCAACCATGCCATCGTGTTTCGGCTTAAGCGGCGAATCTCTTGTCAATGAAGATATTCCGCTTAACAGGTTTGAACTGGAGCGTATAGACGAGATGACCTTTGAAGAATTCACAAGCAACCTGCTGCCAAATGCTGTGGAAGAAGCAAGGTCATCTGGGAAGTCCCTGATGATTGTTATGAACACAATAGCTTCGGCTGAAGCTGCTTTCAAGGAAATTCTCGAGTTGCATGATGTAGAAGTTGAAAAGCTTTACTATCTTTCTACAAAAGTCCCGCCGAAAGTTCGAAGGCAAAGAATTCAAAACATAAAGGACGAAGACGGCCCTTGCATACTGGTTACAACCCAGCTTGTCGAAGCCGGTGTTGATCTAGATTTCGACTACTGCATCCGCGACATGGGTCCCCTGGACAGCATCGTTCAAGTCGCAGGAAGGGTCAACAGATCCAGCAGAAAAGACAGAGGAAGAATAAGACTTGTTGAATTAACTGACTTCAACGGACACCGTGCGCCGAGCAAGATCTATGACTCAGTTTTGTTATCTGCTACCAAAAAAGCTATTAATAGCACCCTATACAATGAATCGGAACTCTATTCACTCGTTGAAGACTACTTCGAAGCTATTGAAGAATCGGGCTTCGAAATGCAATCAAAGGAAATTCTGGAAAGCATATACAAGCTCGAATTTGCCAACATCGCGGATTTTAAGCTGATCGATGAGAGCGGTAGGAGATACCCCGTGTTCCTTGAAATTGACGATGAAGCAGAAACCGCCTGGCAAGAATACACAGACATCCTTCAAAGACCCACTACCGCTGAAGACAAATTCAAGCTACTCGCGGAAAAGAAAAGCATAGTAAGAAAACTCGCACCTTACATAATCAACTATCGTGTAAAACATGATGAGAGTGAAGCCGATCTTCCGCCCGTGGTAGGCGGTTTCTGCTACGTTCAGAAAGACGAGCTGGAACGCTACTACAACGAGTTGACGGGTTTTCACTTGTCCGGGTGTGACGTCTATTGATAGAGATAACCGGTTATCTTGTGCTTTCATATTCGAACTGTGCCAGGGAAGCGTGGTTAGTGGCCCATAGAATATTTCCAGAAAGCGAAAACATGAATCTTGCCCTAGGTCGTCTCATCCATGAAACCTCCTACGAAAACAGAGGAGAAAAAGATATCGCCATAGATAACATACGACTGGACATGGTCGAAGAGAAAAAGGGAAGAACGATCGTCAGTGAAATAAAGAAGTCCAAGTATTCACTTGAAGGGGCCAGAGATCAATTGCTTTTCTACCTGCTGCGCCTGAAAGAAATGGGAGTCGAAGCGAATGGCCAGTTACTTGTTCCAAAAGAAAAGCGGAAGATCGAAGTTATGTTGACAGCAGAAGAAGAAGCAAGAATCAAGACATTGTGCGATGAGATCCAAGCCCTTGTTGAGGGGCCGATTCCGTCTCTAGAAAGAACTCAGAACAAGTGCAAGAACTGCGCATACTACTCTTACTGTTGGGTGTGATGATATGAAACGGATGCTGTATCTATTCACTTCGGGAAAGTTATTGAGGATGAACAACACTCTTGTCTTCGAGAAAGAAGACGGAAAGAAGGTCCATCTTCCGGTGGAGCAGACGGATTCCATATGCGCTTTTGGAGAGTTGGATCTCAACAAAAGAGTGTTGGAATTTCTGACCCAAAAACAGATCCCTCTCCACTTTTTCAACCGATACGATTACTATTCAGGGACATACTATCCAAGGGAGCACCTCAATTCCGGCTTCCTGATACTTCAACAAGCTAATTTCTACAACGATCCGGAGAAACGTCTTGACCTTGCGAAGAAATTTGTCAGCGCCTCGATGACCAACATGCTTAATGTTCTGGCATACTACAACCGACGTGGAAAAGACATGGAAAACGCGATCGAAAGCCTGAATTCATTGAAAGATCGACTGGTAGAAACTGCAAGCATCGACGAATCAATGGCCATAGAAGGCAACTTCAGAGATCTCTATTACAAATGCTTTGATGCAATAATAGATAACTCAAGCTTTGAGTTCGTATCAAGAACTAGGCAACCACCCCTGAACAGACTCAACGCATTAATAAGCTTCGGGAACACAATGCTCTATACCACAGTGCTGGGAGAGATCTACCGCACACATCTTGATCCGCGGATTGGGTACCTTCACACAACTAATTTCCGTAGCTTTTCTCTGAATCTGGATGTCGCCGAGGTCTTCAAACCTGTCCTTGTAGACCGTCTTATCTTCTCCCTGATAAACAAGAAACAGATACAGGCGAAGCACTTCGCTAAACATCTGGAAGGGATTTACATGAACGACTCTGGAAAAGAGACTTTTGTGAGAGCATATGATGAGAAATTAAAGACAACGATAAAGCATCCGGCATTGAAAAGAAACGTGTCGTACCGGTATCTGATTCGCCTGGAGCTTTACAAAATCGAAAAGCAGATTACTGGCGAGCGCGAATACATTCCCTGGAAGGAATAGAACGTGTACATTCTTCTCGTCTACGATATCGGGGAAAAAAGAGTGAACAAAGCGCTAAAGATCTGCAGGCAGTATATGGACTGGGTTCAAAATTCCGTGTTTGAGGGCGAGTTGACAAAGGCAAGCCTCGAGTCCCTTAAAAAACGCCTGGGAAGAATGATGAACAAGGAAGAAGATTCAGTACGAATCTACAAACTTAGGTCAGAAGATCATTTAACCATCGAAATACTCGGAATAGATAAGAAACAAGTAGCTAACGATGGAGTTATATAGAAAAGAGGTGTGGGAAAAATGGAGAGTGGACCGATCACATTTAAGGTGAAGACTCTTACCCCGCTATGGACCGGCGGGTCAGATGGAAAGATGGACCGGGTACACGAAACGGGAATCATAGGAAGCATTAGATGGTGGTATGAAGTCATCGCGAGGGGGCTCGGCTATTACGTTTGCGATCCAACCTCAGATAATCGCTGTAAATTATCAAGCAAAGAAAAAGACAGTAAGGAAAGACTTCAAACCTTTGTCCTGCCTGTTATCTATTTGGAACTACAGATTGGAAGAGAATGTTCAATTTGATTTCAACAGCTGAAGGCAAGCAGCCGGTTAAAGGGAATGAACCCTCCTCACAAATTACAACCAACGATATTAACGAGAATTGGTTAAGCAGGGTCTTTGAGAAAAACCGTTATGCCATGAACTATTTTGGCTCTTTTGAGCTTGGAGTTCTTCCAAGGTGCGATAGAGATCAAATTGAAGAGCAGCTTAAGGCTGTCCTTTCAATTATGAGCAACTTTGGTTCTCGAGGGGCTAAGCCCCAATTTGGTAATGGCCTCTTTGAACTCACTGATGATACAGGAGAACCAATAGAATCACTTCGGATGATCAACAGATTCCTTAAGGAAAATTGCTTTATCAAAAAAAGCGATCACAAGAAAGGCTTTTCGCTGAAGAACTACTGGAAAATCGAGACAGAAGTTGGAAAATCTCTTCCACCAGCGAACCTGAAGTATGTGGGCAGAGAAGTTAAGAACTTGTATATCCCGTCGACCCCTGATTCATGGAAAACACCGGGGGATCGACAGAAATACTAGAATTTTGTTCTTCCATTGTAAATGGGATTTATAAGACATTGGTCTTTGAAAAACAGGCATGAACATAATTTGCCTCAAAACACTGAAAATACTATATAATCTATATAATAATGGGCTCCCAGACTACCTATGAGGAATTGAAACAAGAGTTCATCGACAAACTTGTCAATGGTTATGTTGGCTCCCAGACTACCTATGAGGAATTGAAACAATGATTCCAGTACACATATACTATATCAAAACCTCGCTCCCAGACTACCTATGAGGAATTGAAACATAGTATGGTTGTTGCTAGTGGAGTTGGCACGACTCAGGCTCCCAGACTACCTATGAGGAATTGAAACTCGGTTCTAACATTCAGATTGGAAAGGGAGTCGGGGCTCCCAGACTACCTATGAGGAATTGAAACCTAGTGGGGTCGGCACGACTCAGGCAGTCGTGGGGTAGCTCCCAGACTACCTATGAGGAATTGAAACTTCTCTTTGATTTCGGCTATTTTTCGTTCTATGAGGCGCTCCCAGACTACCTATGAGGAATTGAAACTCAAAGTCTTTTTGAACATCATCCATTTTAGTGAGCAGCTCCCAGACTACCTATGAGGAATTGAAACAAAGGCGCGAAGCGGAGAGGGCGAAACAGGCAAGCCAGCTCCCAGACTACCTATGAGGAATTGAAACGTTGTGCCTACAATTGCCATCTTTGCATTCTCAAAGCTCCCAGACTACCTATGAGGAATTGAAACATATTCCCACGTGGTACGGAACGAAAACGGTGGCAAGCTCCCAGACTACCTATGAGGAATTGAAACAAAAGCACGGAGTACGTTGATGAATCGGTTGATTATCGCTCCCAGACTACCTATGAGGAATTGAAACGTGGTACGGGTGGCTTTGGGGACGAGATGGTGCCGCTCCCAGACTACCTATGAGGAATTGAAACCTTCGTCGTCCGTGAGAACCTCGATATTCACGCTACCCGCTCCCAGACTACCTATGAGGAATTGAAACTCCGTAGTCCAGCGCTTCCTCTTCGCTCTTCGCAATGCTCCCAGACTACCTATGAGGAATTGAAACTTCTTCCACATTCAATTTCTGAGCGGGTTTCTCCTGGCTCCCAGACTACCTATGAGGAATTGAAACATCTCTCATCATCTGCGTGACTTTCCAGCCGACACCGCTCCCAGACTACCTATGAGGAATTGAAACCATAAGCGCAAAGGCTGCCGATTCAGATAAACTGGCTCCCAGACTACCTATGAGGAATTGAAACACATATTGGATATCAAAGATACCACCACCGGTCTTCAGCTCCCAGACTACCTATGAGGAATTGAAACCAGTCGCATCGTCAACATCGATGCGATATGCACCACCTCGCTCCCAGACTACCTATGAGGAATTGAAACTGGCAGCAGCTCTCGTGGGCTTGCTCAAGGAGTTCTGGCTCCCAGACTACCTATGAGGAATTGAAACGGTATATCCGAGTTTTACGAACCAGGGATTAGTTGCTCCCAGACTACCTATGAGGAATTGAAACTTATGTTCTTGGTACCAAAGTTTCCGGGGAACAATACGCTCCCAGACTACCTATGAGGAATTGAAACTTTCTCGCCTCCTTTTCGCCAATTTCCTCTTCCTTCGCTCCCAGACTACCTATGAGGAATTGAAACCTATCCTCGCCAACCGCTTCAGCGGCGACAATAGGCTCCCAGACTACCTATGAGGAATTGAAACAGCAGATTATGGCGGGTATCGAAAAAGCTATTGAACGCTCCCAGACTACCTATGAGGAATTGAAACTATCATCCGAGAAAGAAAGTTCCTTCTCAGACGATTGCTCCCAGACTACCTATGAGGAATTGAAACAAGACATTCCCTCTTAAGTACAGCCCAATGTATTTCTCGCTCCCAGACTACCTATGAGGAATTGAAACTCAGTTTTGGAACGGCGGCCACGAGCATCGGATCGGCTCCCAGACTACCTATGAGGAATTGAAACACGGGCATTCTTATGTTATCGATGGAATCTCGTTGCTCCCAGACTACCTATGAGGAATTGAAACGAGGTATGACATGAAGAACACAAGAGGATATGATGGCTCCCAGACTACCTATGAGGAATTGAAACCCGGCTCCTCTTGGGACTGGGGGGAAGCAAGAACTCGCTCCCAGACTACCTATGAGGAATTGAAACTAGAGACGATCGCCGAGGTAGAGATTGAGAGAGTCAGGCTCCCAGACTACCTATGAGGAATTGAAACATAAGCGAGAGCAAAGCCGAGCGAACTGCTACTGTGCTCCCAGACTACCTATGAGGAATTGAAACTCGTCTGACCCAGAGTAAGAGATCTTCCCGGTCAGAGCTCCCAGACTACCTATGAGGAATTGAAACACCTCGGCAACCATTGCAAACTTCTCTGATTTAGGGCTCCCAGACTACCTATGAGGAATTGAAACTCGCACCTTTTGCTGCCACGTCTTTGAAGAACGTAGCTCCCAGACTACCTATGAGGAATTGAAACCCGGATACCAATAGACATCTGATGTTTTTTTCAGGCTCCCAGACTACCTATGAGGAATTGAAACAATATTTTAAGCGCAAATGGGATTATAACAGGACAGCTCCCAGACTACCTATGAGGAATTGAAACTGAGCCATAAGCAAAATGAAGGCCCATTCGGCATTAGTGCTCCCAGACTACCTATGAGGAATTGAAACTCACATCGCCAACGATCTTTGCCCTAATCTCATCGTTTGCTCCCAGACTACCTATGAGGAATTGAAACAAAGATATCTGACAGCGGAGGAATACGAGAATAATGGCTCCCAGACTACCTATGAGGAATTGAAACATGACTACAACTACAATCCCGCTAGCGGAGGATTGCGCTCCCAGACTACCTATGAGGAATTGAAACTCAGAGCGTCACCACTGGCTGTAATCTTCACTGAGTCGCTCCCAGACTACCTATGAGGAATTGAAACCAGAAATTTCACACGAGTCGGCGCCGGGAGAGCTGGGCTCCCAGACTACCTATGAGGAATTGAAACGCAGGTATCGAAAAGGCTATTGAACTTGAAAACAGTGCTCCCAGACTACCTATGAGGAATTGAAACAAATTGTAACATACCATTATAGCTATATATTATGCTCCCAGACTACCTATGAGGAATTGAAACGCAGTGGCACGAAAACTTAAGAGCTTTGATCAAATTGCTCCCAGACTACCTATGAGGAATTGAAACTGGGCGCCTTTTCAAAGCTTTGACTACTTTTCTAACGCTCCCAGACTACCTATGAGGAATTGAAACTCTATCATGGTTCAAAATTCATGGAAAAGGGGGTGGCTCCCAGACTACCTATGAGGAATTGAAACTGAACCTGGCAATAAGTAAGTGAACAAAATTCACGGGCTCCCAGACTACCTATGAGGAATTGAAACTGAGAAGTAATCACGCCTCCTGGTCTGCTGTGTGGGTGCTCCCAGACTACCTATGAGGAATTGAAACCTTACTTGACTACTTACCTTGATTCACGTGCATTTCGCTCCCAGACTACCTATGAGGAATTGAAACGCGCAGTTGCTAGAAATTAGAAATGCACGTGAATGCTCCCAGACTACCTATGAGGAATTGAAACTTCGCTAGCGTGATATACCCATGCAATCTCTCCTGCTCCCAGACTACCTATGAGGAATTGAAACCAAAGTAGTTGGAAAAATGGAATATAGTATGATAGGCTCCCAGACTACCTATGAGGAATTGAAACACTTTCAATGGCGGGGCAAAATTCGGGCGAATTTTGGCTCCCAGACTACCTATGAGGAATTGAAACCGAAAGGAGTGTGAGAGAGATGGTAGAAAGCAAAAGGCTCCCAGACTACCTATGAGGAATTGAAACCCTCGATCTTCGTCTCTTTCTGATAGCTCTTCTTCGGCTCCCAGACTACCTATGAGGAATTGAAACCCGGCTTAGATGACGTTGAAAAGCTCAAGTCAATCGGCTCCCAGACTACCTATGAGGAATTGAAACTCCTGAGAAATGGTGAAGGCCTCTACGGTGAATCGAGCTCCCAGACTACCTATGAGGAATTGAAACTCAAGCTGTGGTTCGAATCTACAACTCCTATACACTGCTCCCAGACTACCTATGAGGAATTGAAACGCGAATAAGACGCCAGAAAAGCTTGAGAAAATCCTGGCTCCCAGACTACCTATGAGGAATTGAAACATTCATTTGACGGGTAATTATAATTTGTTCGTTTAGCTCCCAGACTACCTATGAGGAATTGAAACCTCAGCAATACCAGAACGCGGCATACACTTTGGTTTGGCTCCCAGACTACCTATGAGGAATTGAAACCTTTCTCATAATCAGTATAGTCATCTATCTCAACTGCTCCCAGACTACCTATGAGGAATTGAAACATGCGAATATCAATATTGGCAGTCACCACCTTTGTGCGCTCCCAGACTACCTATGAGGAATTGAAACTGAATGGGCACCGGGTGAGGCGCCGTGGGATACTTCGCTCCCAGACTACCTATGAGGAATTGAAACGTACTTGCAGAGAGGTAACAGTGCACGAAAATAAGTGCTCCCAGACTACCTATGAGGAATTGAAACTACCCAGGCTCATTTGACCTTTTCAACCCCGGAGTAGCTCCCAGACTACCTATGAGGAATTGAAACTTGCCTCGGTGCTTCCGGGAAGCCAGGGAACATCTTGCTCCCAGACTACCTATGAGGAATTGAAACTGGAGCAAATCTAACCGACTTCGCTATGCAATTTAAGCTCCCAGACTACCTATGAGGAATTGAAACGCAATTCTGCAGAGACTAGCTTTCGCAACGTTTCAGCTCCCAGACTACCTATGAGGAATTGAAACTCGAGTTCTTTGAAAGCATCCCGCCAGTCGTGAAATGCTCCCAGACTACCTATGAGGAATTGAAACGTAGTGCACGAAACCATTTACCATACTCTGAAGTTCGCTCCCAGACTACCTATGAGGAATTGAAACCTTGCTTACACATATGAGGATAATGACTGGGTATAGCTCCCAGACTACCTATGAGGAATTGAAACATGAGCAGTGGAAGAAAGTCAACGAAGGATCGAGCGCTCCCAGACTACCTATGAGGAATTGAAACTCTCCGTCAGTATATGGCGTAGCGTTTCCTACATAAGCTCCCAGACTACCTATGAGGAATTGAAACCTTGCGGAAGGCTGGCTACCGCTCGTAGATGAACCGCTCCCAGACTACCTATGAGGAATTGAAACGAAACCGTACTATCATGAGCGCAAAAAAATAGGGCTCCCAGACTACCTATGAGGAATTGAAACTTGAGTTCTTTGAAAGCATCCCGCCAGTCGTGCGCGCTCCCAGACTACCTATGAGGAATTGAAACTCTTGATCGGGATCTCAATGGGCCCGGTAGATCCGAGCTCCCAGACTACCTATGAGGAATTGAAACGTAGGAAGCCAGCTCCCAACAAGCACATCGGCAAAGGGCTCCCAGACTACCTATGAGGAATTGAAACCCGATCCTTCTTTGATATCGAAGGGCCAGACGGTGAGCTCCCAGACTACCTATGAGGAATTGAAACAAATCCCATTCAGGAAAACGGGTCGAGAGTTTGTCGCTCCCAGACTACCTATGAGGAATTGAAACCTCAAGTACAGATGGACCACCTGACCAATTGGATAGGCTCCCAGACTACCTATGAGGAATTGAAACGAAACCGTACTATCATGAGCGCAAAAAAATAGGGCTCCCAGACTACCTATGAGGAATTGAAACTTGAGTTCTTTGAAAGCATCCCGCCAGTCGTGCGCGCTCCCAGACTACCTATGAGGAATTGAAACCCGGTTTCCTGAACACGATTCCTTTGGAAAAGGGCGCTCCCAGACTACCTATGAGGAATTGAAACTCTCTCCAATTGTTACATCTGCCAGCCCCTTGACGAGCTCCCAGACTACCTATGAGGAATTGAAACTATAGAGGGTAACTGGATTCACGTACGAGACATATAGCTCCCAGACTACCTATGAGGAATTGAAACGCGAATAAGACGCCAGAAAAGCTTGAGAAAATCCTGGCTCCCAGACTACCTATGAGGAATTGAAACCCGGTTTCCTGAACACCATTCCTTTGGGAAAGGGCCGCTCCCAGACTACCTATGAGGAATTGAAACTTCAGCGTTGGCAAGTCAATGTTTGAGAGCTTCAGCGCTCCCAGACTACCTATGAGGAATTGAAACTTGTTCATCATGTTCAAAGGAGGCCTCAAGAGCAGTGCTCCCAGACTACCTATGAGGAATTGAAACTTGTATGTGATATGCTGGCTTGAGCCGGCCATAAAGGGCTCCCAGACTACCTATGAGGAATTGAAACTTCCTGTATTGAAACCTTGGATAGACCAGATAGGATAGCTCCCAGACTACCTATGAGGAATTGAAACCTAGAGCAAATAAAGAGCAACAGAAGCTCGAACATCGCTCCCAGACTACCTATGAGGAATTGAAACCAGCACAAATGAACCGGCCTCCGCAGTTGCCGCCTGCTCCCAGACTACCTATGAGGAATTGAAACTCGCATCATAAACCGCCTTTTCGCCTAATGCCTTAACGCTCCCAGACTACCTATGAGGAATTGAAACTGTCAAAAAAATATGTTGGTGACGTAGAGGCAGCTGGCTCCCAGACTACCTATGAGGAATTGAAACCGTGGTACTTTCCAACTGGCAGTAATATAGTACTCGCTCCCAGACTACCTATGAGGAATTGAAACTTTGCTAACGTGATATACCCATGTAGTCTCTCTTCGCTCCCAGACTACCTATGAGGAATTGAAACTTTTGTGAGTTAGGAAAAATGGAATCTAACATGATGCTCCCAGACTACCTATGAGGAATTGAAACTAGTGTCTATAATCGGCTATTCAAGTTAACATTGGAGCTCCCAGACTACCTATGAGGAATTGAAACCGATGCAGAGATGCTTCTCTAAAGGAGCCGTTTCCGCTCCCAGACTACCTATGAGGAATTGAAACCTATATTTAATCGAGGGAGTCGGAGGAATGAAGAGAGCTCCCAGACTACCTATGAGGAATTGAAACCTTGTTCTCTATCAGTAAATAGACCTTTCTCTATTGCTCCCAGACTACCTATGAGGAATTGAAACGATTATTGCCCTATCAGTCGGATCCGCTTTCTCCAGCTCCCAGACTACCTATGAGGAATTGAAACCTTGCTACTTAGACTCACGCGCATTTCTAATGGTCAGCTCCCAGACTACCTATGAGGAATTGAAACTCTATGAACCATGTGACCACTATGGAGGCATATCCTAGCTCCCAGACTACCTATGAGGAATTGAAACCAGCTGCAACCGTGGAGCATCTCGGACAGAACGGATCGCTCCCAGACTACCTATGAGGAATTGAAACTGGGAGAGGACTTTGCGTGGCTAACGGGGCTCTTGACAGGCTCCCAGACTACCTATGAGGAATTGAAACTTTCCCATCTCAAAGAAAAGATAGGTGGCTTTCGCTCCCAGACTACCTATGAGGAACTGAAACTAGAAAAATTGGCAAAGTTTTATATTCCGCAGGAGCATGCTCCCAGACTACCTATGAGGAATTGAAACTTTCAAAGAACGAAGCGTGGGATGTATTTCTTTCAGCTCCCAGACTACCTATGAGGAATTGAAACAGTGCTACTACTTCAGGGCTTCACGGCGGTTCTTGCTCCCAGACTACCTATGAGGAATTGAAACATCGGGTAATTTATAGCTGGGTGTGAGTTATAAATCGCTCCCAGACTACCTATGAGGAATTGAAACTTTGAAATGTATCGACAAATGATACTAACTGAAGGGCTCCCAGACTACCTATGAGGAATTGAAACTTTTGCGGACACAAGCGGGACATTCAAAGCATATCGCTCCCAGACTACCTATGAGGAATTGAAACCCAGAGCAAATAAAGAGCAACAGAAGCTCGAACATCGCTCCCAGACTACCTATGAGGAATTGAAACTCTGCCACGTGGACAAGCTCTTGCCCTCTGTAGAGCTCCCAGACTACCTATGAGGAATTGAAACCCGGATTTCTGAATACGATTCCTTTGGAAAAGGGTCGCTCCCAGACTACCTATGAGGAATTGAAACGTTAGGTACACTACTATACTATACTACTAAGTACACGTGCTCCCAGACTACCTATGAGGAATTGAAACGTGAGTCAGAGTTGGCTACAAGTCTAGAAATTAGGGCTCCCAGACTACCTATGAGGAATTGAAACCTTGCTACTTAGACTCACGCGCATTTCTAATGGTCAGCTCCCAGACTACCTATGAGGAATTGAAACTGTTATCGATGGAATCTCGTTCTCTTCTCATCCATAGCTCCCAGACTACCTATGAGGAATTGAAACTAGTATCCTAAAGTGAAGGCGGTGTGTAAGTATGAGGCTCCCAGACTACCTATGAGGAATTGAAACTTAATGAGTCGGAGCTAGCTACAGACCTTGAAATTGCTCCCAGACTACCTATGAGGAATTGAAACCGCTACCGATCCCGACTATGCGAAGAAGCTGACAAGGCTCCCAGACTACCTATGAGGAATTGAAACTTGCCTTTTTCTCTGTTAATGTAACCATGTTCTATCCCGCTCCCAGACTACCTATGAGGAATTGAAACCCCCGATTTTGAAATTTCCCCCAACATTCAGGGAAATGCTCCCAGACTACCTATGAGGAATTGAAACTTCGAAATGTATCGAAAAATGATATTAATCGAGGGGCTCCCAGACTACCTATGAGGAATTGAAACCAAAAGAGATCTCTTTTTTTTGCGCTCTTATCCTGGGCTCCCAGACTACCTATGAGGAATTGAAACTAACTGATGAGCTGCCAGAAGATATAATAGTGTGGGCTCCCAGACTACCTATGAGGAATTGAAACACTAAAATTAGGCATTTTTAGCCTAAATCTATATAGCTCCCAGACTACCTATGAGGAATTGAAACATGAAATATCTATCCATTCCCCAACATTAGTAGCAGCTCCCAGACTACCTATGAGGAATTGAAACCCCCGATTTTGAAATTTCCCCCAACATTCAGGGAAATGCTCCCAGACTACCTATGAGGAACTGAATCTTGAGAGAGAGTTCAATGAACTGGTCAAGGACTGCAGCTTGGGACATTTTACAAACTAGAGACATATTGGTTCAGTAGTCTACGGAAAAGGATCAAAGAGATATCACTAAAAGAGCAGGAAGGATCTCTCTTCCTTCCTGCCGTTAGGGTGTGTGAGTGGAGCAGTTGCAAGGGAAAACCAGTTGCAAGTGCCAAGTTGTGAGTTGCAAGAATAAGAGCTGCTGTACGCTGGAATAGCGGTCCTCGGTCAGCCGTCATCGGTCCTCCGATTTTTCAAGAGATTTGGAGAGTTTCCAGAGCATTCTATTAATGCTTTCGGCCTTCCTCTCGATTAGTTCAAGCTGATTTCGATTCATATAGCCAAACTCAAAGGAAATCTCAAGCTGGGCAACCGTCTCGTTCAGAAAATCCGCTTTACGATGCCTGCTGATCGCTGGAAAGACCGCTTTACTCTAAGAACCCGCCGAACGATAAAGGACAAGCTACCTGGGTAATGACTCCTTCTCTTCTTCTTTCATCAGAATCGCTCTTTCCCAGTCGAAGTGAAGGACTGTCTCGCGGTTCACGGCCTCTCCCCTGTCTCTGGAGACTATGACTCTCAGTTCATCTTTCGGCGCGCTGTTGTCATAGAAACGTTCGTGATGAAGCATGATTATCGTATCCGCGCAAGCGTTTATCTCTTCAGCGTCATGAAAGTCCTTCTGTTGAGGTACCTTGAACGGATTATCCATGACCGTCCTCTTCATCTGACTACCGAGAATAATGGGAATCTCAAGAAGCAACGAGAGCTCCTTGAACCAGTCGATCTCTCCCTCTCTCTCGCAAATCAGCTGCAGGTAATCGACGAAACAGACGTCGAAATTGAGCGAGGACTTCTCCTCCTCGATTTCATATGCCACTTCGTCTATCGCCCAGTCTCTGAGATCGAAGAAGAACAACGGAACCCTGTTCAGCTCTTCTCTCAAGCGCTCCGCATCTTCATAGTCTCTGAAGTGGCTCGAAGCAAACCTTTCCTTTAGCTGTGCAGTACTTTTCTCAAGTGTTACGTATGCGGTCTTGATTCCATCTCTCGCGAATCTGTAGGCCATATTGAGCATCAGTGTAGTCTTTCCCTGAGAGGGTCTCGATCCTATCACGACAAGGTCCGTTTCTCTCATAGGTTGAAGGACGTCGTTAAGTTTCTCTATCGGCCATTTGTACTCAGTCATTTCATTCACCTCCATAGAAATAGTTGTCAGTCAACGGTTCGCCGTTCTCCGAAAAGGTCAGATTCAATGGCCTAACCGCTCTTATGTTCTGTCAATAAACCGCTTCCTTGGACTGCTAAAGCTTCTTCTGCTATCATCATCATC
>NZ_JPGZ01000046.1:0-10380 GCF_003351125.1 Mesotoga sp. Brook.08.YT.4.2.5.2.
GATGATGATGATAGCAGAAGAACCTTTAGCAGTCCAAGGAAGCGGTTTATTGAGAGAACATAAGAGCGGTTAGGCCATTGAATCTGACCTTTTCGGAGAACGGCGAACCGTTGACTGACAACTATTTCTATGGAGGTTTTACCGTGAATTACATAGAACTAATAAACAACTTTTGGATAGCGAACAAGATACACAAGTTCAACTCTCTCGAGACATCTCTTTATTTCTTCATACTCGACTATGCGAACAACGCGAGATGGCCCGAGAGTTTCATAGTTCCCAACGGGATAGTTCAGAGCGTATATGGATGCACGAAGGGGCAGCTCGCAAGAGCTAGAAGAAGACTTTGCAAGGCGGGACTCATTTCCTATGAGTCGGGCGACAGATTCAACCCCGGAAAATACTCGATTTTCGCGTTCCCGATGGATACCCGACACGTACCTGACGCGTCCCTGACAGATACCCCGACGCGTGCCGAGAATCAGATTCCAAAGGCCGCAGATGACGAGGAACTGAATGCTCTCGACCAAAGCACGGTTGATCGCGATGAGAGCCCGACGAGTCCCCGATGCGTTCCCGATGCGTTCTCGACTGATCCCAATAATATAAACAAAACTAAACCAAAGAAAACTAAAGAAGAAAGTACACAATTACCTAACGGTAATTCGTCAGTGAGACTGACGGGTGAGAGTCGGATTTCCGGTGGATTGTCGGCTCTTTCCGGTGTTGAAGAGAAATCAGAAGAGGAAACGGATCGAGAAGAGCAGACGACATTTTATGTGAAAGCTGAGTCGTACGATGAAAAGGGAGTCGCCTCTTTTTGCGGAGCCCAAACAGACGACGACTCTCCGCCTTTCGCATCGGATGAATCTCAGTTCCAGCGGAGATCGGCCGACTTTTGCGTGCCGTACGAGAAGATCCGTCAGGCCTTCATTGACTTCTGCCCCTCTCTTCCTGCCCCGAAGGAGTCGGCAAAATGGTCGGGTTCGAGAAAGAGAAACGTCCGCGCCCGCTGGAAGGAGTATCCCGCTATAGAGTTCTGGGAAGACTACTTCAACAGGGTGGAGGAATCCGAGTTTCTCTCCGGGAGAGTGACGAGATGGAGGGCGGACTTCGACTGGCTTATGAAGCCCTCCAATTTCGAGAAGGTCCTGGAGGGAAAGTACTCTAACAGGGGCGACAGGATGGCGGATGTTCTCAGGGACTTCGTGGGAGTTGGACTGGATGGACAGAAGCACATTCGCTGAGGGACTGGCAATGCTGAAGATGGCCTTCCCCGGATTCACTCTCGACAGACCGGCGGCAGAGCTATGGTACAAGATGGTCTCCGACATCTCCGATTTGGCCTTCTCGGCAGCCGTGCACAGGTTAATCATGACCACGCATAGACCACCGACGATAGCCGCGATAAGAAAGGCCGCCCTGGATGAAACAAAGGATTCGTTGAGCGCGGAAGACGCCTGGCAGATAGTCATAGAGGATGTTCACAGATACGGGATCTACAAAGAGCAATTCTACGACGATCCAAGGCTGGAGAATGCGAAAAGGACAATAGGCTGGCAGGAGTTGTGCGATATGACTGGTGATTCTAGAAGGGTAATTAGGGCTCAGTTCATAAAAGCATATGAATCATACGATTTCAGGGAGAATGACAAGGCGCTCAACGGAAAGAAAGAGGAAGTGAACAAGGAGCTTCTCTCGAAACTCTTCGGTGGAGTTTTACCCGGAGCGAAGAGCCGCTGAGAAGATCCGCTGATCGCTGAACGCTTAAAAGAGCAAGCCAACAAGAAGAAAGGTCATTGGTCAACGGTCCACCGTCCACCGATAAGACCCCTTCGAGACCGAAAACAGGTGTAGAAACACTTAAGAGCTACGGAGGTGTGAAATGTCGTTTGGTTTCAAGAATCTGGAAGTCTGGAAAGTAAGCAAGTCCTTCGCAAAGGATGTGTATGAGTTGACTTCATCCTTCTCTTCAGATGAGAAGTTTGGTCTTGTCTCTCAATTAAGGCGGGCAGCGATTTCAGTTATGTCGAATATCGCTGAAGGAGCAGGGAGGAAATACAAGAAAGAGTTTGACCATTTTCTCTATCTTGCCCGCGGTTCTTTGAACGAGACGGTTGCCCAGCTGGAGATCTCCTTTGAGTTTGGCTATATGAATCGAGATCAGCTTGACCTAATCGAGAAGAAGGCCGAAAGCATTAATAGAATGCTCTGGAAACTCTCCAAATCTCTTGAAAAATCGGAGGACTGATGACGGTTGACTGAGGACCGCTATTCCAGCGTACAGCGGAACTTGTGCTTGCAACTAATCTTAAAGGAGGCAAATATGGAGGAATTTGGAAGAAGATTGAAGGAAAGAATGATAGACAAGAATATGACTGAAGCCGAGCTCGCGCAGAAGGTCCAGCTCTGGTCTTCAATACTCACTTCGTACCTGAAAGGAGAAAGGTTCCCGGGGTACTACACATTGCTAAGGATAGCAGAGGCGCTGGATGTCTCAATAGATTTTCTTCTCGGTTTGAAGGATGAGCCCGAGCTCCATCCGGCTGTCAAGAAAAGCTCTCCCGGGGAGAAGAAGAAGAAGTCAAGAGAAGAAGACCTAATAAGGATCACAAACAAGTACATAGGAGACATGAAGATCAAAGAGGCCCGAGTCTTCTACGAAGAACTCATGAAAGGCGAAGATAAGCTCTCCGGCTTCGCCTTGTATGACGCGGCCAGACTGACTGCCTTTTTCGGAGAGAAGGAAAAGGCACTGGAGATGCTGAAACAATTCTGCGAAAAAAACCCTGATGAAACCTGCGGCTTCTGTTCCATTGCAGACATAGAGAGGTCGATCGGGAGACTCGAAGAGGCCGAAGAAGATTACAAATGGGTTCTGAAAAAAGACCCGAAGCATTTCTGGGCGACCCTCCGGCTTGGAGAGATGGCCTTTGAAGAAGAAAAGCTTACCGAGGCCTACTTCTGGTTCGACAAACTCACGAGAGATCATCCGCTCGACCCGACGGGATACTTCCAGCTGAGCAAGGTACTCGCCAGGATGGAGAGGCCTTCGGCAAGCAGGCAGAACTTCCTCGCAGGGATCATGCTGAACTCTTCCTTGGAGATCCCTAAAGTGGCCGACCTTACGACGAAGGTTATCTACGACAATCTCGGAGATTCCTCCAGGACAGAGGATCTGATCGAAGCAGTCGAACTCATACGAAAGAACGCCGACAGGCTCGAAGCCGAAAGGAAGAATGGACACTACGAAGGAATTTCCTTTGGAGAGATCCTCCAGAGGCAGAGAGAATTCCTTTCGTCTTCAAATAGCCTGCAGGATGAAGGCTCTCTAGACGATGAATTCGAAGAAGAGAGCGCCGAGGCCCGGCTCTGATCTTTGTGATGGTTCAAAGTACAAAAGCGAAGAAGAGGTGAAAGAGATGATGATGATTATGAGACTGAATGAAATAAGAAGGCACCAGTTTCTCGAAGAAACGGAAAAGGCGAAGGAGCTTTATCTGAAGACGATTACGGAAATAGGCTTGAGAGAAGACCCGAATTGGGAACTTGAAGAGGAGCCGCTCGACGAATTCAAGTATGACAGCGAATACCTGGTGCTTGGCAGGATTGCAGAAGATTTCGGCGATCTCCACATAGCGAAAAGGCTCTTCGAGGAGTGTTACAGGAGATGGCCCGACGACATGAGAAGCGTAAAGGATCTCGCAAGGGTGTACAGGAAGCTGAACCTTCCGAACAAGAGCGAGATGATGTACAGGCTGGCCCTCTCATACGATAACGACGACCGCAATGCGTTAAGGGAAATGAGTGAGCTTTACCTCGAGCTGAACAGACCCCTCGATGCCCTCGCATGGCTTCAAAGAGCGCTGCTTCTCGATCCTTTCGAGGCGGAGAATTACCTTCTCGTTGCGAAGGCTCTCAAGATGATAGACAAGGTCGAAGAGAGCATAAAGATGTTTCGTGCGGCTGCGCTTCTGGACGTCCGCCGCTATGAAGCGACCTTGAGAGAGAAGATAACAGAGGCGTACGCCGAAGAGATCGGAGATGCCGAGGAGCTGAACGATATCTACGAAGTGAATGAAGAGATCATGGAATGGACGAAGAGATCAATCAAGTATTTCCACAGCCGAAAAGGGGCGAGGGAACAGCAGGATGCCAGGAGATCGGGTGAATGATGAAGGGACCGCTGGGTAGAGCCGCTGGAAGACCAAAGACCCGCTGATCGCTGAACGCTGGGTAGAGCAAGGATCCGCTGAGAAGAACCGCTGAGCGCTGATCGCTGTACGCTGAGTGGAGCAAGGACCGGCTGGCTTCGCCAGGAAGTGATGCCCGGAAAAGCATCCGGGGAAGTGATGCTGCTTCGCAGGAGGCGACAAAATAGCCAGTCAGGCTACGCCAGGCCAGTCTTTGGTTCGCAAAGGCCAGTCTCGCCTTCGGCGAGTCAAGTTCCGCTTCGTGGTGAAAGAGCCGCTGAAGGCTGTGCGCTGGGGGTATGGGGAAGCAGGTACGTAAGATCTTGACCAACCTTCTGAGTCAGCAGCTGACAACGAAGTTTCTTGCCTGTTGGGAGGTACGTAAGATCTTGACCTACCCCAAGAGAGTTAACGGTTCACCGTTGACCGTTCTCCGAGGCGGAAGGAGCAAGTGATTTCGAAAGTTTCCAGAGCATTCGGTTAATGCGTTCGGCACTCTCTTCAATAGTTTCAAGAGTCTCTTTGTTGATGTAGCCGAATTCGAACGAAAGTTCCAACTGAGAAACTGTCTCATTGAGGGAGCCTCGGGCCATGTAGAGGAAATGAACGAATTCCTTTCTGTATTGGCGACCGGCCCCCTCGGCAATGTTAGACATAACGGAGACTGCGGCTCTGCGAAGTTGAGAAACCAAAGCGTATCTCTCTTCCTCCGGAAAAGTTGAGGTAACTGAGTAGATATCCCTTGCGAAGTCCTTGCTCAACTTCCAAACCTCGAGGTCCTTGAATCTGAAAGCCATCATCACACCTCCCGATGATGATGATAGCAGAAGAACCTTTAGCAGTCCAAGGAAGCGGTTTATTGAGAGAACATAAGAGCGGTTAGGCCATTGAATCTGCCCTTTTCGGAGAACGGCGAACCGTTGACTGACAACTATTTCTAGGGAGAGACCGACTGGTTCAAGGAGCTCGCGTTGCTTCTAGAGATTCCGATTATTCTCGGTAGTCAGATGAAGAGGACAGTCCTGGACAATCCAGGCAAAATACCTCAACAGAAGGATTTTCACGACGCTGAAGAGATAAACGCTTGCGCGGATACGATAATCATGCTTCATCACGAACGTTTCTACGACGACAATGCTCCGAAAGAAGAGCTACGCGTCATAGTCTCCAGAGACAGGGGAGAGGCAGTGAACCGCGAGACAGTCCTTCACTTCGACTGGGAAAGAGCGATGCTGATGAAAGAAGAGAAGGAATCATTACCCAGGTAGCCGGTCCGATGATAGTGGTTGGATCAACATCTAGTCAACGAAGGCTTCGAAGAACGGAGGAACCTCAAAAGTGACGGTTCATTGTCCTTGCATCATGGCATAGGGTTCTTTCGAGCGCTGAGCGTCTCTCAGCGGGCGACCAGCGGTTTCCCTGCTTTCAAGCGTACAGCGGCTTTCTCGGTCGGAGAACGGTGAACCGTTGACGGACAACGTGGTTTTTTGCAACTGTACTACACACACACCCTAACGGCAGGAAGGAAGAGACATCCTTCCTGCCTATTTGTGCAACATTTCGCCAGAAGAGCCAAGTGTCACTGATAATTTACTGAACGAACAAAGAGGAAAGATTCCTTTGGGACTGGTCATCAAACAATAGAACAATAGTCAATATACTGAAGGCAGGAATTCTTTACACTGTTGCCGAAACTAACATAGTATCGGATTGTCGATTCTGCCCCACCATCACATCTGGAGCAAAGACTCGCTAACCTCTCCCGACTCCCTCACAAATGAAACCAAGCAATTTAGCCTTTTCTAGTTCGAGAAGATTCCTCGTATCTAATATGATGTTACCCTTCATAAGCTTCTTCGCCATGTCAAGGTCGAGGCTTCTATACTGGTTCCACTCTGTGAGTATCATTATAGCATCGCTGTTGTTCATCGCCTTGTACTCGTTGTCTGCATATTCTATGCTCTCTCCAAAGACTGTCTTTGCATTCTCCTTCGCCTGAGGGTCGTGGGCTACTATCTTTGCCCCTCTATTCAGTAACTCGCTTATTACAACTAAAGAAGGCGAGTCTCTCATATCGTCGGTCTCGGCTTTGAAGGCAAGTCCTAGGATCCCTATCCTCTTGTCTTTCAAGTTTCCTTCAAAGAGTTTTTCAAGTTTTTGAACCATCCTTGCCTTCTGCTTTTCGTTCGATTCTATTACTTCCCTGACGAGAGACATATCTACCCCGTGTTTGTCGCCTATATCCACAAGTGCCTTTGTGTCTTTAGGGAAGCAACTTCCACCATACCCGGGACCCGGATGGAGAAACTTTGGACTTATCCTTCCATCCATTCCCATTCCCTTTGCTACTTTGTGTACATCGGCTCCAACTGCTTCACAGAGATTGGCTATCTGGTTTATGAATGTTATCTTTGTCGCTAAGAATGCGTTGCTGGCGTATTTTATCAGTTCGGCTGTTTCGAGATTGCAGAAGAGAAAGGGGGTTTCTATTATATAGAGGGCTTTGTATATATCCTGGATAATCTCTTTGGCTCTTTCCGATTCATAACCTATTACTACTCTGTCTGGATGAAAGACGTCGTGAACTGCCCTTCCTTCTCTCAGAAACTCGGGATTGGATATTATATCGAAGTCTTCCCTTCCGGATTTCTCTACAATCGTTTTCTTGATCCAGCTGTTTGTTCCCACGGGAACTGTGCTTTTGGTGACTATTACTTTGTATCCGTCTAGATTCTTAGCTATCGATTCGACAACCGCTTCAACGTATGAGAGATCGGCCTCTCCGTTATCCTTCGAGGGAGTTCCGACACCTATGAATACGACTTCGCTCTCTTTTATCGTTCTGTCAATATCTGTCGTGAATGAAAGCCTTCCTTCTCTGAAGTTCTTATCTACAAGCTCTTTCAAACCAGGCTCATAAATTGGAATCTGACCGTTGTTGAGCATATCTATCTTTGTCTTGTCTACGTCAACACAAGTAACCCTATTACCAAAGTCTGCAAGACCAGTTCCTGTAACTAGACCTACGTAACCTGTTCCTATTACTGAGATTCTCTTCGACAAATCTCCCACTCCCTTTTCTGACAGAGATTGTTAGTCCAGCAAATCTTTTCTCAAGCGTCTCCCGACTACGCGGAAGAGCCAAATCGTAGCTCTTGGAGCAAGAAGCAAAGCTCGAGTAGCTAGATACTCAGACAACTTAGCATATCTAAGGCGAATTCTTTTGAGTTGGGACCGATATCCGGAATTTCTCGCTATTTCAAGAAGTTTCCTCTTATCGAAGCCGCGAATAGCAAAGAAATACACGAGAGCCGTATAGTCTCTTGGCACTATTCGTTTCTCAAATATCGACAAGATTCTTTCGTTTCTGGTATTACTTCGTAGGTATTTTCCAGTTCTCCGTATACAGCCAAGGGTATGTGCTTTCGATATATCTTTGTTCTTGACCAAAGAATTATTTCTGATAACATAATTACTCAAGATTCTCTTTGTACCGACAATTCGCTCTGCCTTGAGAACAGCTTTCCAGATGAATTCCCTATCTTGGCCATTTTTGGCGCCAGGCACAAATTGTAGATGATTGTTACTGAGAAAAGTCTTTCTATAGATGGCACTTCCGGTCCAGATACTCATAGAACCCTCGAAGATTGAAAGAAGTACAGATTCACCTTCTTTCACAAGTCCTTCATCATTCTTCGGGACGACCAACCTCATACTCTTCCCGCTTTCATCTACCCATCTATAGCCGCAGAAAGCAATGTCTGAATCTGTACTACTGATTATTGAAGTCAGAACTGAAGCAAACTCAGGCTCCAAGAAGTCATCTGAATCAAGGAAGACAATGTACTCTCCTCTTGCTTCTTCAATTCCTCTGTTTCTTGCAACACTAACACCTTGGTTAACTTGGTTTACCAAACGTACTCTCTGATCCTTTCCAAATCTAGAGATCACGCAGTTAGCGGTGTTATCTGTAGAGCCGTCATTAACAACAAGAACTTCAATATCGGCGCAAGTTTGCGATAATACCGACGCTATTGTGCGTTCAATGGTGTTCTCAGCGTTATATGCTGGGATAATTATCGAGACCTTTCCTGCAATGCTTCTTACAAGCACCCGTGCTCCCTCCATTCGACAATTGCTGCTATTCTGGTAAACACATAAGAAGTTTGCCACGACAACAGCGAATAATCCCTCACAAGTATTTGTCAAGAGTTCCAGTGTGCCAATCAAACATCTCTCTTTTTACAGCATTCATAAAACGTGCGAGTCATCTTCTTCATATTTACAAAAAGATTCCAGCGCTTTGATTGCATGTTAGATGCTACTTGTTGAATCTCGGTTCCCAAATCTTGCTTTGTTTATTGTATAGCATCTCCCTGACCTTGTTTGAGTCTAGCAAACACAAGGGGAGTGAAACACTATAATGTCCTTGCCAAATTCCCTACGAAACATCGTTAGGACAACAAGCCAAAAACAGTCGTGTAAGGAATCATGTCGCCGTAATTCGATACATATAGAGTCATATAGATGATCAGAGTTGTTATCACTATCAAATACATAATTGGCTTCTCTTCTTTTTGAAATCCCTTGAGAAACCTTGGCACAACCACTACTGATGAAATCCAGAAGTAGACGGCAATTCTCGAAAACGCTATCCCAAACAAAGAGAAGAAGCTAAAGACAGTTCCAACAAACAGTGACTTCATGAAAAATCCGATACCTTCTTCATCAAAAAGACTCTTTTTGAATACAAACACACTGGAAATCAACACAATATATGGGAGAATGTTCAGCATATTCGCACCGGACGAAGTATAGCGTGTTCCGACATAGTCGCTGTAAATAGGCAAGAAACTTGATATCAGCGAGAGAATTCTCTCATATGAGAGCAAAGACAGAACGGAAACCGCCAAAAAAAGAGGGTAAAAAACTCGGTTCTTTAACCTAGAAAGCAAAATGAAGGGCAGAACTATTGCAGCAGTGGAGTGAATTGTCGAGGCCAGAAGTACTAGAATTATCGAAGCAATCTTTCTATTCTTAGCAAACTGACTGAAAGCGAAGAGAATGATCGACACAGCAAGGCTTTGTCTTGTTATGTTGAACGATGCAAAGTAGTGACCAAGGGCGACATAGCAAAACACTGAAGCCTCAAAATCCCATCCGAATTCCTCAGATAGCAGCCTAAGTGCCACAATAGCAAATAGAGCAGTCAAGAACGCACAGATAATGAATAGCCAAACAGGCTGCTCGGTCAATGACGCGATTGACTTGTTTAGGAAGAGAAAACCGAACTCATATGGGCTTCTGGAATAATTTATGAACCGAGATCTAAGAAAAATGTTGCGATAAGTGAAATAATCCGTGCCGATTCCGTATCTGAATCCAGAGAAAAGCGTCAATAATGTGATCACCAAAACTGCTTTTCTCCGAAAAGCAAGTGGCAGTAAAAGCAGAACTATCAAACCAATAAGGAAGACGAAATAGTACACCATACTTCACCTAGTTTAGCACAAGAATTGTGAGAATAAACTCTCCACTATCTTAGAAATGCAAGTTTCCATCAACTATCCGTAATAATAACACTTTCATTCTACATTCTACCAAAGCGGATCATGATTTCTTTGTCGATGAATTATCTACGATCTGCTTCAATTGATACAATCCACTAGCGATTCACTAGACCACTTACTGTTATCGACAGAACACCACCCTCTTAAACCAACTTCAAAGTTTTCGACTAAATGTGGTTCTAAAAATATCTGACTGAGCTATCACTGAAAACTTCAAACCGCATACGCGCAAGCACCAGCGATTTCTGAAGAAAGCACTTGGAATATTCCTTCTAGGACTTTCGTAGATCAACCACTAGTCTATAAATCTAAATTATCTAAGAACAAACAAACCACTCACTAATTAGTGGACATATTTTGGACAATGGTTCCTGAAGTTAATAATTCTTTAGTCTGAAGTTCCCAAACTGAACAAGCAAGAAATAGCTATCTGAAATGATTTCAGAGAAATGAAGTGGTTATTTCTGTCTACGTTTTCTGAGTTGTTTCAGTCCGACGAGTTCAAGCGCTTTCCTCTGTACCTCGTTAGGAGTTGTTATTATCGTGAATGAAGGCATCTGCGGTACCGCAGGTACGATAGCATCGTTACAGACAATCGTACTCATTTCAGATAGAAG
>NZ_JPGZ01000013.1:0-29243 GCF_003351125.1 Mesotoga sp. Brook.08.YT.4.2.5.2.
TCTGCAAACTCCTTAGCTAATCTAAGTTTGAACTCAGGATCATAACGCTTGCCTCTCGGATGCTTCATCCATATTCACCCCTTCTTAGTCTACTATTCCTAACTTACTTGTCCAATTCCCCTGGGGGGTGAATACGTTTTCCCTTTGCGATCTCGATCTTGCGAATTAGTGCACACCCTCCGCCACTTCGTGGTCCTCCCTCAAGGGAGGACTTAAGATCAAGATCATCAGGAGCTAAACACAGCATGTATTGTTAGGGAGAAGAGGCATCATATGATCTCTTATTATCACCCTTGATTTATCGGTAATGATAAATGTAGCAAGGGAGGGCTTAAGATCAGGATCATCAGGAGCGAAATGCACCATATATTGTCTAGGAATGAGCATCATAGGATTCTCATTAACGCCATAACTTATGGATATTGATAACCTCCTTCAAGGAGGAAATAAAACCAAGATAAGTAAGATACAGCGTATTTGCTCAAGGGAGAAGAAGTATCATATGATCTCCTATTATCACCCTTGATTTATCGGTAATGATAAATGTAGCAAGGGAGAGATTAAGATCAGATTCACCAGGAGCCAAATACAGCGTATCTTTCTTGGGAGAAGGAATATCATATCACCTCTCATCGACTCCCTGACTTAAGGGCATGATGAGTTAGAACATGGTCAGATCCTCTGCTTGTTTTTCTTCAGGCTGTGCATCTCATCTCTCAATATGGCTGCGTCTTCAAACCTGAGCTCTCCAGCGGCCCTAATCATCTCCTCGTTCAGAAGAGCGACGTAATCATCGTAATCGAGAGACTCCTTTAGAGCCAGAACACCCTCCAGATAAGTTGCCCTTGCCTTTTCTTCTCTCTCTTTATTCAGATCCTCACCTGCGAACTCTTCAAAGATGTTTTTATAGAGGGGTTTCACTATGCTTTCGGGAGTGATGTTATTCTCTTTGTTATACACAAGCTGCTTGAGTCTTCTTCTGTTTGTTTCATCTATCGCCCTCTTCATTGAACCGGTGATCGTATCGGCATAAAGAATTACCTGACCGTTCACATTCCTCGCGGCTCTTCCGATGGTCTGAATCAGAGTTGTCTCGGAACGGAGGAAGCCTTCCTTATCTGCATCCATTATCGCGACCAGGGAGACTTCGGGAAGATCAAGTCCTTCCCTCAACAGATTGACACCTACCACGACCTCTACAGTGCCGTCTCGAAGCTTTCTTAAGACCTCGACCCGCTCAATCGCGTCAAGCTCGGAGTGAAGATACTCCGCTCTTATACCGACTTCGTTGAGATAGTCTGAAAGCATTTCGGCAGCCTTCTTAGTCAGAACCGTGACCAGAGCTCGTTCACTTCTCTTCTTGACGGTTCTCATCCTCTCGATAAAGTCATCTACCTGACTCTCGGTTGGATGCACAATGACTTCGGGATCTATGAGTCCCGTCGGCCTGATAACCTGATCGACGACTCTGGTAGAGTGTTCGGCCTCGAAATTACCCGGCGTCGCAGAGACAAAGATTATCTGTCCTACAGTCTTGAGGAACTCCTCGAACCTTAGAGGTCTGTTGTCGAAGGCGGCAGGTAACCTGAAGCCATAGTCGACAAGGTTCTTCTTTCTAGAATAGTCTCCCCTGTACATTGCTCCAAGCTGGGGGACCCCGATATGCGACTCATCTATGAATGTTATGAACTTCTCCTTATCAAAGTAGTCGAGCAGAGTGTAGGGTTTCTCTCCCGGATGACGACCGTCGAAGAAGCGGGAGTAGTTTTCTATTCCAGAGCAGTATCCGACACTAGAAAGCATCTCCATATCGTAAGTGGTTCGCTGTCGAAGCCTTTGCGACTCTAGATACTTGCCCTCTCTTTCGAGATGTTTCACTCTCTCCTCAAGCTCTTCTTCTATGTTTCGCATTGCTCCGAGAATCTTCTCCTGAGTCGTGACGAATTCCTTGGCAGGGTAGATGGTGACCATATCCAGCTCTTCGATTGTCTTTCTGTTTATAGGATCGAATGACACGATTCTCTCAATTTCATCATCGAAGAAGTACAACCGAATTCCATGATCCTCATAAGGAGGAAAGACTTCAAATATCTCTCCCTTCACGTGAAATACGCCCCCAGCAGAGATGTCCTCCGAACGGTTATACTGAATGCCTGCGAGCTTCAGGGCAAGCTCCCTTCTGTTGACCGTCTCTCCGCGCTCCAGATGGATGTTCATACTGGCGAAATCTCTCGGATCTCCGCTTGCATAGATCGCAGAAACACTTGCGAGTACGACTGTATCGTTCCTCGTCAGGACGGATTTCAGAGCGGAAATCCTCATCCTCTCCAGTGTTTCGTTTATCTGAGCTTCCTTTTCGATAAACAGATCCTTCGATGGAATGTACGATTCAGGCATGTAATAATCGTAGTAACTTATGAAGAGCTCTACTTTATTCTTCGGAAAGAAGGTTTTGAACTCTCTGTATAGCTGCGCCACAAGGGTCTTGTTAGGCGAAATCACTATGGCCGGTCTCTGAAGGGCGCTTATTACGTTCGCCATGGTGAAAGTCTTCCCCGAACCCGTTACCCCTAGAAGGGTCTGGAATCTATCTCCACTCTCAAGTCCTTCGATCAACTTCTCTATAGCCTGCGGTTGGTCTCCCTGAGGACTGTAAGAAGAATCAAGTTCGAAGAGCACCAGATCAACTCCTTTCGATGCTAACTGGTAAACAATTCTACACCATGCGAAGAGCAGTTTTCAATGGGCCGATCTTCTTCGCGTGCATCGATGAAACAGTCTCACTTACTGGAAACTCTTTCGGGAGAGTAGAGAGGTTAGCAGGAGAAGGATATTCGGCAAAATGAAGGCCGCGGTTCATTTGAATGATAGGTTTCGTTCGGGTTTCTCTCGATCTTGCAGAACTGCCGAAAGGTGAGCACTAACTCTCTACCCTTCTTCACGGAAGAGTGTTCGAATCCTATGCCGTTTGTTCTACTTACGCATCTCCTTTAGAGCGCCTTTGATCAACTCATGCATGTCGACGTCTGGGCTGTTTCTGAGAATCTTGACGACCGTTCTTCTGGCCTGAGACTCGTCGAATCCAAGAGATGCGAGCGCAACTATGGCCTCTTCGCCTACAGATCGTCGTACGTCGGGCATCGTTTCTTCGCTTTCAACGAAAGACGAGTCTATCAAAGATGAAAGCTCCACGATCATTCGCTCTGCAGTCTTCTTCCCGATTCCCGGCAGCGAAGAAAGCTCGGTAACGTTCTTTGAAGAGATTATCTGCTTTATTCTTGAAGGAGAGGCAGACGAGAGAATTTTCATAGCCGACTTCGGACCGATCTTGCTCGCTTTGAGCAAGATGTTGAACAATTCCTCCTCTTCCCTGTCCAAGAATCCATAGAGTTCCGGGGGTCTGTCCTGCGAATAAGAGACATACGTTAGGAAGAAGAATTCTCTGTCGCCGGAGAGTTTGGCGATTGTATTAGGGGTGCAGTTCAGCCTGAAGAAAAGCCCTCCAACCTTTACGACAACTTCAGACTCTCTAATCTCTCTTACTAGCCCTTCAATGCCTTCCAACACATTCCTTCACTCCAGTCAATATGTTTCTCGTCTCGCTGACCAGATACAGCGACCCGCAGACAAGAATCTTCTCAGAAGTCTGCAGCACTGTCTCCAAAGCGGCTTCATGAGAATCGACAAAACTAACTTGATCACAGTACCTCCTCCAGGTATTGGCGACTTCTTCCGGACGGAGACTCCTGTGATTCGGAACTCTGCAGACCACTACCCTGTCTGCTATCGATGAAAGCGTTCTTATGTTGCTTTCGTAGTCCTTGTCGTCGAGGCTGCCGAAAAGCAGAGTGAGCTTCTCGCCGGCAAAATACCGTTCGACTGTCTTTCTCAGAATCCTCGAGGCATCGGGATTGTGCGCGCCGTCAAGTATCACTGTCCTTGAGAGCACGGAAAAGACCTCAAATCTTCCGGGCCAAATAACGTTCTTCAAAGCCTTTCTCAAGCGGTTTTCATCTACTGATTTGCCAACCCTATCGAAGGCTGTTTCAACTGTTTTTAGCGCTACTGCTGCATTTGCTACTTGATGCTCGCCGTTGAGGTTGGTGATGAGATCGCAATACATATTCGTTCCTTCATAGTCGAAAACGTTGCTGTCTAGCTTGTATTCTCTGCCGTATGCGTTGAAGTCCTTCCCTATGAAGAAAGTCGGAGAACCCATGCTCTTAGCAGTTTCAGAGACAACCCTTCTGATGGCAGGTCTTGTGATTCCCGAAACCACCGGGCTGTTCACCTTGATTATTCCGGACTTTTCTACAGCTATCTTCTCTTCGGAATCGCCGAGAATACCTGTATGATCTAGTCCAATACTTGTTATCACCGAGACTAGAGAAGAGCTGATTACGTTGCTCGCATCGAACCTGCCTCCAAGACCAACTTCAAGAACGACAATATCGCAAGCCAGTTCCTTGAAATAGAGGAAGCTCATCGCGGTGACCACCTCAAAGAAGCTTGGAGCATACTCTTCGCCCTTCTCATCCATCTTCTTCAGCGCAGGCTCCATCGACTTCAGGATTCTGCAGATAGCGTCCTCCGAAATGTACTCTCCGTCAACCTGGATTCGTTCCCTGAAAGTCGTTATGTGAGGCGAGATATTCAGCCCGGCCTTCAAACCGTGAGAAGTGAACAGAGTTCTTACTATAGAAGCTACGCTGCCTTTCCCGTTTGTACCCGTTATATGGACAATAGGGTAGGATTCCTGCGGGTTGCCAAGACGCTCCAGAAGCTCTCTAATCCGGAAGAGACCGTACTTTATCTTTCCATATGGTCTTGAGTTGTAAAGATAGTGGATGGCCTCGGAGTAAGTCTTCATTTCAGGTCTTCAATAATCTTCTCGATCCTGCGGATGTTGTCCTGACTAATGATCAGCCTTTCCTTATTCTCGTTTACTACCTCTTCAGGAGCGTTGTCGACGAAGCTCTTATTCTCGAGTTTCGACTTTGTTCTGGCAAGGTCGCTTCTTTCCTTCTCAAGCTTCCCTTTCAATCTTTCAATTTCAGCAATCGTGTCGATCTCGCCCAGCACTACATACAGAGTGTTTCCTGAATCTCCCCAGGCAGATACGCTTCCCGATGCCTTTTCGCTCCTGGCAATCAGTTCACCCGAATTCGAAAGATTTGAGACGAGTTTGAGAATCTCGGTATCAATTCTCTCTCCGAGATAATAGACGTCTGTGCGTGAAGAAGGAGGTATATTCATTTCTGCCTTCACGTTTCTGATTCCCCTTACCATTTCCATGATCTTTGAGAATTCATTTTCGGAAGAAACATCGAAATCGGATTCATCAAATTCCGGCCATTTGGAGGCGATCAAAACACCTTTCGAATCGGGCAGTCTCTGCCAGAGTTCTTCCGTGATATACGGCATAAAGGGATGAAGCATTCTCAACGATGAGTCAAGGCTTCTTACAAGTACATTCTGCGCTATCGTTCTGTCTCTTCCGCCGCCGTTAAGTCTTGGCTTTATACTCTCTATATACCAGTCACAAAACTCGTTCCAGAAGAAGGAGTAGATCGTCTTTGCCGCGCTGGGGAAGTCATAAGAGTCTATGGCCTCTTCCACAGTCCTGACGGATCTTGCCAATCGTGAAAGGATCCACCTATCCTCAATTGCCAGCTTTTCTTTGCGCAGATCGATCTCTTCGAAGCCTTCCATGTTCAGCAGTGCAAATCTGGCTGCATTCCAGATCTTGTTTGCGAATTTCTTGTAAGTGTCAAAGAACTTGACGTCAAGTTTTATGTCGTGATTTTGCGCGGCTAGAATGGCCAATGTGAAGCGCATAGCGTCTGTTCCGTGTTCCTTGATGACATCCAGAGGGTCTATGCCGTTTCCGAGAGACTTCGACATCTTCCTGCCGTTCTTGTCTCTTATCAGCCTGGTTATGTAAACGTGATCGAACGGCCTGTCTCCAATGAAATGGTATCCGGCCATTATCATTCGGGCTACCCAGAAAAAGATGATATCGAAGGCCGTGACCAGTACATTTGTAGGATAGAAAGTCTCTAGATCGGGTGTCGTTTCCGGCCATCCAAGGGTAGTGAAGGGCCATAACTGTGAGGAGAACCATGTGTCAAGAACGTCTTCGTCCTGTCTCAATTTCCTGGAGCCGCACTTCGGACAAACCGAAGGATCGGTTTCTTCGACAATGACTTCGTTACAGTCATCGCAGTACCATACAGGAACCCTGTGACCCCACCACAGCTGGCGAGAAATGCACCAATCGCGAATCTCCCGCATCCAGTTAAGATATACTTTCTTCCAAGTCTCAGGGAAGAAGACGACTTCGCCATTCTCTACGGCAGCGATCGCTCTTTCCGCGAGAGGACCAACCTTGACGTACCATTGATCGGAAAGGGACGGCTCAACAACTGTGTCGCAGCGATAACACCTGCCCACCGCATGAACCATAGGCTCTACCTTGATTAGAAACCCCTGTTCCTCGAGGTCCTTGACTACTTGCTTCCTCGCTTCGTATCTATCTAGACCGCGATACTTCCCGCCGTTCTCGTTGATCTTCGCATCTTTGTCTATGACTTCGATTACCTCCAGACCATGTCTCAACCCTATCTGAAAATCGTTGGGGTCATGGGCGGGCGTGACCTTCAGCGCACCTGTGCCAAACGAAGGATCGACATACCTATCCTGAATAATCGGTATCTCCCTTTCCATAAGCGGCAGTATTACAGTCTTACCCGTCAGATCGGAATACCTTTCATCGGAGGGATAGACGGCAACCGCGGTATCGGCGAGCATCGTCTCAGGTCTGGTTGTAGCAATTACTACGAACTCTTCTCCGCCCTTGATCGGGTATTTTATGTGGTAAAAGGCTCCCTTTTCGTCTTCATGCTCTACTTCCTCATCTGAAAGAACCGTGGAACACCTCGGACACCAGTTAACAATGTACTTGCCTCTATAGATAAGCCCTTCCTTGTAGAGATCGACGAAGGCCTTTCTCACCGCTTCGCTTAGCCCGTCGTCCATAGTGAATCTCTCTCTTGACCAGTCCACCGAACAACCCATAGCTTCAATCTGCTCGCGAATCCGCTGCCTGTATTCCTTTGCCCAGTCCCATGTTGTTTCAAGGAACTTCTCTCGCCCCATCTCTTTGCGGTTCGTGCCCTTCTTGGCGAGATCCTTCTCAACTGCGTTTTGGGTCGCTATGCCGGCGTGGTCCTCGCCAGGGACCCATAACACTCTGAATCCTTTCATGCGCTTGAAGCGAATTATGAAATCTTGAATTACTAGATTTAGTGCGTGGCCCATATGGAGAGGCGCAGTAATATTAGGAGGCGGGATCATTATAGTGAATGGTTCACCCGTGCCTCTCGGTTCGAAGTAACCGCCTTCTTTCCAGCGAGAATACCACTTCTTCTCAAGCTCGGAAGGACTGTACCTGGTGCTCAGTTCCTTCATTTTGACTACCTCCTCGTGGTGCCGTCGGCATTTAAATCGAATTATAGCACGAAGTAAAAGGCGGTAATGGGAGATGCCGTTAATATGTAGATCAGCTCCTCATGTAGTACAATTCACTCGGTGAGAATATGGATGATGAAGGCACTTCAACCTATAAGAAAATCTACTCGATGGTTCGACAAATCCCACGTGGGAGAGTCGCAACTTACGGTCAGATAGCATCTCTTGTTGGCGGTTGTTCCGCAAGAATGGTGGGGTACGCCATGGCCGGTATCTCCGATGCGACCATACCCTGGCAGAGAGTAATCAATGCACGAGGAAGAATAAGCATTAGAGACCCAAATGGCTATTCGCTTCAAAAGGCGATTCTCGAAAGAGAGGGAGTTGTCTTCGACGAAAGCGATACAATCGATCTCGAGGTCTTCGGTTGGCAACCCTAGTGTACATTGCTAAGACCCGCTTGCTAAACAACGATGATCACTGCTCAAAACAACGTTGTCCGTCAACGGTCCAGAGAGAGGCCGCTGTACGCTTAAAAGCGGTGAACCCGCTGAACGCTGTGGAGAACCGTCCTTCGCTGAGACCCAAGTCCAGATCCTGAACAGGAGCACTTCAGGATGACGTCAAGGACTGTCATCCCGTGATGCACCTGCACGGGATCTCGCCCTGAGAGCTGCTGTGCGCTTAAGAACAAGAACCCGCTGAACGCTGACGAAGACAACGTTGTCCGTCAACGGTTCACCAGGTTCTCTTGCTCTTTCCTACCACGAACCCGCTACCCCCAACCCCGGCCTTTTGCTTTCCCTCTGACCCCCAAAGGTTGGACGCGAAGTGTCGCAACAAGGAAGCGCTTCTCAAAATGCTATAATTCCATATGAGGTGATTTAATGAAAGAACCCCGCATGATTGTCAATGAAGATGGGAAACCAGTTAGCGTGATTCTTAGTATTTCTACATATAAGAAGATTCTCGATGAGTTGGAAGAATTGGAAGAGATTCGAGCATACGACAAAGCTAAGAAGTCAACCGACAAGATTCTTCCGTTTGAAGAAGCTCTAGACAAATTCAAGCGTGAAGATGTCTGACTCATACAAACTTCTTATTCTCAGCAAAGCCGCAAGAGAGCTTCAGTCACTTCGAGAGCCGAACTATAGCAGAATCAAGCAAAGGATATTGTTGCTCGCGTCGAATCCGCGTCCAAGAGGTTCTAGTAAGTTGACCGGAAGAGAGGGATGGCGGATAAGAGCTGGTGACTATCGGATTATCTATGAGATTAGTGATCAAGATAAGTCAGTTACTATTCTGCATATCGGCCATCGTAGAAATGTATACAAGAATCTTTGAGACATATTCTTGATGTTGTAATCAGATAGAAGGAACACCATCTTCTCAAAAGTCGACTTCTGATTGCGCTCCTGAGCTTAAGAATAAAGAACCGCTCTTCCAAGAACGGGGCCGTGCTCTTCTCGGAGAACAGTGGACCGATAACGGATAACCGTTTCTTTTTCAACCTGCATCTTGTCACTTGCAACTGTTTGCGTTTTTCGCACCCAAAAAGAACGAGATCCTGGCCTGAACATTGCCAGGATGACCTGAAGCAAGAAAAGACAGTCATCCCGTGATGCCTTTGCACGGGATCTCGCCCTGAAGATCCGTTATACGCCAGAAGTTCCGCTGAACGCTTAAGAGCAAGGACCCGCTGAACGCTGACGAAGACAACGTTGTCCGTCAACGGTCCACCGTCCACCGATAAGAGAGCAGCTCTACGCTGGAAGAGCGGTCCTCCGTCAGCCGTCCAAGAACAAGTACCCGTTCACTGATAAGACCGTCGAGAAAGAGCACTGTCGAGACGTTCGCTGCGCTCACGAGAAGACGAGAAGCGGTGCCCTTCGACCCGTCAACCTGTAATGCTTTTGCACGGGATCTCGCCCTGAAGATCCGTTATACGCTTAAGAACAAGGACCCGCTGAACGCTGACGAAGACAACGTTGTCCGTCAACGGTCCGCCGTCCTCCGACCAAGAAGAGCATTTCAAGAGACTTATAGAGTTTATTGGCTCTTGTTCTTATAACTCACAACTTGCATCTTGGAACTTGCAACTGTTTCAAAGATCGAGATCCTGGCCTGAACATTGCCAGGATGACCTGAAGCAAGAAAAGACAGTCATCCCGTGATGCACCTGCACGGGATCTTGCCCTTAAGATCCGCTGAACGCTTAAAAACGGTGAACCCGCTGATCGCTGGAAGTTCCGCTGTACGCTTAAAAGCGGAGAACCCGCTGTACGCTGGCGAAGACAACGTTGTCCGTCCACGGTCCGCCGTCTACCGAGAAGAGCGTTTCAAGAGACTTAGAGAGTTTCTTAACTCTTGTTCTTATAACTCACAACTTGCATCTTGGAACTTGCAACTCTCGGTCTTGGAGAATGGAGAACCGATAACGGATAACCGTTCCTGCGACTCACAACTTGCATCTTGGAACTTGCAACTGATGCGATTCTCGGAGGACGGTGGATCGTTAATGGTTGACCGTTTTCCAAGTCGCACACAAGCAGAGAGATCAATGAATTTTCTGATGAAAGAACATGCCACTGCATAACCATCTGAGTTGCTCCATGTCTTCACCGAATATCTTAATGAATCTGAAAATCTCCTCATCTAAGTTATCAGTTCATTAGGAGGGCGAACAGCCGTTCGCCCCTACAAGCGGCTCTTCGATCTTTGCCAGCGGGTCCATGCTCTACCCAGCGTCCAGCCCTCAGCGGCTCTTTTGCCCGGCGCAGCCGGAACTGGCCTCGCCGAAGGCAGCAATCCGCAGAAACTTCTATCACTCGCCAACTACATGAATCGTGAGTGTGTGGACCTTTTCGATCGTCTTTTCGCCAAATTCGCCGAAGAATCTGAAGGGAATCTCATAGTCGCCCACTTCTTGTGGAGTCCAGCGGAAGATGCAGTGATCGTGCTTGTCGAGGAGAGTGCCTGCTTCTGACTGAAGCTCGACTCCGTTCGTCGATCTCCAGATCCATGCGTGATCGGAGAAGGACCATTTGTCATATCCCACAAATCGCCACTCTGCGATCAGTGCATTTACCCTAAACTCAATCAATTCACCAACAGGAGATGTGATTTCCGGCACGGGAATGGTTCTCGAGAACTGCTCAAATGAGTTTAAGTAAAACAAGTCTTCCCATAATGGAACGATGTTTCTTCCTGCACTTTCGTAGGCCTTTTCAACTAAGCCGACGCATGAATAGATATCTCGTTTTGTGAAGGGAAGATTCAAGTAGCCAGACCAGGCGAGGCCTACAGACCACATTGCCCCATGGTAGGCCTCCTCAAATATGTATCTGGATATTTGTCTCCGTTCGAGCGGGGTTATATCTCCGGAGTATCTCATCGCCCCTGTAAAACCGGAAGACCAGTATTTAAGCCATCGCGATTCGTACGTGTCGTAGTTGAAGAGATTCACATAAGAGTGGTTTTCAATATCGTTGGGGAAGACAAAGACACCCTCCTCGACGAGATTGTATCCGTGTGTCAAAAACGGGTAGGATTCTCCAAATGTCTTTCCGTCGTTTTGACCCAGACCTTCATCTGTCATTGCCGTGGCATAGTCGACACCGAGATATACTGCCGAGTGTGAAGGGATCCAGTTTGGTCCGATATGATAGAGTAGATCGCCTTCGAGCAGGTACTTTCCGGGCAGATGTTGTGCTGTGTAGAGGGCATCTGCCTTTGATATCAACAGGCAGTACGGCAGTTTTGTGAATCGAACGAACGTGGAGAAGGAATCTATGCTGCACTGTACCTGAAACTCCTCTCCTACTGGGGCGAAGGAAGTCGCGCTCAGGAGCGGCTGCATCATCAAGATCTGATCATCGTGCAGGTCGAATTCGTCGTGAGAAAGTTCGAATACCGGCCCGGGAATTGAGCCGCTGCTTTCGTGGAAGACAACCAGGATCGTTCGTTCCGATACGCTCTGCACTTCGTATACGATGGTTTCCTTCTCACTGACTCCATTGAAGAATACTGTCACTCCTCTGGAGACGATGAAGGAGTTGTCGCCAGGATGCAGCAACAAAACCTTATGCCCAGGCTTGGTGGGAATCAGCCTGGTACATCCCACTGTGAACAAGATACACAAAGCGACTAAAAGAACCAATCTCCGAATTTGGATACTCATCATTAAGTTTACCATCTCAGAAAGGAAAGACAGATAACACCTATGGTAAATTATACAGTGTAAGACAGGAGGCATGATGAGAAGAATTCCCAGGTCAACATCGGTTGCCGTAGGCACTATAGCGATCCTTACCTTTTCTATTATCTCGAAGGGCATGGGTTTTTTCAGGGAAATGCTTGTCGCCGGTCTCTTCGGGACGTCCGCAAATCTCGATGCGGTCTTTGTTGCAATGACGCCTGCAACGACCCTTTCAGGGATAATTGCCGGAGCTTTTGCCGCCATCTTCGTGCCTGTATACCACTCTATAAGGAATGAAGACCCCGAGAGATCAAAGAGATACGCCGGAGCGGTTCTTATATCGGGTTCTCTGGTCTTTCTCTCTATGGGGATAGTCTTTCTGGTGATTCCGGACCTCGTTATAAGACTTTTCGCTCCGGGTTTTTCGGGTGAAGTCGTCGCTTATGCCGCAAGAAAGTTGAGATATCTATCAATATACCCGTTGATCGGCGGACTAGAAAGCATACTAGGCGCCGTGCTGAAGTCAAACAGGAGGTTCATCCAGTTCGGCTTCTCGCAGCTCTTTTTCAACATTATCGCGATTCCAGTGATATTCTTGACCGCTCCCTTTCTCTCGGAAGCCTCCTACATACTGGCCTGGATTCTCGGCAACACCTTCACCGTGATAGCGTATCTGGTCCAATCAAGAGACCTGTTCTCTCTGAGAATCGGAAAGGGAACGTCTATAGTAGAGACGCTATACCTGAGTTTGCCTCTGATCTTTTCGGGGAGTCTCGGAGTCATCAACAACATGGTTGACAAAGCCTTTGTTTCGCTCCTTCCGCCCGGACGTGTCGCTTCGCTGCAATATGCTCACACTCTTCTGGGCCTGATTACTTTCATGATCGCTGCCTTCCAGATGACAGCCTATACGGAGCTTTCTGAATTTGTCGTTTCCGGTGACAAGAAGAAGGTGCAGGAACGATTGAGAAAGACAGTCACAACGTCATTGAACATCTCGCTGCCTCTGGCGGCATGGATCATCATGATGGCGGAACCCCTAGTGAGGATAATCTATCAGCGCGGACAGTTCGACGCCGACTCGACGAGTCTTGTAAGCATGGCGCTTATCGGATATGGGGCTTTGATAATCCTCTCACCGATTTCGCATACGTGCACAAGTTATTTCACTGCAAGAAAGAGACTGAAGGCTATAACGATCGTATCCGTCTTTTCGATCTTTCTGAACGCGTTGTTTGACTGGCTTATGCTCAGGCCGCTTGAACATGCGGGAATAGCAGCGAGTACATCTCTCGTCGTACTCAACGCTACTATAATATATGTTTGGCTAATAGGAAGAGAGGGCGTTAAATTCATGCCGGTGAAGAGGATACTGAGGCTATTGGGCCTTTCGGCGGGTGTTTTCATTGTCGTCGCCTTTCTCAGGCTGAATACCAGTACCTTGATCTGGCTGGTTTTCGGAAACCTGCTCTTCTCCTGCCTGTTCTTTTTCAGTGCCAGGAGCGAACTTAAGGCGATATATACGAGAATGAAGATGCTTTTTAAGAGAAGGTGATCTGCAGTATTTCTCGAAATGGGTTTCGATTTTGAGATAGGGCTGCTTGCATAGCGGGAGGAAATCTCATGAGAGATATTGTGATAGTAGGAGCCGGTCCTGCCGGACTCTTCACGGCCATAAACTGCACAACAATGGGTAGAAATGTAACGGTGATTGAGAAAACGAATACCCCCGGAAAGAAGCTGCTGATTTCCGGCGGAGGTCAATGCAATCTTACTAACGTCGAGCCGACAAGGGCAATGCTAGACAGATACTTTGGCTCGGGAAGATTTCTTAAACCGGCATTGATGTCCTTTGACTCGAGCAAGCTGATGAACTTCTTTGAAGAGAGAGGACTTAAGCTGTTTGTAAGTGAGGATGGCAAGGTCTTTCCCTCAACTTACTCTGCAAGAGATGTTCTGGAAGTGTTGCTTGCCGAGTGTGAGAAGCAAGGGATCCGGATACTTTACAATTGCCGCGTCAAAGGAATAGCTCGACGAACAACGGGCGGATTTGTTGTCTCTTCTCACAAAGGAGAGATAGGTGCCGATTATCTGGTGCTTGCTACTGGAGGCAGAAGCTACGAGGGCACAGGCTCATCGGGGGATGGATACTCTATCGCCTCGGCGCTCGGTCATAGCATAGTCGAGCCAAGGCCTGCATTGACATCAGTTTCTATAAAGGATTTCGAGTTTGGTGACCTTGCCGGCGTCTCTCTGAAAGCGGTCGATGTTTCCCTGTGGAGGGATTCAAAGAAAACGACTAGCCGGACTGAGGACTTGTTGATCACTCACGAAGGGCTTTCTGGACCTGCCATTCTCCACCTTTCCAGAGAAGCCGGGCGAGGAGATGAAATTCGAGTCAACTTCAGTGGAATGACCCGCGAGGAGCTTGAAAGGAGAATCATAAAATTGACAGCTGAAGAGGGCAAGAAGCTCTTGAAGACATCGCTCCATGACCTGGGTCTTCCCGAAAGATTGCTGGATAAGATCCTGGAGATGAATGGAATAACCGAGCGATTGTGTTCCGAATTGAAGAAAGAGGAAAGAAAGAAGCTGATATCCAGTCTCTTTGAAATGAGTTTTGAGATCGAAAGCGTAGGCGGGTTTTCGCAGGCCATGGTCACAAGGGGGGGCGTTCAGTTATCCGAAGTGAACCCGAAGACAATGGAGTCAAGAATCGTTCCGAATCTCTTCTTTGCGGGAGAAATTCTCGACTTCGATGGAGAGACGGGAGGTTACAATCTCCAGGCCGCCTTCTCGACCGGTTACGTAGCGGGAACCACAATAAACAAAAGAACATCACGAGAAGACCAGTAGTTTTGAGTATTATTCTAGTTATTTTCTAAGAGGAACTATATGTTAATATGATAAGAGAACGATTGATAAGACATTTGTGATCCATTCAGAGCTCGATTCAAGATAGACGATCTCTTGGAATTGGAACCTTCGAGCAATTCTCTTTGAGCAATCTGCTGATAGTTTTTTGTAGCACGGAGGAGGTGCTCCTTGGAGGTAAAGAAACCAAAGTGGTTTGACGACTGGGTCGAGATCGACGAGAATTATCTGCAAGAAGCTGGAACCAGCTGGAAGCTCAAGGCTAATGCACCCAAGAGAGTTAGAAAGGAGTACGAGAAACTGATGGATCAGATTACGGCGAAGGGTCCGTACTCATACTCGTGGAAGCATGAACGCTAGATCGAGCTCAGTTGAAGGTGCTTCATAGAGGCATAGGCTCAAGAACGTTGTCTTGAAATGGAGGTTTGTGAGTTGAGTATAAGCACTGGAAGAGGTGATGGAGGAGAAACAAGCCTCTGGAGCGGCGAGAGAATAGAGAAAGATAGTCACCGCGTCGAAGCATACGGAACAATAGATGAACTCAGTTCCTTTCTAGGCGAAGCGAAACACCATGTCAGCGAAGAGGTTGCTGACCAAATCGTTTCGATTCAAAGATTCCTCTTTAGAGTTACCGGTCAATTGGCTTCAATAGATGTCAAATATGTTGAGCCCGTTGAAGAGAGTGATGTTCAGAAACTCACCGAAATGATTCACAAATATGAATCAGTGGTGAGACTTGATGGTTTCGTTATCCCCGGAAGCACCATTGCGTCATCCAAACTGGACATCTGCAGGACTGTGGCAAGAAGGGCCGAAAGAAGAATACTGACGCTTTCTAAAAACGAGCATGTTGACAGCGTGATTGTGAAGTACGTTAACAGGCTTTCAGATCTTCTTTTCATTCTTGCGAGATATGAGGAGTATAGGGCAGGGAAGATAGTTTACAAGCGAGACGTAGAGTAAAACGATCTACCGATAGCTGATTTTCGCTACTCCGTCCTTCATACAGGAGCCGAAGCTGTACGCTACGGAGTTCGTATCCATCCCGGGCAAGTAGAAGACAGTAATCATCTCGTCGACATCCTGCCCCGAAGACTCCCACATATCGCGAGTGATGCTTTCTAGCTCCATCTTGCTAACCACAGATTTCTTAAGCAGAATCCTCGCAGTGCGTCTTCGCCAGGCCTTTCCGAAATCCCTGACGGTCACCACCGAATATGTGCCTTCAACATTCGACGCCAATCCCTAACTCTCCCCTCTGATAGATAAATCATTATACATCATGTTACGGATAAATGCCAACTGATGCAAACACCTTTGTCAGAAATAAAGTTTATACAATACGCAAACTAAACTATCAGAGATTGTTTCGCAAAACGGAATAATAGATACATTAAATCCAGATTATAAATCTGGCGCCGATTTCTATGTAGACAAATCTCCGGAAGGGCCTTCTTAGAAATTCCTGGCGATTCAAAGAGCAAGAGAACTCTCTTCTAGAAGGTTTTTCTCTTCCGCCTGCTTCTTCAGAGCCCGGCCATCAAAAGTACTAGCCGATGTTGCTTCTTCCTATGCCCAAGACCTTGTGGCAGTAAGGACAGAAATAGACCGCAGTCTTACTCAACAAGAGTCCAGATCCCTTTTGTTTGAAGAATTTCTCAGGAAGTTCCTATTCGCAGTGGGGACACTTCGGGTTCAACTCTTCCTTTCTTACTGATCTCAATCTAAGCTCAATTTGCTCAGCTCCTTTTCTCAAGATGAACTATCTCGGTAATCAATATGTCTTCATTCAGTGAACTTTTGGTGTGGTGAACTCTAGCCGATCAGCAGTGTCAGATAACCCTTTGTTCTTATAAGAATTTCCTGAGCTAGATCCCTGAAGAGTACACCTGCCGTAATTGTTTCCGCTCTTACAAGTTCAACTAGTATCGACTCCACTTCACCACAGAGGTCTCTAACTTCCTCAATCGTTTCAAAAGTAATGTCGGCAGAGAAGATCAGTCTTCTCGAGGAGATCAGTTCAGCAATCTTTCCCATCAGTCTTCCCCAAAGAGAGAACTCCTTCAGCCATGGGCCGACCTCTCTAGACAACTCTTCTGAAAGCTTCTCTTTCAAGGTCTCTGCAGATTGAGTGATCATTTCGGCTTCATCTGAAAGAAGCTCTTGAACTTCGGCCCATCTCTTTTCACCGACTAGTCGATTCAGTGCTTGGTGAAGCTCTACGATTCTTCCGGAATGACCTCTGTGTATCGGACTGAAAAGATTGTACTCGCAGAACAGCTCCATCTCCTTCGAACATTCAGGGGCGACTTCCGAAATGGCGCTAACCCAAGCCCTTTCCACATCGTATTCATTGGAATTATTGAGGAATTCTGCAGCAGATGCAAGCGCGATTTTCGATGCAATAGGTTGATTCATCGGGTTTAAGACGATCCCTTCTGAGTGTTCAACGATGCCGGGGTCTCTTCCCTCATAGGGCCCCACATGCAGTTCGGGGACCATAGAGGCGTCGTTCACAGGGTAGTTGTCCCAGTATAATGGTTTTCTCTGGAAGGCCTCTTCGGCAAGCATGGAATCTTCAAGCGAGAGTCTCTCCGAACACACCTCGGGACCGGTCCACATAATAGATATGTCGCCATCCAGAGCTTCTCCAAGAATCTTCATGTAATCTGTTACCTTGCGCCCTTGATATTGAGTAGGACAGACAATGAACCTTGAGAGACCTTCGACTTTCGCCTTAAGGATAGAGTAGACTGTGTTTGCGAAATGAACCTGAGCTTCAGCAAGAGAACCGAATGCCTCTTCATCTTCTTCGTGTACGAGGGTTTCCGGAATATCGTCGTAGAAGATTGCGAATGATCTAACTCCTGTGCCTGCTATATCTTCCAGTTTTGCGACCAAGGTTTCGATGTCTGAATCGCTGGAATACCTCACTCCAAGACCGGGACTGATAGAAAAGACAACCGAAACACCGCATGACAGCCCCTCGGCAACCAACTCCGCAAAGTCTTTCTTGAACTCCTCGCTGTATTGCTCTCGCCACCTTCTTCTATGGAGTTCATCGTCTTTTGGAGCGTAAATGTATAAATTGTAACGATGCTCTCCTAGAAACCTCAGCATCGCCTTTCTCGCCTTCATAGACCAAGGAACACCATAGAATCCTTCTACCACGCCTCTGATCTCGAATTTTGACATGTTGAACTCCCTTCATCAAATCATTTTCAATCAGTTTATCATAATCCAAACTCTCGCGCGAATTACTTCGTTTCCCGTTTACTTGGCAAATGTTACGGTTGCTTCATGCGGAATCTAACGTTTAGTCCTATTGACTTACGATTTCCGTAATGCATCATAACTAAATCTACTCAAGAGATTTCTCGCCAGGTTTAGTCAGAAAAGCTATAATTGTAGCATAACCCGGTAAAGGAGGTTGGCTATATGAAAATAGGTTTGGTAACCGACAACACCTGCAACTTGTCAGATGAAGACATCAAGGCACTAGACGTTAGAATCGTGTCTCTTTATATCAACAGAAGCGGGAAATACACAAAAGCGACTGATCTGAACCTTGAGGAGTATTACGAGGAGTTAGGATCGGCTGCGGAGTTGCCGAGTACCTCTCAGCCTTCTCCGCAAGACTTCATTGTTGCTTTCGAAGACGCTCTCAAGACATACGACGCTTTGATTGTACCTGTTCTGTCCGGGAAGCTTAGCGGAACGAGCGTCTCGGCGAATATCGCTGCAAGGGACTTCGATCAGCCGATTCACGTAATTGATTCCCTGTTGGTTGCGGATGGCCCTGGAATGCTGGTGAAGAACCTGGGGGACATGATAAAGAACGGAGCATCGATCCAGGAGCTGGTCGAATATGCTTCTTACTTTCACAAGAAGACGAGAACCTTCTTTTCGACAGATGATCTGAGTTATTTGCAGAAAGGCGGACGAATAGGGAAAGCGAAGGCTCTAGTGGGCAATCTGCTTAAGATGAAGCCTGTAATCAAGCTGGACGAAGGCGAACTCAAGCCCGTCGAAAACGTCAGGGGGAACAAGAAACTGCTTGAAAGTTTGGTTAGTTACACCTTCAAGGAGATCCAGCCCGAGAATCTCCGAAGAGCGAGAGTGCTGACGATCTGGAGAAAGGAAGATGCCGCAACTTTGGAGAAGATGCTCCGTGTCGAGGCTCCCGAAGCAGAAATCGAAAGTAGAATTATTGAGCCGATAATCGGTACTCATCTGGGACCTCAGGGAATTGGCATAATCAGCGAAATGAAGTAAAGACGTTCACCGACCTTTTCGGGACTAGAAAGGGGCGTCTTAGGATAAAAGGTCATCTAAGATTCATCTTCTGGGGGGTAAAAAGGCTTTGAATGCGCTTGAGAGAGTCAAGACACGTTTCGGAAGGGCCTTTGATTTCTTGCCGAGCATATATCGTCTAATAAATAACGAGAGACTGGCAAAGCACTTTGCGGAACTGCGTCCGGGCTATCGCCCTGTGGGAGAGCTTGTCGAATTGCTAAGGACTACCAAGAAGAAGCTGCCGGAGACGATTTTCGAGAAGATGAGTCTTTACTTTGATTGGAAAGCTCCTCTTGAAATGCAAATTAGCCCAGTAATGCCCGATGACAGCACGAAAACTTGGACGTTCTTATCGAGAGGATAGCCTCGCTTTCTCCAAGAGAGATGCTAAGGGACTTCCTTCTGATCGGGTTTGGTCCAAGGTCTGCCGGATACATGAGTCGATAATGGGCAGAATTCTGGGCGATCAACTGGGGGCGCTCGTCTTTCTTGCAGATTAGGCCGTCCTGAGTTCTCAACAGAAGGCAGTTATGCTCGACTTCATTTCTAGTCCGGAGTCTATGAAAGACGACTTCCTGCACCTTCTTTTGTGGTAAGGAGAACACGTTTACTCATCTATCCAATGCGAAGATGAATTAGTAGCGGAAAGCAGAAGATCTCTCGAGAAGAATCTCTCTACCTTCGGAAACGATTATCTCTTGAAACTGACAGACAACATGCACAATGAAGAATTTGAAGAGGAAAGGAAGATGGTTCTCGTTCTCTCCTACTTTATAGAGAACGCGCAGAGAGGAATCCTTCACCCCCGTGCTAAGAACGATGTCTTTTTGATCGGTTACAATTCTGTGAGTTCCCTTCTCGAGAGTGATCCGGTTGCCAATGCTTCGAGAAGATACGGGCCCCTTTCAAACTCCAATCGAATAAGATTGCTGAACTCTCTCTTCGGGGAACGCCTCACAGGCTACGAGCTTTCTCGCAAGATGAAACTCTCGAACGCCGAGTTGACGGAGACCTTTTCTGCTCTGGTTGCATGTGGTGTCGTCAAGACTGTACGAGAGACGATTGGATAATCTTTACAGCCGGCAGAGATGAAGTAATCGATATGCTCACAGGCGAAATCAAGGGAAAAAAGTAAGTGTGCTCGATTCTACTGATGTGATAAGGTTCAAATTTCTTGGTTGATTAAGAAACTCGAGCAAATAACGAAAAAAAGCCCGGAAAATATCCGGGCCGGGTGGTAGAGAAGAAGTCTTGTTCGTATTGTTATGACAGAAATTCTCTATTGTGAGTTCACTTCTATTGTCGATTTCGACGAGCTTTTTTCTGTGTTTCATTTATCTAAAATAGATGATCCCCTAAAGTGAGAATGGTGCAAGAAGTCGGGAATCGGGTAAGTGCGTAGTAACATGGAATCGGGGGTGTGATTATGGAGTATCGAAGACTTGGCAAGACAGATTTACAGATCTCCCTTCTGGGGTTGGGAGGCTTCCATCTTCTCGAGATTGAACTGAAAGAAGTGAGAAAGATAGTGGATCGCTATCTCGAGGCCGGAGGAAATTACTTCGAAACAGCAAGATCGTACGGCGATGGGGTCTCCGAGCGCAAGCTATCGGAAGCATTGCCCAAGGACGGGGTGATCGTGGCTTCCAAGACGGGCGGCAGAGATGAGGAGTCTTCAAGAAGCGATCTTCTTGCGACACTCAAAGCTCTTGGAAGGGATCATATAGATATCCTGTTTCTTCACGCAGTAACGAAAAGCGGCGACTGGGAGGCGATCACTTCGCCGAACGGCGCACTCAAGACCGTGGAGTGGGCAAAGAGCGAAGGGCTTGTGCGGTACGCAGGAATTACGAGCCACGGTTACGGCGGTACGCTTTTGAAGGCACTAAAAGAATATCCTTTCGATCTATTCATGACTCAAATGAACTACTACGATAGGTTCAACTTTCCCGAGATTGAAACGAAGGTAATCCCTTTCTCCGTTTGCAACAATATAGGAATAATCGCGATGAAGGCGCTGGCCGACGGGTATCTCTGGAAAAGCGTTGAGGACGCCTTCAGGTACACAATGACGCTCCCCGTTTCTTGCATTGTGAGCGGAATCAACACCCTCGAGCAGCTGGAAGAGGATCTCACGCTGATTGAGAAAAGGCCGTTCACTGCAGCCGAACTCGACCATCTCTTTGCAGAGGCGCCCGAACTCGGCAATTACGTTTGTAGACAGTGCATGAAGTGTCTGCCCTGCCCTGAGGGGATCAACATTCCCGGGTTCTTCCTCGCCGAAGGACGTTACGATAGACAGATGCTGGATGGCAAGATCATAAGTGCAGCGGATTACGCTTTGAGAGACAGACTAGCCCACTGGTTTGGAAGCGAGGAGCAGGGGATCGCTGAGTATAAGTCTCTCGTTCCCGGCGTTGACAGTTGCAACGATTGCGGCATCTGTGTCGAGCGTTGTCCATATGGAATAGATATTCCCAGGAAACTCAGGATTGCCAGATCGAAGATAAGGGAGGGCTATGTCTGGTAGTCGATTAAAGAGGTGATTCAAGTGGGCAGAATCAGCTTTTTTCCTTTGGAAGTACTGGGTTTCTTCTTCGTATTCTTTTTTGGGGTGCTTCTCCATATGGTCTACGGATGGAGCGGAGGTAATGCAATCGTAGGCTTAATCTCTCCGGTTAATGAGAGCATTTGGGAACACCTGAAAATGGTCTTCATTCCGGGGCTTATTCTGCTGGCAGTGGAGTTGTTCTTTTGCAAGGAGGTGCCAATACCCGTGCTGATTGTGGGAAAGACTCTCGGCATCTACGTGATGTGCGCCACAATTCTCGGGGGTTTCTACTTCTACACGCTCTTCATCCACCACAATCTCATTGTTGATATACTATTAATGGCCCTTGCTGTGGCTCTCGGTCAGATCATATCATATAACGTAGTCTCAAAGTTCAATGTAAGCAGGGTTGCAGAGTGGATTCCTCTGGTCATACTGATTTTCTTAGGTGCTGCCTTTGTGCTGTTCACATTTATACCGGCGCGTTGGGAGCCTTTCAGAGACTCAATCACTGGGGAATACGGAACCAATTAGCGTGTAGAAGTGATGATCGAGAAGTGAGCAACTGAATACATGAAGAGAAGGAGGTTTCATTGTGCTTTCCGGAAGAGACATCTACGAATCAATGGAAATCAAACTAGATGAGACTTTGCCGCCCGATCCAGTCTTCCAGCCTGGGATCAGGAGAGCGCCCAAGAGAGAGCTGAACCTCTCGCTGAACGAGATCGAACTGGCCCTGAGAAACGCGCTGCGTTACATTCCAACAAGACTTCACGAAAGGCTTGCGCCCGAGTTCCTCGAAGAGCTGCGCTCAACGGGGAGGATTTACGGATACAGGTATCGGCCTCAAGGCGAAATAAAAGGCAGACCGATCTACCAATACAGAGGAAAGTGCATTGAAGGAAGGGCCTTTCAGGTAATGATCGACAACAACCTCGACTTCGATGTGGCCCTCTATCCCTACGAGTTGGTGACTTACGGGGAGACCGGACAGGTATGCCAGAACTGGATGCAGTACAGGCTCATAAAGAGATATCTAGAAGAGTTAAGCGACGAACAGACACTCGTCGTTATGTCCGGCCATCCACTTGGTCTATTCGGGTCAAAGAAGACCAGTCCCAGGGTGATAATCACCAATGCGCTCATGATCGGGATGTTTGACGACCAGGAGCAGTGGATAAGAGCCCAGGCGCTGGGTGTAGCTAACTATGGACAGATGACGGCTGGAGGCTGGATGTACATAGGGCCACAGGGAATAGTTCACGGAACCTTCAATACAATCCTTAACGCTGGAAGGCAGAAGCTTGGTATCCCGGATGACGGCGATCTCCGCGGACACCTTTTCGTCTCCTCGGGGCTCGGCGGAATGAGCGGTGCTCAGGGAAAGGCAGTGAAGATAGCCGGCGGAGTGGGAATAATCGCCGAAGTAGATCGATCGAGGATTCAGACTAGACTTGATCAGGGCTGGATCGACGAAATAGTCGATGATCCATCGAGCGCCTTCGCCCTGGCAAAGGAAAAGGCGGAGAAGAAAGAGAGCCTTGCGATCGCCTTCTTCGGAAACATCGTTGATCTGCTTGAATATGCGGTCAAGAACAACATTCACATAGAATTGCTTTCCGATCAGACGTCCTGCCACGCTCCGTACGATGGGGGTTACTGCCCCCAGGGTCTGACCTTTGAAGAGAGGACAGAGCTACTCAGTAACGACAAGAAGAGATTCGCGGAGCTGGTCGACAAATCACTGATTAGGCATTTTGATTACATAAAGCTGCTCGTCGAAAGGGGAACGTACTTCTTCGATTACGGCAACTCGTTCATGAAGGCAGTATACGATGCCGGAGCCAAAGAGATTTCTAGGAACGGTAACGATACCTCGGAGGGATTCATCTTCCCCTCCTACGTTGAGGATATAATGGGACCCATGCTTTTCGACTACGGATACGGCCCGTTCCGATGGGTCTGCCTGAGCGGAAAGAAAGAGGATCTGCTAAAGACCGATGCGGCCGCAATGAGCTGCATAGATCCAGATCGTCGTGGTCAGGACAGAGACAATTACATCTGGATTAGAGATGCCGACAGAAACAAGCTGGTCGTCGGTACTCAGGCAAGAATACTTTATCAAGATGCCAATGGCAGACGCGATATCGCTTTGAAGTTCAATGAAATGGTAAGGGGCGGAGAGATAGGACCGGTAATGATAGGCAGAGACCACCACGACACCGGAGGGACAGACTCCCCGTTCAGAGAGACATCGAATATCAAAGACGGAAGCAATATAATGGCGGATATGGCTACCCAATGCTTCGCAGGAAACGCCGCAAGAGGCATGAGTCTGGTCGCACTTCACAACGGAGGTGGAGTGGGAATTGGAAAGGCCATAAACGGAGGATTCGGACTCGTTCTCGACGGAAGCGAGAGAGTGGACGAAATTATTAAGACGTCGATACCCTGGGATGTGATGAGCGGAGTTGCCAGAAGAGCCTGGGCGAGAAACGAAAACGCTCTTTCCGTGGCTGCGGATTTCAACAGAGAGAGAGTGGGGAATGAGCAGATCACTCTCCCCTATCTAGTAGATGACGAGATCATTCGCAGGGCCGTGAAAACAGTGATAAAGGAGTGATACACCCTTGACAATGTATTTCGCAAAGAGTGACGAAGAGACGACAAGAAAGCTTCTCAAAAGGATTTTCGAGCGATCGGCAGAAGGTGGCATAAAGGACGTTATTCTGCCGTCGACCAGCGGGCGGGTTGCAAAGCTGGCTTATGAGACCGTCCCCGATTCCATCAAGCTGACAATTGTTACTCATAGCGTCGGTTTTAGAGAACCGGATGGAGACGAATTCGACCAAAAAGTAAAAAAACTGTATACCGGAACGAGGCACTCTATTCTGACCGCTACCCACCTTTTCAGAGGGATCGACGGAGTATTCGTGAAGTCTGCAGGAGGTGCCTATCCGCCTCAAGTATTTGCTACTGCGCTCCGCCTTTTCGGCCAGGGAACGAAGGTCGCAGTTGAGATAGCGATCATGGCTGCAGATGCGGGAATGATCAGAACCGACCAGTGGGTAGTCACAGCCGGAGGAACGAACCATGGAATCGATACGGCCTACATAATCAAGGCATGCCACTCAAATGATCTTAGCCTCTTCAAGTTCGGCGAGCTCATAGCTATTCCGTCGAGCCTGTAAGCAGCTAACACAAAATGCACAGCGCGTTGATTCTCTCGAAATCAATCGCTCATCAGAAGTGAAACTGCTCGAGCGTGAGTTCCGAAGGTTCGGAATCTCCTAATTTGACTTAGGCTCTCGGTTTTTAGCCAGTTGTTGCGGAGAGTATGGGTGTTCATGACTTGGAGGGGAATAGTAGGGGCTTTGTGAACCTTGCGTAGCCCTTTTTGTCTTCCCGACTGATTGAATTCCTGGATGATTCAGGCTATAATCATTCTTATGTGGGGCCGTAGCACAGCTGGGAGCGCGCCGCCTTCGCAAGGCGGAGGCCGGGGGTTCGAATCCCCTCGGCTCCACCAGAGGGGAGATTACTCCCCTTTTTTCTTTGCTGTTCAGCTTCATACTTCCTAAGAAGCAGTCCCAAGTTTCACATTGTCAGTTGCAAGCAGAAGAAATAGTTGTTCGTTGTTCAAAACAACGTTGTCCGTCAACGGTCCACCGTCCACCGAGAAGACCGTTTCAAGAGACTTAGAGAGTTTCTTGGCTCTTGCTCTACAACCCGACTTGTCACTTGCAACTGTTTCAAAGAACGAGATCCTGGCTTGAACCACGCCAGCTACGTGAAGTAAGAAAAGACAGTCATCCCGTAGAGCCTGCCCTGATGTGCACCTGTTCAGGGTACCTGCACGGGATCTCGCCCTGAAGATCCGCTATACGCCAGAAGTTCCGCTGTACGCTTAAAAGCGGTGAACCCGCTGATCGCTGTACGCTGGAGAGAACCGCTGCACGCTAAAAAACGGTGAACCCGCTGATCGCTGCTAAAGACAACGTTGAACCAACAAAAGCTTCCCCGCGAAGCGGGCCTTGCGTCCCCGGACGTTTCTCCGGGCATTGCGACCTGGCGTGGTCTTCGCCAGCCTTGCGTCCCGGCATGTTCTTCGCCGGCATTGCGTCCGCCGATGCTTTTCGGCGCCTTGCGTCAATCAATTAGCATCACTTCCCGACGAAGTCGATCTTGCATCCCCAGGCGCTTTCTAGGCATTGGCTCTTCCACCCGTCTGAGACGACCCTCTGGGGTATGACTGAGGGCAATTGTCATTCAAGATGATTGAACAGAGTCTCTCTGAGCAGTGATTGCTGATTTGGCTGCTGTTATGATCGATCAAGAGGTGAGGAAGTGAAAGATGACAATGGAAGGCTGGTTGATCTAGCTAAGGAAATTGCGGAGAAGATCGACAAAGGAAAAGTCTCTGTTGAAGCGGCAGTGGGTCAGCTGAGAAATAATAGAGCAACAGCGGATGAATTCTCTGCTCTTCAGTTATTGATCGGTGCTCTGAACAACAGAGACAGACTTGCTGAATTGACAGATAGCGGAAACAGTCTTATGAGAATATTGTCGGCTATAAGAATTGGTGAGCTGATTCCTCCCAACGAATTTGGCAGACAGTCTCAGGAATGGAAAAACGATGAGCTTCTGATCACATCTCTATTAAGAGGAAAGGTTCGAAAGAGGAGAAGGGTTTGTACAGAAACAATCTCACCTCTTGCCGGAAGCTCAGACGAAGTCAACTTTCTTCTTGCACGTCTTGTTGAATATGAAAAACCGGAGTCAATAACATCTGATAATCTAATTTCGGTGGTCGCCGAAGCCGCCCTTGAAAGGGGAAGATTCTTCTTTGATCCCGATTTTCTAGTTAATCTTTGGCACAGATATGAGACGGCGCATTGCAGTCTGCTCTGTATGGCCGATGGAGATGGCGATCTCATAAGATATATGATAGGTAAAATCGATAAGTCTAACCGGTCTCTCGTTTTGATGGCGTTGGTGAAAGCCGCGAAGCATGGAATCGATCTTTCTCAGCTCAGTCCTCTTCTCATTTCTGACCCGTATTTGAAGCAAGTCTATGGACTGCTTAAGGATCTGAAAAACGGCACGGCGATTGAAGATCCGCTCGTGCAATTCAGTTTCTACGGTGATCCGCTTCAGTCCGGGAAAGGCTCCAGTGGTGGTATGGGAACATTTCTTAGAACACTGGGGAATGGATTGGCCGAAAGCCTTCCGGGAGTTATCACAATCGTCCCTATAGATGTGAAAGAACTCCTCGAGAAAAGAAGCCTACTGAGCACTGAAAATGATCGACATTTCTTCATGTATGTTCCTTTCTTTGAGCTAGATAGGATGATTCCAGACAGCTTCCTTCGCGATCGCCTGATGGTCGAGTCGAACGTTAGAGATATTCTCGCAATGGCCAAAATCAGGCCAGCTTTTTTTCACATGCGCTTCTCCGACTTTGCATCTTATTCGATGCTTCGATTGGCGAAAAAACTTGGAGCCAGATCCTTCTTCACGATCACTCCCGACCCACAGCGTCGTTTTTCCAACCAGAATGGCGATCTGATAGATCTTGAGCCTTCAAGGGCCCTTACAGAAACTTCTAGAGTTGAGATTGCCTGGACAATGCTCGATGAATGTGACCGGCTGTTCGGAATAGGGGCAGAAGACAGTCGTAATCAGCTCTTTTCCTACTATCCGCAGCTGCACCGGCATAACTTTTCCAAGAAGCTCCAAATGATGCCCGAGGGGATATCTTTGCGCAACGAATGCCCTTTCAGGACTAAAGGTCCGCTTTACTCACTCTTCTTTGATCAAAGCAAGGAGTTCTTTCTCGAGAGATCCTTCAGCAAGAAGCCCCTTCTTCTAAGTGTGGGCAGGTTAGATCCCACAAAGGGGCAGATCAAGCTCTTGAAGGCATGGGGTGGCTCGAACTTGTGTACTTCATTCAATCTTGTAATGATCGGCGGAGATATCAACAGTCCGAATGAAACTGAAGCCGGAGAACTCGCTAGGATGAGGGACTATTTGAAGATGAACGACAGAATTCGGGGAAGGTTCTGCCATCTTCCTGCGATGAGCAATGATGAGATTAGATGCCTCGAAAACAGTATCTCGCAAGTCAAAACAATCCCCTGGCCGCCGATATACATTGCACCTTCGTTCAAAGAGGAGTTCGGTATTGCGATACTTGAAGCAATGGCAGCAGGTTTTGTTGCGATAGGACCAAAACGCGGCGGCGTTAAAAGCTACATAAGACACGGGCAAAACGGCTTCCTGATTGATACAACCAGCGAGGAAACGATCAGGAAAGAGCTTCGAGAGATCCTGCTTGATAAAGAGCTTTCAGTCAGGAAACTTAAGATGATCGCCGAAAACGGAAGTAAAACTGTATACAAGAGATACTCAATCTCTGTAGTCTCAAGAATGTTTGCAGCCGCCTATTTAGATTAGCAATACGTTTTCCTGCAGTTCAAGGTCTTCTGCTCAGATCAACACACTCCCTCGAAGGATTCTGAATCAGCGTTGTTGCTTTGAGGAGACGTCAGTTGTTAACCATAGAATAACAAGGGCACGTTCACCGATATGATCAAGATAAGACGAGACGGATCTTTCGAGACGTTCGCTGCGCTCACGAGAAGACGAGAACTCTCTCCTCTGTCTCTTTCTCTCTCTTCAACTCGTACCTTCCCGCTCTTACTAACCAAGAACAAAGTTCCTAGCTTCGGAAAGGGGAACTTGGGCGCAACGGGCCGGAACCGATCTTCCGATACTATCGGAGAACGGTGAACCGATAACGTATAACCGTTTCTTATTCGACTTGCATCCCGACACTGCAACTCTCTATTTCGGATAACCGTTAAGGTTAACACATTTTGCTCTTCCCAAGGTTGGGTTAATCCTCGATTTGCGTGAGGACTCCTATACTTCTCTAATTCTTATTCTGCATTCGCTTACAATCATTATCTTACCCGTTACGAAGCTTCTTTTAAGAACTGGGATTAGTCTTCCTAGCGCTTCGAAACACTTTCTCTTGACTGGCTTCTGAGACGAAGTATAATTATTCCTGGAACTTCGGTGCGACTAAGAAGAGTAATGTCTGAGAAGTCAAGATCCTGAGTAACGAGAACTCTGTTCTCATATCCGCAAATAGTAAGAATACGATCATCAGTTGCGCCTTCAAGCTGTTCTTCTGTTACGTTCGTGGCATCGAAGTGGTTCTCGCGAAAGAGCACAACAGAAGCTTTGGGAAGGTTTTCAACAAGCTTGAATTTCTCTTTCAAGGGAGAATTTCAACTCGTTCTTTCGTAAGCAGAGATGCATATTCGATAGCGGAAATGATGTCCTCACGAGCTAGTGAGGGATATTGATCGATAATTTCCTCGAAACTATGTCCGGCTGCAAGCTCATCTAGAATGAGAGAAACAGGAATTCTTGTTCCCTTTATACAGGCTCTGCCATGACATATATGAGGATCAAGGACAATCCTATCAAAACATGTCATAAGAATCCTCCATTTGATCTGTCTGAACAAATTATAGCATCACTGCAACTATCGACGATAACTGGCGAAGACCTGCTCTTGGCAGCCCTCTAACTCTTGCTCATAAATCCCCTCTTGAGCGGAGCGGACCGCTTACGCTGAAAGATCGGCTCGTCAGGAAACGCTGACCGCTGCTCAAAACAACGTTGTCCGTCAACGGTCCACAGTCCACCGAGAAGAGCGTTTCAAGAGACTTAGAGAGTTTGTTGGCTCTTCTTCTTATAACTCACAACTTGCATCTTGGAACTTGCAACTGTTTCAAAGAACGAGATCCTGGCCAGTAGCGTGCCAGCTACTCTAAGTTGTCA
>NZ_JPGZ01000050.1:0-49161 GCF_003351125.1 Mesotoga sp. Brook.08.YT.4.2.5.2.
AGCAAAGTTACTACATGAAAGCGAAATCACTACCCCTTGCTTCGAAGATTCTTTCATTAATGAAGATAACACAACCCGACAAGGTAACGCCTCAAGAAGAACTCGCTCTCTGAATACAGAGTTTGTAGTGGCAAAATTCTTCGTTTCTAAAAATACTTTCGCTTGTTTAGCTGTTTTCAGAAGATTAAGTGATAAACTCAAGCAAAGGTTTTCCAAAGCAAGCTTGGGCAGTACTAATGAGTTGCTTTCTTGACGGAACACTACTAGTCAAATATCTTGGATATTGACTTAAGATATAGTTCCATTATCTCGTCATCATCCAGGTCTTTGGCTCCGATCCGAATGACTTCGTAGCCGCTGGCTTTGAGTATTAGTTCTTGCCTTCTATCAAGGTCTATTTTCCCTTGCCCTTTGCCCTTATGATAAGTGTAGCCATCGATGTAGATAAGGAGCTTTTTATCTGGATATGCAAAATCAGCGATGGTCGTCATATTTGAGATGGTTACCTGGTATTGAAGATGAGGATCTGGAAGCCCGAACTCCCTAACAATGTTAAGGAACTTCGCCTCGGCCGGCGACTCTAGGTTCCCATCGGAAGTCTTCTCTCGCCTGGTGCCGGGTATTTTCACCATTGTAGTAGCCCCTGCAGTTTGTATGAAGTCAAGTACTTCGATTGCTTTCTTCCTATTGAGAACTGAATGGTAGGGTTGATTCCAGAAGCTCAGCAGGCATCTGTAACAGGCAGTCTTGCAATCGCAGGAATCGAGAAGTGTCCTTGCGGTCTTCATTACACTTTCTCTGTACTGGAACAACACCTCAATGTACCCCGAGCCACCCGGTACTGTTTCGAAGAAAGTGACGTGGTAGTTCTCTTCAAGCCCGTTTATGAAGCTATCAATTTCACTGGTGCTAATATCCAGGTCAATAGATGCCCCCACCTTCATCGCTTCCATATAGTTGGCTGCCTCTTCGAAGCTCTTGAAAGGGCCCACAACCATTACATCAGACACGAATTCTGCGTGAATGCCTCTCCTATACTCGTTAAGTCTTTCTTCTTGAATATGTTTGTTATGGACGGCTTCCAAGTGTCTTTTGAAGTGATCTTTCCCGCTAGAAGTATTCTCTTCTATCACTCCACATTCGGGACAAATATAGAAACCATAGCCATAGTTAGGTATATCGCGTTTCGAACCAACGTTTATGAGGACAACTACGTCTTTTCTCCTGAAAGAAGTAATCATTCCGTCAGACTTGGCAGTAAATCCTCCCAGGTGATTTCCCTTAACGATTCCTCTTATGTCGTAGCCCATAATGACTCTACGATTCTCACTATCCCCGGGCCTGCCTTCGAGAGTCAACTTGGGGTCCGTGAGGTGTATTGAATCAAGCTTCAACTGAGCTGGGTTATCGAAAGAAGGTTCATCGGGTTTTTCAGGCATTATGCAGTCTTCGACTATGATGAATCTCTGCCTAAAGCCCGCCTTTGTGTCGGCGTTATAGAAGTTGTACCGTGTCGGTCGGTACTTTTTCCCTACCGCGTAAAGCCTGGAAAGCGGTGCAAATTCCCTTAGAGCGATATTGTAATTTCTGTCGATTTCAACGAAACCTTCGTTGTCCAGGCAGCGGGCAGTAACGTGGCCTTTTGCAAGTGAATAACCGGGAAAAAACCCATACTTGATCAGCACGGAGATCGTGTAGAAATCACTGACTGAGTTCTCACCGCCTTGTGGATGCATAAAGGCATTCAAGTGCTTTGTAATTGAACTGAGTTCTCTCGAAGTAGAGCCACGTCTAAACAACTCGGCCCTTTCGTTTATCAGGAAAATGAGGTCGTCGCGTATGTGAATAAATATCTTATCAAGCTGTTCCGGAGAACCGTTTATTAGAAAGTCTTCCAGTTCTCCCTCCACCGACTCCCTTAACGTCTTCAAAGCTTCAGATGGCCAGTACTTGAAGAAACGCTCTAACTCTTCTCTGAGAAGCTCGTAATGTCTGTTTATCAGTTCTTCCAGGGGTTTCGAGAAACCAAATAGGTTCTTAAGCGTTTCAGCTGCATTATCCGCAAACAGGTCTATCCCGTTGAAGAAGGCGTTTATGTAATTAGGAAGATAGGCCTCCATCAATGCTTTGTCTTCTATATTCGTAACGCTGTGAAGTTTTGTCGTGATTGCCGAGTGACAGTGTTTAGCAATTAGCGGAATATTCACCATAGAGAAGGCTGGAACCTTTATCTTTCCTGTAATCATCTCCTCCGGTCTTGAAAAGAAGTACAGATCGTGGGAGCTTCGCCCGCAGTATGCAGTAACGACGGCTATCCTGTGTCTCCTTCCGGCCCTTCCAGCTCGTTGATCGTAATTTGCCGGTGTGGGCGGAGCATTTCTCAAAAGAACCATATCCAGTTTCCCTATATCCACTCCCAGTTCAAGTGTAGGAGTTGCCACAATGCAGTTTACCGTTCCATTCTCATCTTTGAATTCCTTCTCGATTCTCTCCCTTTCGGGTCTACGAACCTGGCCGGAATGTTCAAAGGCCTTCAGACTTCTGATCTCTCTGTTTGATAAGTGTCTCTTGACATTATAATCGTCCGTATCGACTGATACATCAGTTAATTGACCATCACAGTTGTGCCTGGGGCAAACCAGGCCGGGCGTCTTTCTGAAGGTTCTCGTACCGCACTTTTTACACTCGTAAAGATGAGGAAGATCATCGTCTTCTGTCTTAGGTGCCTTACGGAAGTGAACCGCTTCACTGTTTATGGCGAAATGTGAGTTATCGCGTTCGACTAGGACCCTTTCATCCACCAGAAAGCGCCAAAGTTCACTTAGAAAATCATCTGTGAGATCCTTCTTTTCCGGAAATGCCTTTTTCAGAAACCTCTGATAATATGAAGTCCCACTGTTTGAAATCCACCATTTAAGATTGCTCTGAGCATTGTAGACAGGTGCGTTCAGTGTGTAAACTTCGGGGCCAAACCACTTACTAAGGTTTATATAACCGCTAGCAACTCGGGGATCCCGGTTTGTTATTCCGAGAAGCTTATGGCTTACACCTGTGTTCACTCTCATATGGTCTAGAAGGTTTTCAATTATTGCCAGTATCTCTTCTACAGGGGCTCCGAATTCTTCTGCCCAGTGTTTCACGAATTCCTTGCTGCTAACTACATTCCCGTAAGTAAGTTTAACAAGCCCTAGGTTCTCAAGACTTCCGCGTCTATAGCGGGGCATAAAGAAATCTTCTAGAAGAAACCATTCTACTGAATCTTTGAAGTAATTAGGCCTCATTGCATTTTCAACTTCAAAGTCTCTGTATTCACCCTTTTCACGAATGCGTTCAGCTATTTCTCCAGCCAGTTCATCGCTTGTGTATGCTCGGTCCTCTTCTAGAACAGCGTAGAGATAGTCTCTGAGCCTAAACCGTTTCGACCTCTGGTTTATGAAGGCTGCCTGGAAGGCGGCCTCCTGCCGGTTGTCCGTGAATACGAGAAGCTTTGCCGCATCTTTGGAAACAGAATTAAGCATATTCTGAGCGAGAATGAGAATGTCCAAAGCTTCATTTGACACAGAGGGCATTAGGTTCGAGGATCTATCCTCCTCATCATCTTTCCCGAGCGAAACACCACAGGAGAGGCATCTAAGCCGTGCTGCAATTGGAACCTTCTTCATTTGAATAAGTTTGTCTGAACCACAAAGAGTATTCTTACATTTCTGCACAGGTGCTTCGTGAACAGTCCCGCATTTCTCACAGACCCATACATTTTGACTGAGGTAGGCCTGTTCGTCCCCGGTAATCACATCTGTAAGGAGAACCATCCGGCTTTCTTCAGGCTCATCCCCCATACCAACGGGTGTGTAGAAAGTGACTCCTTCAGCCTGGTTAGCAGATGCCGAGGGAATCACAAAGTAATGCTGGCCGCATCTAGCACAACCGTAAAGGCTGAAATAGTAGTGATCCTGAAGCTCATCTATATCGTTCAGTATTATCTGTCTCTGGCCATCTACAAATGCGACTTTTAGGTTTTGAATGCCCCTTACGAAGAAGTGGATCTTCGGGCGGAGTAAAGGTTCGTTGTCTTCTTTTACTATGAGCCCGGCAAGTAGATAGGAGTATACCTCCGCCGCGAGAGCATCATTGCCAGCATCTTTTCTTCCGGATAATGCCCTGATCCTCTCAACAGCCTTTTCCAGAAGCGTGGGCTTGCTGAAAAGCTCCTGCAATTCGCTTATAATAACGTTCTTCTTCAATGTCGTGTAAGCGTTGTCTTTGTTTATGGTCTTGTAGGTAAGTTGCGTCAGCAGCTTGTAGAATTCTGCCCTCGGTTCTCCATCTTCAGGAATCTGAGAAACTTCATATACCATCTCCTTTAGAATCTCTCCGGGATCTCTGGGGAATAGCGGAACGTATTCATCCGGTTCTCTTTCGAGCTCTATGTAAGACTCGGTTACCAGCCTAATATGGTCCTGTTCAACACCAAAGAGTCTTGAACCGAAGCGTTTTACTACCGTTTCAGGTTCTTCGTCACGAGAGGCAACCGTCGCAGAGGTGCCAATGAAGGTGATGTTTTCCGGATGCGGAACAACGAGCTTCAGTCTTCTCAGGAGACAGGCCACTTCCGAGCCAAGTTCTCCGACATAACTATGCACTTCGTCCATAACGATGAACTGTAAATCGGAGTCTCTGAAAATATCTAGATCCTTGTTTCGAAGAAGCAAATGCTCAAGCTGAGAGTAGTTTGTGAGCATTATCTGGGGAGAGTTTTCACGGATCTCTTCTCTGCAGAGGCGTTCTTCCCAGGGCGCCAGTGTACCCTTTATGACCTCTTCGAGCTGCTCTTCCGTAAACCTCACCATATTTGCAGGTCTCCGGATATTCGAAGGAAGGGTTTCAGGAGTATCTCCGGTGTATCTGGCAAACGTCACGCCGGTTCCTGCAAGCATCATTCTGAGTCGTCTTAGCTGATCATTAACCAGGGCGTTCATAGGGTAAATAAGGAGCGCCAGCAGTTTCTTCTCCTGTTGTTTCTTCGCACGATCGATTATTGGCAGGAGGAAGGACTCGGTCTTTCCGGAGCCGGTACCTGTTGAGACTATGGTGTGATGTTTGTTTACAATGCTCTCGGCCGCTTCTTCCTGATGCTTATGTAAGTTTTCGTATGTGAATACTGTATTCAATACCGGATCAAGGTTGAGTGCTTCCGTGAACTCTCTTATGCTTTTGCCTTTTACGAAAGGGCGATTTAGGTAGATGTATGGTCCATTAACCAGGCGAGATCCTCTTAGAAGATCATAGGCTATTAGATCCTTGAGTTGATTCTCGAGACCTTCATCTGCGATATTTAGGGTACTTATAAGAAAATCTGTAAAGCTCTCGAAGGTCTCTTTACTGAAGACGACAGGGTTAATGGACATAGGACCACCTCTGAATCATTCGATATTCTGGATCAAATTTCTTAAGGAAGTACGTATCTCATCAATATAGATTTCCTCCCTGAAAGAGTTTAGGTCTGTATTCTTCAAAGTACTTCAGGGCAAGGTCTCTGGATAAGTAAGTCCCATACTCTTTTTCCTGTTCTCGCTTCTCTATTGGGAATGTTGTGAAGATATACTTCAGGTCTTCAAAGTCTATACCGTAAAGGTGCGCAGCTATTGCGTCAAGCTGTGCCATATATCCAAGTCTTTCTTTCTCATTCCACGGACGGGGCTCTATCTCGTAGCCCATATCCTTCACAAACGGTTCCATATCATAGGAGTAGTTCACACACTTCACAAGTCGTCGGATTACAGAATCTTCAAGGCAAGTGTCTCCAGCATCCAGTCCCGGGAGTTCTTTGAACTTTGAGGGGTCGGGCACCGGCAGCTGGTAAAGAATGAAATAGCACATGCTTGTCCCTTGAAACTTTTGTCTAGTAACGTAGTCAAATATGTGAGAATTGGCAAGCCCAAAAAGGGATAGAAACTTCGCCCTAACAATAGGTGCTTTATGCCCAAACCCAACCTTTGGCATCATCGATGAAATCAATGTTCTTTCATTTGTTGCGTTTGTGATATCTCTAAACGCAACCACCCATTCTCTCTCCCACTGCTTGGCATCATAAAAAGCCTTACAATCGCTCTCCTTAACAAAATACCTTGTCCTAGGGAAGAACCGCGGATCGGATTTCTCCTCAGCAGTGCAATTCGTACCATTTCCGTCATCTGCTATGTGGTTGTAACGGCTATCAAGAATGTAGAAGGTCTTGCCCTCACAAAGCGGGACGTATCTTTCACCGTCTTTCTCGTAGTAGATCCAGTTCTTCTTATAACCTCTCCCTATAAGCTCCTGCTCTCGAACGAACTTGTCGGAGTCGTTTGACATATGGAATTGCGTGGAGACTTCTATACCATAAGGGTTATCCGTCTTACCGTCTTCGTACTCCCTCAGAAGAATCTTGCTGTTTCTATATATCTTAAGCACAAGGTCCATATCTCTCTGCGAACTGAACACCGGAGCAGTTCCGGTGTTTGGATTGACCAAGAGCAGGTCTTCAGCTGATAGCTTCAAGAAGCTTTTTGTATAGAGCTGATCGGGGTCTCGCAAGACAAAGAGCATCTTCGACTGTTCCGTGTACCCGAATACTATAAGACTAAATCTCATTCTGGAGTCTATGTTTTTGAAAATGCTACCGTTAACAAAATCAGCTAATGAGGAAAGCAATTTATTCTCGACAACATACTTGAAGAAGATACTGTTTCCCTTGTCTGTCGCAATTCCTGTTGGAACTATCACGCCAGATCTTCCCTCTTCTTTGCGCATCTTCAAGAAAAGCTCGGCGAAGAGCTGGTAAGTGTTTAATTCACCTTTGCCTGTCAAACTGTATAGAGCTCTATTAGATACGTAATTGCCTGTAGACGAGTATTGCTCCAGTTCCTTCATATACGATCTGAACAGCTCTGGGTTACTTGTCTCTAATCCTGCTATAAGTGACCGTCTTTCATTCGTCTTCTTGCTGGAATAAACTTCAAGGTCCTTTCCTGCGAAATACTCTCTTTCCTTAAGCTTCAGCACTTCCCAAGGCGGGTTACCAATTACCGCGTCGAATCCCCCTGCCTCGAATACATCCGGGAATTCGAGTTTCCAGTGGAAGAAACGTTGTTCTTTACTTATCCTTTCTGTCCAGTATATGTGTTCAGAGATTTCCATAAGAACCGATCTGCTATCCTGGTTTTTGTCTATTCCCTGGTAGAGATCCTGAAGCTCTCCGGTTGTCAACGGAAGGACTCCATCAATCTCATTTGCGAACCATTGAGCTACCCACACATTATCCTTAAGCTTCTCTATTTCGTAATCTCTGTTCCTAAGGAACTGCTCTTTGTAAACCTGTTCCTTGGCAAAATAATCTTCTGTTTCTCTACCGGCGACATCTATCTGGTGTGAGACTTTTGCGAGCTCACTCGTTATTCTCGCAAACTCATTGTCCGGAGAGCCTGTAAGAGAGAACATACTACTCTGATGCTTCGCCTGGCTTTCCTTCTTAGAAGGTTTGTATTTTGCGTTTGTCTTTCTCAGTTCAATCAGTCTAGTTTTCCATTCTTTACTGGCGTTCCCCGAAGCCTTGTACACCTCCGGGTGAATAACGCTTGTATCCTCCCAGCCGTGAAAGACCCCCACAAGGGAGTTGCCACACTTCAGCTTATGATCGAGGAATGTAAATGGCTTATCTTTGGAGAAGGTATTAAGCCAGAGAGACATCTTCGCGAGCTCTACGGCCGTGGGGTTTATGTCCACCCCGTATATACAGTGTTCAACAACGTTCCTTCGTGCAAGGATCTCTCTGTCTGAATCTGGAATCTCAGTATTTTTGCCCTCTATTTCCCAGGCCTTCAAGAGCTTCTCCGCGACGAAATTCGTTGCCTGTACGAGAAAGGCTCCCGAACCCATAGCAGGATCGACTATCTTCATTGAAAGAATCTCGGAAGAGCTCTTCACCCTGTCTTTCTCTTCATCCATACACAGCGGTCCAAGCGTCTCCTTAACCAGATACGTTGTCAGCTGCTTTGGAGTGTAGTAACTCCCGCTAGACTTTCTGGCACCGGAGGATGACATATAATAGGAACCCTCCGGTATGAGCCTTTCGTCTTCCGGGGCTAGTATCACCCCATATTTGGCTACCCTTGCCTGTATCGAATCATCTGTAGGATCGGTGAACGAATTTGGAATGTTGTTTATCCTTGAATCGACCTCTTTCAGCAGCCCCTTTATCTCTTTTGGTGTACGTTTTTCCAGTTCACTAAGAGGAAGGACGAACTTCTCGTTTGCCGTTACTACAAGAGGTTCACTTGCCCGTGAAACGGTGTATCCCAGGAGGCCTTCATACACGTATCCTATCTGTTCGACGTCTATTGCAGCATAACTTAGCCTAAGGCCTTTCATATACAGGAGATCGTGGAGAATATCCCTTACGCCTCTGTTGTTCAGTTTAATTCTCTTGAGAAGGGGAAGAATCTCGTCGGGCGAGAATAGGGCGCCACCGTGAGCAGTTATCTTCAGCTCCTGGTGATCTGAGCCGTAATAGATAAGGTTGAACAACGCAAGTATCCTGTACCAGGCATCATATCTGTAAGAAGCAACAGAGTTGAAGTCTGTCTCTCCGAGGAAGCTCCTCTCAGACTCGAGCGAATTGGCTAAATGGATTAGGCCGTAATTGTCATCGTACTCGGGGAATCCGTGAGGAAGCAGAGAATTCTCTTCGGCATACAGTATGAAGACTAACCTCATAACGACCTTTATCACTGCTTCGTATATCTTGTCCGGCTCGACGTCTATTGCACTCTGGTTTGTATAATCGAGAATCCTGTTAATGACCAGATAGACCTGATCGGCCAGAGCGTCAGTAACTTCAGCTTGCTTCTCGTGACTTTCCTTGACTATGTTGTAAAGACCTTTCTTCTTGCTTGGAAGGAGGGTCTCTGCGTTCAGGAGATTTCTGAAGGCCTCGAAGGTTGATTCTTCTTCAAGCCAGTCGCTTTGCTTCCAGGATATGTATGCTGCCGAAAGGCCTTCCTCAACGAAAAACAGTCTGAACTCATAACCGTTAGTGAGAAGCCCCAGAGGGCAGCCTGAAAGTCTAAGCAACGTCTCGAATTTTATGTGTTCACTCGCCCGCCAGGTTCCGCTGCCAACAGGCTTTCTCTTGTCAAGCTCATTGTATTTGTCCAGTGCCTTTATTATGAAGACCGGTGTTTTTCTATCGTCAGATAGGAGAACAAAGTCGGAAGCGAGTTGCTCATCGTGATCACTTTCCTTGACTGAGAAAGCCGAGACATCTCTTCCGAATTTCCAGTTGTTTGGATCGTGAGCGAGAATGTCGAAAAGGAGGCCCTTAACCAGATCATTAACAGAGAAGCTTTCGCTGTTGAAGCGGTCAATAAACCTTCGAATTCTGAAGAGTTCGTCCCTGCTGATACCCTCTGTCTTCTCGAAGTGATCGCGATAAATGACTTCAGAGACCAGGAGGCCCGACATCTTCAGAACGCCAAACCAGTCGAATTTGGTCTTCATTGTTGTGCTCATCTGATCATCTCCTCGGGAATGAGGAAGCAGAGGGCGACAACATTGACCAGAGGATCGCCTTTGAGTGTGTATTTTTCTTCTATCTTCTTTGGAATCCCCTCAAGCTGGGATTTAAGATATTCCTGTCTGTTCTTCAGAAGACGAATGTCTTCGGAATACTGCATCTGATCTTCGAACATCGTTCCTTCGTAACTACTTAGCTTGTTTATCGTCTTGTCTATCTCTTTCGCCCGTTCCTTTATCATTTCCAGAAGTGTCGTCTTCTCGGTTGAGGTCACTTCTTTCAATTCTCTGTTGAGTCTGTCTTTCCAGTTACGTTTGAACTTCTCTACATTATCCTGTATTGCTTTCTCATTCATCTTCATTACCTTTTTCAGGTCGGGGACGAGCGAGGAAGCCCCCTGGTTAAATACTGCAAGAGAATCGAGATGATGGAGGCTTGAGGTATCCGAAACCGGGAGGAACTCCCCCTGCTCGAACCTTCCGCCAATGACATCCACTTCTTCAACAAGTGGTTGCGAGAGCTTGTTGATCGCAAGAGCCCTAACATACAGAAGCACGTGAGGAACATCCATCTTCCCTGAAGGAACTACCTTGCAGGTTACCTTGTTCAGTTTTTGGTTTGTGCCTTCAATCCCCTTTGACCATATATTCGCTCGGAAGTACGTTATGGCCTTTTTCACAAGCGGATGGTTGGGATGAAGGTGCTGGGCCTTGGCTCCAGTTGGCGGTACGAAGGATAAGAGTCTTGTCCTGCCGTCCTGGAGGATGTATTTTTGAAGCTCTTTCCAGCCGTCAGGCAGTCTCTCTATCTTGTACAGATTTCCTTCTACAGGCTTAACACCTGAGGGAACACCGTTCAATTTGATAGCGCTATCTAGCAGCTCTCTCACTGTGTCAGGGGTAAGATTGAGTTTCTCTCTCGATTCGGCTATCTTCTGGCCGAGGTTCGCGGCCTCACTCCTGACGTCCAACAGGTCTCTTGTCAAATCATCTCTCATCGCGTCCAGTAGTTTTTCGTCCATCTTCTCAATCCCGAGCATCTGCTTCTGAATCTTATCCGCGATCACAGGGTTCATCGTGGTCAAATCTTCGCGGATCTGTTCCACCTTTCTCACTATAGTTTTCAGGAACTGGCTATCTGAATCGTTTTTGTATACGGGGTGATATATGGTGACGTTGCGAGACTGACCGTGTCTGTCTATTCGGCCGTTTCTCTGTTCGAGTCTTATTGGATTCCAGGGGATCTCCATATGGAACATATATCTGCAGTGTTGCTGAAGGTTTATTCCTTCAGAGGCGGCATCGGTTGCGACGAGTATTCTCGCGGGTGATTCGTCTGGATCGGTTTCGAACATCGCCTTTATGGCCTCTCTTTTTTCCATTTCCATACCGCCATAGAGCTGGAGGATTCTCCCCTCTTCAACACCGTGATCGATCAACTGGTCTGTGATGTACTCCATTGTGTCTTTGAATTCTGAGAATATGACGACTCTTTCGCGGTTCCAACGGCCGTTCTCTTTGAGGTTGTTGTCTATCCATCTGATAAGCTCTTTCACTTTACTGTCTGGCTTGTTTCTGAGGCGGGAGGCGACGCTTATTAGTTCACTCAGGTAGTTCTTCCCGTTGTCGGTTGCCGTAGCGCTTATTAACTCCTGTTCGGTCTGCTCTCTGACGACGTCATTATCCCAGTCTTCGTCAAGCCTATCCACAATCAGCTGGAGGTACTTCGGAGAGTCTTTCGCATCGTTTAAGTGTTCCGTGTGAACTACAATTGAATTGTAGAAAGCTCTTGGTGAAGAGAGAAGCCTCTTCTTCAGGATCGTCATAGCGAACTCGAGAGGCCTGTTTTTCTCGCCGTTTTCTCCACCACGCACCCTTTGGTGAATGTATTGATTGAGCAAGCTCAACGACTTCTTCTCGTCCTCTGAAGGATCTATGTCTAAGGGAACGATCTCTCTGCCTGCAAACATTGCACGACCGAGAGAGTCTTTAACGCCTGTGGGGCCCCTCTTCAATCTTCGTACCATTATTCGATCTAACCTTCTTTTGAAGCTGGCTTTATTGAGCGCTGGATCTTCCCCTCTGTTGAAGCTTAGAGGATCCAGCATATCCAAAAAGGCGACAAAGGATTCCTTTCGTCCATTGTGGGGTGTAGCGGTAAGGAAGATCTTATGCTCGAAGTGTCTTCCTATCTCATTGAGCATCTTCGTCCTGTCTGAATCTCGATAGTAGTTCTTCGTTGGTTGGGGCATAGCGTTGTGGGCTTCATCTACTACCAGGAGATCCCAGGAGCGGATATACTTACCCGAATTAACCTCGCAAGAGCGGAGAAATTCTGTCTTCCTGCCCTCCATCTTGATAAAGTCCATTGAGGCGATTATCCTGGGGTAGGCTAACCAGGGGTTGACATTTATCCCGTACTCCCTCTTGAATTTCGTTATCTGGTTGCTATCTACTATTTTGAAGTCAAGTCCGAACTTGTTCTCCATTTCCCACTGCCACTGGAGCTGTAAAGATGCCGGGCAAACAAGAAGTATTCGGCGAGCTTTGCCTCTCAGAATGAGTTCCTGGATGATCATACCTGCTTCAATTGTCTTACCCAGGCCAACATCGTCTGCTATGAGAAGGCTTATCCTTGGCATAGACAGAGCCTTGATCACTGGCTCTAGCTGAAATGTCTGCTGCTGTATGGCACCGTAAAACGGAGCCCGAATAACACCACCGCTGAGTATGCTCTTGTTTGTCCATCTCAGGGCATTGACGAAGCTGTCGAATACAGTGGGAGTGTCGAGTGAATTGCCAATGTCGGGGAGTATGTTTTCGGGCAGAACCTGGAAGTCAACTTCTCTTTCAAATACGACGGATGTCTTGCTTCCCTGATCCGAATCTTCTAAGCTCTCTAATGTCACCAGCGTTGCGGGGTTAGAAACTACATCGTCAGAGAACGAAACATCACTGATCAGCCAGATTCTGTCCCTAACTCTGGCAAGTCTTCCAGCTTCTGGGATATTAGCGCCCATACTACACCTACCCTGCATATTCTCGCTATTTCTTCTCTGTAACTGAAGTTTATCATTATTGGGTATTAATTCCGAAACCTAACAGATTAGCCGTTTATTGTATCCGAAATCACCCCATCACTTATGGCCGGCCCGGGAGAAGCTTCTATGCGCCAGGCTCGATGATTGATAAGAGAACACCACTTCGGAAATCAACCACAATCGCCAACAACCTTCAGTGACAGGAATTCACGGAACAGAGTTTGACTTTGTATAGAATGTAACAACTGCTATATTAATTGTATGAGTGCATTGCACTTCTTTCTGTATATTGCCTGAGTCTTCACGTGCTTACTTAAAGTGCGAAGCCTCATTAATGGAGGTGGGTTATGAAACGAACATTCCTTCTTCTGTTTCTGATTGTCTTTCTATGTGTCACGTTTGCGAACACGGAGATAAAGGCATTCGCTTTCAGAGACCGGGCGTTAAAAGTAGCATACGACGAGTATCTACACGTTCACGTACTGCCCACCGTATATGAAATGACAGATACCGGGAGGGTGAAGCTCGACGATGAGAACCTCGGTATCTATTTCATCTGGAAGCACTGGTATTGGTGGAATCAAGACTGGAAATACTGGACAAATTACTGGAGCGAAACACTGTCCGAAGTATCTTCAAAGCGTATGGGAACGGCTATAGGCACACTGCTCATAGAAGGGGGAAGCGCACTCCTGGGAACGGGGATAACTATGCTTGTAGGAGACCTCTTCTCTCTTGGAGCTAGTCTGCCGGAAAGTGTGAAGACGGTGTTCGAGGCGGGCAAGCTGGTCTCCATAGCTCTTGGATTGACTTCAGCAGGTCTGAACACAATTGCGGATACGTTGGCTACGGATAAGGAAGACTTCATAAGCGTTTATCTTGCGATGTCTGCTGTGGAACATAACAGTCTTAACGAGGCAAGAGCGTTGCTGGAAGCGCTTGAAAAGAAGAAGAACGCAATAATGCTCGCTGACTCTGAGATAAAGTTCATAGACGCAATGAACAAGATTATGAATCTGCAGGCATCCACGGCGATGATGGTCCTCGAACCGGCGACGTTATCCACGGTTCAAGGACTCTTGGAGATAATAGACGACTCGTTGCTGGACCTAGCAACGGTTGAAATCGCTCCCAAAGGCATAAAAGAGGATGCCGAAGGCCTCAATTTATTCCTGAACGCTTCCATAATCCATCTAGGACTGCTTGTGGATCTGTCGAGGAATCTGGACAAACTCCAATGCGAAATACAGAGTGCTGAAGTAACATTCGACAGCGCGTGGATGGCAAGGGCGGCAATGAGGGCAGCGGCAATCGAAAACGCATACTACCGGGTGATGGCAGGTTACATAAGGCTGCACCTGAAATACCTTCAGAAAGAAGATTCGGGTGTGATGAATCATATAAACTCGGGACTCGGCACGTTCAGGAGCTTTATAAAGAATGTTGGGTACTACCTGGGAAGCGGAGAGGAAACGTTGATTACTGAAGTGAAACCGCTTCCGGTTCCCACAAATATTTTGCCTGAAGATGGAGAGAGCAATATACAGATACTACCTTCATACAATCAAAACTGGGTAAAGCTTATGTGGGAGATGCCAGACACGGAAGGCAGGACCGTTACGTACGATGTGATGGCCGGTACCGGTCGGGAAAGCCTGACATACATAGTGCGAGACCTGACGGAGAAGATGTTCTTCTACAAGGGTCTTCAGGAAGGCAAGGACTATTACTGGAAGGTAATAGCCAAAGATACGATGGGAAACAGGAGCGAGAGCCCGATATGGAAGTTCAGCACGATAAAAGTGGGAGCTTTTCTGAAGACCCCCTCCGGAGTAGAGATGGTGTATGTGGAGGGTGGAACTTTCACTATGGGTGACACCTGGGGAGATGGATACGATGATGAAAAACCGACCCACAAAGCTACGTTCACATATGATTTCTACATAGGCAAATACGAAGTGACTTTCGATGAATACGACGCATTCTGCGAGGCTACCGGAAGGAGCAAACCCAACGATCAGGGTTGGGGAAGAGGAACCAGACCTGTAATCAACGTGAGCTGGAACGATGCGATAGCATATTGTAACTGGCTTAGCGAAAATGAAGGATTGAGCAAGGCATATGATAGCCAAGGAAATCTTCTGGATAAGAACGGCAGAATTGCAGTAGACATTTCTTATGTTGAAGGATACAGACTACCGACCGAAGCCGAATGGGAATACGCTGCCAGAGGTGGCAAATACAGTAAGGGATACAAGTATTCCGGAGGAGACGAAGTGTACTTCGTGGCCTGGTACGATGACAACTCAGGAGGTCATACACACGATGTTGGAACGACTCAACCTAATGAATTGAATATATTCGATATGTCCGGAAACGTGTGGGAGTGGTGCAATGATTGGTATGGAAACTACTCCAGCTCGGCACAGACGAATTCGTATAACTATACACCTGGTTCCCGCCGGGCGGATCGTGGCGGTTGCTGGAGCAGCAATGCGACGTACGTACGGGTAGCGGATCGCGGCCGCCTCTCGCCCACTGACGCGGGCTACTACCTCGGGTTCCGTATTTGCAGGACGGTGTTCTGATTTACACTTTTAGCCTTTTTACATTTTTACCCTTTGCTGCGTCTCAAAGCGCCGGTGCATGATCCTCTGCACCAGTGGCGCGAATGAGACGGGACGAAGGTTTACATAATCGGTGTGCAGTAACCTGTAACTAACATAAGTCGGGAGGTGTGGGAATGAAGAGAACGGTATTGCTTATACTCTGCGTTATATTGTTGGCGGTGTTTGGACTGGCGAACACAGAACCGGTTATGCCCGCGATAGAGACGGTTCTTGACACAGAAAGGCCGAAAGACGTGGATATACTGTTGTTGAGAAACGGGGACAAACTGACGGGTACCGTGATGAACAACAGCTTCTCTATAAGAACCTCCTACGCTCACATAGACATAGATAGCAAATACATAGCCGGGATAAACCTGGAAGGCGGGGCGAACAACATAGAGTCAATAATCACGGTTAACAACAACCGCTTCTCGGGGTTCATAGACGATGCCTTCATAAGTTTCAAACTGACAAACGGTCCGCAGCTGGAGATAAGGCGTGAGAAGGTCCTGAAGATAGTATTCAGACAGAGGCCTCAGGAGACGGCGGGAATGAAGTGGAGGCAGTTTATGCAGCTCAAGAACGGAGACTACTTCCACGGGCAGATTTTGACACAAGACATAACGATCTCCACAACTTACGCGAAGATACCGCTCGATTTCGCTACTACCGAATCAATAACGCTCATAGGGGACGCCAACCCGCTCACAACAGTGAAGATGACAAATGGAGACACCGTGCAGGGGATATTGGAGACGGAGGACATAGAAATCGAGCTGGACGTTGGATCGGTGATAGAGGTTTATCAGGATAGGATAGACAGGATATTCTTCAAGGAAGGGTATATACCCGACAGCATACCGTCCATAATAATGAGCCGTCCTAACGCCGCCGGAAACTTCGTTCTGGTCGAGAAAGGAAGTTTCACTATGGGCGACACGTGGGGTGGAGGAGATAGTGATGAAAAACCGACCCACAAGGTCACGTTCAGCTATAACTTCTACATTGGCAAATACGAGACTACATTCGACGAATACGACGCCTTCTGTGAGGCCACGGGCAGGAGCAAACCTGGCGATGAAGGCTGGGGAAGGGGAGATAGACCAGTTATAAACGTGAGCTGGAACGACGCTATAGCTTACTGCAACTGGCTGAGCGAGAAAGAGAAGCTACCGAAGGCGTATGACAATAACGGTAACTTGCTGGATAAGGATGGAAAAGTGACTACTGATCCGTCGAAGGTATTCGGATACAGACTGCCTACGGAGGCTGAATGGGAATACGCGGCTCGTGGTGGTAACAAGAGTAAGGGATACAAGTATTCCGGGAGTGACAATGTAGGTGATGTTGCCTGGTACGATTCAAACTCTGGGAACAAGACACAGGAAGTCGGGAAGAAGGCGCCGAACGAGCTCGGGATCTATGATATGAGCGGAAACGTATGGGAGTGGTGCTCAGATTGGTATGGAAACTACTCCAGTTCTGCACAGACGAATCCGTACAACAGCACAGCTGGTTCCCTTCGGGTGAATCGTGGCGGTAGCTGGGGCAACATTGCGGCGCGCGCACGGGTTGCGATTCGCTACTTCGACTCGCCCGCTAGCTCGTACAGCTACCTCGGGTTCCGTATTTGCAGGACGGTGTTCTGATTCATACTTTAGCCTTTTTACATTTTTACCCTTTGCTGCGGCTTCGAGCGCCGGGCACGGAGTAGCCCGCAAGCGCGAGAAGACGCAGAAGATATTGGAGGTTCTATGGCCTTCAGGATAATAACGGTCCGACATCGTAGGAGTATCCAGCTGTTATAAATTCAGCTCAACATAGATATCGTTCAGCTGCTCCTGGGTGATCCCAATATACCGCAAGGTTATCGCCGGCGAAGAATGGTTTAGCATCTTCTGAATGTACTCCAGAGCCACGCCTTTCTTGTACAGGTGATAGCCGAAGGTCTTACGAAGTGTGTGTGTTCCGATCCCGTCATTCAGTCCCACCATATTGGCGTATCTGTTTAGCATCTGCCAGGCGGCTATGCGACTTATGGGTTGCAGGGTGCCGTCGGCTGTCTTGCGGGACGAGAATACTGGATCATCAGGATTGACACTTCCCAGAGAATCGTAGTAAAGCTTCAAGGCTTCCGCGACTGACTTGTTTATCATAAAGTTTTTTATCTTCTTGGTCTTAATCTCCACAACATTCAACTGGTCCCCTGCCTTAAGGAGTCTTCCACCACCGTTTATGAAACTGCTCCACTTCAGGGCGAGTATGTCAGATATTCGAAGGCCTGTATTTATTCCCAAAACGAATAAAAGAAGGTCCCGGTAATTGGATTCACCCTTCATAATTGACTTCATCGCATCGATTTTCTTCGTATCCCTAATTGGCTGCACTTCCTTCATAACTACACCTCGTAAAACGCTCTCTAACGCATTTTCTTTTGTCGCACCTTCATATATGTATTAGCACCATCAAAAGCGCAGGATGGGGCGTTTAATAGGGAAATAGACCGAGCTGGACAGGCTTGGAGTCTTTTCCATCCCTCAAATACCTCGGTTTAACCACTGAATAATGGTGTCTATGTCTTATCCTGAGCTTATTATGTACATATCTGGTTGCCATAGCTTGACTCGGGAATATTTTGGTCACGAATGTGGCGCGCTCGGAGATCCGCCCGAAAATGATGGTAACCGGATACCCGGTAAAGGTACTCTGGCGTTCATCGCTTATAAAATAGAACCTCTTCATATTATTTTCGGGCAACACTTTCTCCAGGTAAACTGACGGCATTTTGGGCCTCCGTGTCTAAATTCATTAATTTAACATAAATAGATAATATCACATACTGTGTAAAATACAAAATCAAAGAGAGCAAACAGAAGAGGTAGAGTTTCGAATGAAGCCTTTACTGGGAGTGGGCTAGAAGAGAACAGATGAATTTAACATAATACTCTTAAGTTAAATTGAAGTTGGTTATTAAAATGCTTGAGTTGGATTTCTGTTTAGTAAGAAAGTAGTTTCCATACCACTATGGTTCATATAAGAGCCGTCCTCCGTTGACCGTCCAAGAGCATGGACCCGTCCTCCGATAAGATCAAAGACCAGATCCTGACCAAGAGCACGTCAGGATGACCAGTTGAGTTGGTTCATACAACCTAACGTCCTGCCCCTAGAAAGCTTCTCCCTCCTGGCGAAGCCAGCCATGCGTCCCCGGATGTTTCTCCGGGCATTGCGTCCGCCGATGGTTCTCGGCGCATCACTTCCCGGGATGATCTTCCCGGCACAGCGTCCTGCCAAAGGCAGCGATTCATACCACTATGGTTCTCACGCAACCAGTAATCCTCCTGCAGTCAGAATCTCCAGCACCATCTGTTTCCATACCACTATGGTTCTCACGCAACTCAAACCAGAAAAAGAAGTAAGGAAATCAGCTACATATGTTTCCATACCACTATGGTTCTCACGCAACGTTACCCATCTCATCACACCTTCTCGATGTTAATCGGTTTCCATACCACTATGGTTCTCACGCAACCTACGTTACGCAGAAGACATTGAAGGCAATGTTGCTAGGTTTCCATACCACTATGGTTCTCACGCAACCATATATCACGTCGTCTCAATAGACGGCGAGTATATGTTTCCATACCACTATGGTTCTCACGCAACCTTTCAGCTTATTGCTATAATGGACAATCACACTACGTTTCCATACCACTGTGGTTCTCACGCAACAGGAGTACGAGAACATAGCGAAGCGGACGGTAAGGCGTTTCCATACCACTATGGTTCTCACGCAACTTATCACAAGATCCTCTTCTGAATGAGTTCCGGCTAGTTTCCATACCACTATGGTTCTCACGCAACCCTAAAAATTATGGAAGGTAAGTATGACAACCGGGAGGGTTTCCATACCACTATGGTTCTCACGCAACCGCTTCTATTACAAAGATATTATACAGGTTTTTAGGAGGTGGAATCAACTAAATGGTCAGCTCTTGCAATAGCCGTAAACATTGCGTTTTGGAGATTTGTTCAGAGTTTATTCGAGAAAGCCTCGTAGTTTTTCGAAGAAAGAACATGCCGGTATCTTCTAAGAAAGATCTATCATGGAAAATACCGGCGAGATACCCTTCGGCAAAAGCTCACAGAAGAAAACAGCTGTCAATTTCGCTTTCAATCACATGACCAATTGCCAGTCGAATCTATGTAAACTGTACAAGAATGATTCTAAATAGGTCTAGAAGTGTTATTTGAAAATCATTTCAGAGGATAATGGTAGACGATCGATCCGACGAGAATCACTTACAAAATCATTAACTCGGGAAAAGCTTGTTGAAAGAATAACACAACTCGATTCATAAAAGCGGATAAGGATGCTCCGCAATATGGAGTTCAACAAAATCGACGTTATATAATGTGATCCGGCAATAAGTATAACGAACTAAACTACAAAGCCCTCATTGGATAAGAGTTGTGGATGAGGGCTAATAATGTTAGTCATTCGATGAAAAAGAGATTATTGAACCTGCAAGATTACAAAAAGCTTAAGGGGCGAACCAGGTTATTTTGCAGGGCTGCCAATGATTGATATTGAACAGAATTCTCTTGTGATAAATTACCTGGTGAAGCCAGAGATTCGGATTGACACGGTAGCACATTCTAAAAAGTACTCTTAGTCTTTCCTGCTTGGAAAGGAAAGACTATCTGCTATAATTAGAACAAAAGGCAATATGCTTATAAATTGCCAGTTGTTCTAAAAGTGAGTTGATCGATTTGAAAGACGAGACCTGGTCCTCAAAGCGTAGTGGTAAGAGAATAAGTTCAGAGCTTAAAGATAGGGACTCCTTTTCTACAGGGGAGCTCAAGCCATTTCTTACTCTTCCAGGAGAAGAGATAAGCCCGGTTACTGTCCGCACCAGGCTGAATGCTCTGAAAAGGAGCGGAGTCATAACTCCTGTCGGGAGGGGTCTGTACACTCTCAAAAAGCTGTACGATTATACTCCAGAGATAGACCAAACTCTTAGAAAAGTATATCTCGAGCTAAGAAAACGGCTGCCGCTGACAAGAATATGCGTCTGGAGGCCTTCCTGGCTGAACGAGTTCGCACTTCACATATTCTCTATGCAGACAATAGCTGTTGAATCAGAGAGAGAAACTGAAAGGGCCGTCTTTGAAGTGCTGCAGGAATCGTTGGAGAAGAACTCCTCCCTTACCGGAACTCTGCTACTCCTAAATCCCTCTGCCGAAGATATCGATCTGTATGTTTCAGGTCAGTCTCCCGCAATAGTTGTCGGAAGACTCATCACTGAAGCACCGGTAAGGGAGAGTGATGGAGTCATCGTACCGAGGCTCGAAAAAATGCTTGTGGATTTGTTCTCAGGGGGGCCCGTTCTTGAGCCTTTTGGTGGTGCCGAAATGGACAGAGTTTTCAGAAATGCCTTCAATACATACGCTCTGAACGTAAATACCATCATAAGATATGCCACAAGGAGAGGTAAAAAACAGGAAATGTCTGACTACCTTACCTCAAAGAAGCTGACAGGTTACAGGGAGGTATTGGATGATCTCCGATAGTTGTTTGACCAGGGAGTATCTTGAGGCTAAACGAGTTAAGCTGGGTTGTGACCAGATACTGCTAGAAAAGACGATTAAGGGTCTTCAGCTTCTGGAGTTGCTGATAATCAACGGTGTGGATCTAACGTTCAAAGGAGGAACTTCCCTAATCCTGCTCTTGGATAGAATTCAGCGTTTATCCATTGATATAGATATCATTGTTGAGCCTGAAGCAGACTTCAGCACTGCTTTGGACAAAGTCATTTCGACCGGTAAGTTCTTTCGCTATGAAGAGGATATACGAAAGACTGTCTTTCCCGTGAGGCATTATAAGTTCTATTATGACTCGATCAACCCCAGTCAGAAGAACGCATATATTCTACTAGATGTCTTGTATGAGAGACCTATGCACACCGAGTTAATTTCGACACCAATCAGAAGCTCGATATTTCAGACTGAGGACCCGGTGACCAATGTAAGAACACCATCTATAGATGCGATAATTGGGGACAAGATAACGGCTTTTGCACCCAACACTATAGGAATTCCTTACGGTTCGCAAAAAGGAATGGAGATCTGCAAGCAGCTCTTCGATATTGCAACGCTCTTTGATTATCACAAAAACACTAGAATTGTAAGGGATACGTTTAAGAGAATCGCCTTAACTGAGGCTCATTACCGCGGAATAGAGTCTCTAGCTCCAGAGGATATTCTGAAGGACGTATTTGAGACGGCACTCCTAATTGGCGCCAGGGGAAAGAGAGAGCCAGATCATTACAGAGAACTGGATTCAGGAAGATCGAGTCTGTCGTCACATATTCTTGGTTTCAACTACAAACAGACAAAATTCTTTTCCGATGCCGCTAAAGTGGCTTATCTATCTGCTTGTTTGCTCGGGGAAAGTGATGCCCTGTTCAGGTGGTCCGGCGATGAGCTCTTCGTAAGGATTACCGACGAGTCGTTTACATTTCTAAACAAATTATCCACGGTGAGTCCTGAGGCCTACGCATACTTCAGCAAAGCTATAGAGCAGATCGGCAATTCTACCAGACAATGAGTGTCACCGAGATTTTATTCAGGTTGGTTGCAAAACGGGCGTGCCAATAGCAACCTGTCCTCTAGGAATGGCAGTTTCCACTATTGCTGTAACGGCTTTACCACCAATCGGTTGAGTGACCCGTAGCTATTGAAATAGTGAGCCTGACAGTTTTGATCTAAAGCAGGAGATCATATGTTTTCGTGTTATACTCAATACACACATAGTGTGTATAAGGCGGTGATCGCATGAAAGATATTCCGGAAACCAAAGAGAGACACAACATCATGATGACGCCTTCTTCATGGAAGGTTCTGAAGGAGCTAGGTCGTGTACAGGGCAAAAGCGCCAGTGAAATCATTGAGACGGCTCTATGGAATCTCATAAAGACCGAAGGCTACAACTCTCTGTACTTCAAGATAATGGCTAACGCCGAACCATGCGACCCCGAAGAGAATGAGGAACTCACAAGGATACTGGATCAGATGACGGAAGAGGATCTGGAAATCGTCGATAGCTATGAGTTACCGGATTAGCTTCACGAGAGTGGGCAAACGGCAACATGAAAAGCTCAATACCGCGGTTAAGAATAGAATAGACAAAAGCTTCCAACAGCTTGTAGATTACTACGACGGAAAGGCGATGGAGAAACCGGACGTTAAAAGTCTTTCGGGTAAATACTACGGACTACTTCGATTGAGGGTCGGTGATTACAAAGTCATTTTCCAGGTGCGAGGAGATGAGTTTGTAATTCTTGTGGTTCATATAATCAAACGCGGAGATGCATATAGATGAGAGAAGTTTCTATAGATACCTTTCTGTGATCTAAAAACCAAATCTGCTATCATTCTAATGTTATCTTCTATTTTCTATGGAATCCTTTTCACAGGGGACTTGCTTCAGGACTTGCGGGAACGCGATGTTCCAATTTGTGCAGTTTTAGCATATACAAACTCTAAAATATAAATTTGTGTTAAATAGTGTTAAATAGGGTCAGACTCCATTTTCACACTAAACGAGAAATCGAAGATAATTCTGTGAGGATATTCCTAAGGATAGAAAAGAAAGGTTAAGCGGAGCCCTTTGCCTGCTCCGCCCACGGGGACACCCCCATGCAATGAAATTATATCACTTTGCCATCCTTTGGAGAGAGTGATCTCTCTTGAGTAGATTTAATTATGATGCATTACGGTGATCGACAATAAAAGAAGATGCATGTTGCACGACCATAATGAAGCATCACTTGATGTTTTCCATGGAAAGAAACAAAATCGATTTTCTGGATCAAGTAAGCTCGCATTTTCTCCACGATTGAAGATAGTTTGTCAGGTGAAGCTCTGAGAAAGCCAATATAGCAAAAAAACGAAACGAGAATCAGAAATCGCGAAAACGGTGTGAATGCACCACGACGGAGATCGTATACTATCGCCAGATCGTCAACGCAGACTCCTATTATTTTTGCCTGTCCATTCTAATATAGATACTAATCCAGAAAAATGGTCAGACTCGTACTCCGGAGAAATACCGCTACGTGTAATGAAGATGAATGCAGATCCCTGCTGAAGAATTCTTCCCTTTCTTTCCGTATTTGTTTGTTCAAGTGGCGATAGTGATATCCAAACATTCAAATGACTTCCAGCACACACTTGTAATCCGATTTGTACCAGTTTCATGTTTGGTAGAGACATTTATAGCAAAGCAAGTCATGAACCTGAGAGTCTGATCTAGGCGGTTATCGATTCTTCTGAAGCCTTTTGTAAAAGGTTAATTAGGAATTCTTCTGGTGAGGTATTAGCCTCGTCGCTTAGTTCTCTTAGTTTCTCCGCTGCCACGTTGGAAAGACTGATGCAATTATCGGCCTGCGCTGTTATTAGGATCTTGCCTCCAAGAGCATTGACGAGTTTGTGCATCATCTGGTAGGAAAGATTCTGTTTTCCTGCCTCTATTCTTGAGATATTCGGAACGCTTATGCCGGTGAGCTCGCTTAGATCCTTTTGAGTCATACCCTTCTCAACTCTGAGTTCAATCAGTTCATCTATGAAGTTTCTTAAAGGTTTTCTCTCATTGTATATGCGTGCGAATTCCTCGTTCTTCATTAGATTAGTCTTTAGTTTATCAAAGCCTGTCATCTATAACACCACCTTTTAGATTTAGATAGAAACTCACTTACATTAGTATATTATCATATATGATAACGCCAATTGATGTCTCTTTTTGTTCTTGCCAAGAAGGAAGAACGGTATTCGGCCAGAAAAAAACCCAGAACCCGGAATTAACTGTTTAGCCTCTAATGTTGGTGTATTCCAATCTGCAACTACTACCCGGGGAGAAAACAAATGACAATCCTGAACCAGTCTGTCAATTGTGATCGACTGATCCCCACATTGCTTAATATGGTAGACTTACTGTGGTTGTCCGTTTAATGCGTCACCAAACCGATTGTGATCTTTGAGATTGCAACCCACCTCTAGTTATATATTGCAATCAACTGAATATTCCATCTTTTTCCCCTGTGTCAGACCCAAACCAAACCTGACGTCTTGTACTTGTGTGTTTTCGATTACTCAAATCGCTGCCCAAGTGGCATCCAAGAGGGAGGATCCTAGCATGCATGCAATCGACGAAAATGGAAGATCCGTGATCCTGAACGAAGACGGAAGCTGGCAGTTTGACAACTCAAAGGAATGGCGAGTTGTAAGAACCTATATGGGAGATTCGACAACAAAGAAAACGGATATGTTTCAGATCACTTATCCCCAGTGGAGGGCTCGGGTATCTACAGAAGATACTGTTTCAATTTATTGGCACGAACCTAAATCGGGTCATGAAGAAAGTCTTATAAGTTTAGGATCTCCCTCTTCTGACGAGAGTTATGTCTACTTGAAAGGAACCTTTTACCTAGACATTTTCATCTCAAACGGAAAATACAGAATAGTTGTTGAAGAGAAAGTTCCAGCAGAATAAGTGCCATCGCTTAATACGAAACAGTTGGAATTCAGTATTTTCGGCATAGTAGTTTTACTCAATATGGAAGCCCACCGCATTGTAGATAATGCAAGATTTATGATGATGCGCCCAATTATTCTTTTCTAATACTCACTTTCCCATCTTGAATCTGAATCTCATGGTTGCGAATAAGCAAGCTGACTTCATTGTCTATGACATTCGAGATGTTCGTTCCCGTCCTCTTGAAACCGAATAGTCTTGCCACATCTGTCTTCAAGTCCTCTCTATCCATTGTGAACGCGTGTTTCAGACAGAGTTTTATGGCCTCTTGAATCTCCACAGGCGGGATGTGTTCGGGTTTTCTCATATCATCTCTGCTGGCCGATCGTCTTGGAAGTATCCTTTCGTTGCGCTTGAGCAAAAAATCTCCCTGCAGAACATATGAATCCCTTGGGAATTGTGCCATAACATACTCCCGTAGACTCTTACGGGAGATATTCCCGGATTTTGTATACATATCCCAGTTTGCCTGGAGTAAATCAGGGCGAGTATCGAAAAGCATGATAATCCTCGACACTACCTCATCCAAATGAACCGGGGCCTCTTTTTCAATTATCGCCCCAATAAGGCTATACAATTGAATAACTTTCTGCAATGAGACTAATTTGGTTAGGTCATGAGGTGAGAATCTTTCATACAATGGAAGGGTCGTCTCTTCTCTTTTTATTGATGGCAAAGGATTTTCGACTATCAGCTCATCATTGATGTTAAGTGCTTCGGTATTTTCTGAAACGGAGCCAGCAGCTTCTATCTCTGCAATGACTCTCTTGATTTCCGAACTTCTGTCGAAGATCCAATCTCTTGACCAGATTCTGATGATCTTCCAACCCAGATTCTCAAGGACTTGTTGGCGTAGCCTGTCTCTATCTCTTGCAGTTCTCGCGGAGTGATACATGGCTCCGTCGCATTCAATTCCTGCGACATACCTTCCAGGATGTTCATTGTCAACAATTGCCAGGTCTATCCTGTAGCTGGAGCATCCCACCTGTTTGTGTACATTGAACCGGCGTGCGGTGAGTTCCTCAAATACCTCCTCTTCAAAGGGCGATTCAAATTCGCCGTCAGTGTTTTCGGTCTCTCTCAAAAGGAATTCCCTGCTTCCTCCCTCTTCAGCATAGTTCAAATATTCTCTTAGGGCTCTTACTCCTGGGGTCTGTATTTCAGCAGAGATGTCTGCTCCTCTTATCGAACTTACAACAGTGACTTTCCTCTTGGCTCTCGTTATCGCAACGTTGAGTCGTCTTTCTCCTCCATTTTTGTTTAGAGGACCAAAGTTCATGGTCAGCTTTCCCGAAGCATCTCTACCATATCCAATGCTGAAGATCATCTCATCTCTCTCGTCACCCTGAACATTCTCAAGATTCTTCACGAAGAAAGGTTCAAGTTTATCCTCGCCGAAGAAATCCTCGACAGACTGATCCTGGGAACGAAGCTCTTCAATTCGGTCAAGGATCGCCGTCTGCTGAGCTTCACTGAAGGCAACTACTCCTAATGAAACACCTGCCTTTGTCCTTGCATGGCTCATAACCATCTCGGCAACTCTGCGTGCTTCTTCAATGTTCTTTCTGCTCTTTGCTCTGTCATAAACTCCATTCGAAACATATTCAAAGCATATTCCGGAATCAAGCCCGTTAAAACTGCTGCTGGGGAAAGTGCTGAGTCTATTCATGTAAAAGTGATAGTTTGAGAAGGCTATCAATGATTCGTGGCGGCTTCGATAGTGCCAGAGAAGTTTCTTTTCTGGAAGACCAACCGCGCTACATTCGTCGAGAATGCTTTCGAGACTCTCCAGATCGTTCTCTTCATCTGTCATTTCGGCTTCATCGGGTTCAGAGATTCTGAAGAAGCTTGTGGGAGGAAGCTGTTTGTTATCTCCAACAACTACTACCTGCTTTGCCCTCATGATTGCTCCCACTGAGTCTTCCGGAAATACCTGGGAAGCCTCGTCAAAAATGGCGACATCGAATTTGAACTTTTCCGGATCGGTGAATACGCTTACTGAAAGAGGGCTCATCATCATGCATGGTTTCAGAACTTGAAGGAGGTTTGGCGTTTCCGAAAATAGTCTTCTGATTGATTTATTTCGTCTCTTCTTGGCTATCTCTCTTCTCAGAATAGATGTCTCGGCACTTCCAGAATTCACAAGATTGGAAACCGGAATCCTCTGGGCGAGGAAAGAAGCCAGTCTCTTTCTGGCATACAGCTGTTGTTTTGAATCAAGTAGCCGGAACTCCTTAACAAGAAGATTGTGGTCACTTGTGGAGAATGAGTTCAAAACCTCATCCTTTGCGTAGAGCTCCGACAAGAGGTTGCTATAAAAACCCTTTAGGAAGACTTTGTCAAGCACATCGGACCCAACTTCACTTTCCCTCGCTCTTTCGAGAAGGTCTTCCAGTCCAGCCTTCTCGAGAAAAATGATACTCTTCTTCATTGAAAGCCAGTCATCAAGTTTTGGAAGCGACTCTTGTAGTCTTTGGACAAAATCTTCAAAGCCTTCAAAGTCCGAAAGAGACTTGCCGTCAGAAAATGGTTCCGTGATAACCATATCGGATACTTCCTCTAGATCCTTGAAAAATGAATTTGTTGCCGTGATTGCACGCTTCACCCAGTCACTCCTGCCTGATATTGCCTGCTGGTTTTGGTTTCCTTTCGGCAATATAGAAAAGAATGAGAAGTATTCAATCAGCTCCCTAAGGTCTGATTCACTACTTCTCAAAGCTTTCTCCAAGTTATCATAACTCTCGTTGAAGCTCTTGATTACCCCTTTTGAGCTTTCGAGAAGACTTATCAACTCTTTCTCGTTGCAGGCTTTTGTCATCAGTCCACATTGGGAGAGAACTCTTTCCGACTTCTCCAAATCTTCTACGATTCTCTCGTAATTTAAAACTCCATCATATTTAAGCGAAGAAAGGATGCGGACATTCTTCTTATAACCTCCAAACAACCTACCAAAAAAGCTGTTGTATGAGCTCGAAAACTTTCTTTGAAGCTCATTGTGATTCAACTGAAGAATGGCCGGTCGATATCTCGTCAGAAGCGAGACGGTCTCCTCAAATAACTTGACAGATTTGAGAGCATTAGAGATTCCCAAAAGTGAGCGAAGAGCATCAAACTGACGGGTGACTTCACTGTGAGAAACCTTGACCTCATCTATCGCGCTCTTTAAGTTAATGAAAGAATCTCCATAACTAGATGGAAGTTCTCTCCTAATTGTTGAAACATGAGAAAGAACCTCCTCTGCCAACTTCAAGGCCTTTTCTTCGGCCGAACTTCCGGACTCAAACAAGTCAAGAATCGTTGAAATCCTAGAATTTGCATATTCGAGTTCCTTACTGATAGACGATCTCCACTCAAGGGATGTTTCCTCGCCTATCTTCCTTAGTTTTCCTATAGTGTCTCTTATCTTCGTCAGCGATTGACGAATGCGCATTACGAAAACGGCATCAGGAGCAACTGCCTTGACTTTGTTAAGGACATCCTTCTTATGGTTGCGATAAATTTCGGCGTGGCGCTTCAAGTTGTCAAGATTGTTGATAATCTTGTCCAGTTGATCATGCGTGAGATCTTGTAGTTGTGCTACATCAAAACTCACAAGATCTACGTCATGCAAAGCTGCCAGATTGCCGTGAAGCTCAAATGCTGAAATCTCAAGAGAAGTTCTCTTTTTGTGCAGTCTTCTAACATAGCTGTTGAGTCTTTCTCTTATCTCCTTGAGTCTAGAGAGTTCACGCTCCAGGCTTTTCGTATCTACAGCATGGTTGTTAGCTTCATTTAGCACTCGTTCCAGCTCGTCCAGGACCACTCTCTTCCCTGTTTTCTTACTGTGAAGCTCCAGGCAAAAATCTCCCAATTCACAATCATCCAGACGGCGCTTTACAACTTCGAGTGCTGCCATTTTCTCGCTTACGAAAAGGACTCTTTTACCCTGACTCAGGGACTCCGCAATAATATTCGCTATCGTCTGACTCTTTCCAGTCCCGGGAGGTCCCTGTATCACGAGGTCTTGACCGCTTTTCACGGCAAGGATAGCCTCTTGCTGACTCGAGTCGGCATCTAGTATCTGATAGCAGTTGAGAGGATCGTTTTCTACATCCAAATCTGGAAGCTCGTCGTGTTCATTATCTGGTGCAATCAACGGCTTCCCTTCTGCAATTGTTCTCAACACAGAGTTTTCGAATATCATGTCTTCATAGTTCTCAAGGTCTTTGTACATGGCAAGCTTGGCAAAAGAGAAGACCCCTAAAGCCACGTCTTCAATAACCGACCAGCCCTCGATCGGTTCAATTAGCTGTCTGACTTTTACAAGTAGATCTCTTAGGGTCGACTCCTCAAGCGACATTTCCTGATCATAAGTAGATTCCAGGTCAAGGCCAAATTCCTGCAGTTTTTCGGAAAGTGTTGGATTAAGTACAATGTCGTCATCGATGATCCTTACGGAATAGGGTGAGGCAATTGTCTCGCGGCTAATGGAAACTGGAACAAGGAGTAAAGGTGAAATCACAAAGCTCTTGTTATAGTCAACTTCTTTCCACTTGAGGAAACCGAGAGTCATAAAAAGGGTATTGATTCCCATTTCCTCGTAAGAAGTCCTCGACTTGAGTTTTAGTCTATTGAGAACAAGATTCATTTCCTTTTCTTCGCGGTCAGCCTGTATCTGATTTGCTTTAAGGGAAATAGTGGTTTTATTCTCTTGCTCTTCATCATCTTCTGGAGGAATGGGAATGAAGCTCATCTGTTTTTCTTGGAGAACGATCTTATTGAAGATCTCGCTGCTTGAAGGGTTTATCAGCATCAAATTGCTCGTCTTGCTGGTCCTGAAGTTGATTAATCTGTTTCTCATTGTGAGATCTAGCAAAGCTTTCTTCCACTTGTCGATCTTAACGGAAACAGCGTCATTGTTTTCCATGGGATCCCTCCAGAAGCCTATCTCATACTACCGGTCTAAACTGAATAAACTAAATGATACACGCAAAATGCTGACTCAACTCATCGAAGAGTCTTTCTTTCACTTAGATCAAAGATCCGTCCATTCTGGTTGGCAGAACTGATTGGCATCTTGAAATTCAACACTTGAGATGCACTTCTCAGGAAATCTCGAATTGCTAATGTTAACTCTGTATCTCCATATGTTCATACATTGCAGAAAACAGGTTAAGCTCATTTGTCTAGAGAGATTGTATCATTTTGTAAGCAAATGAAACAATGTGAAGACCTAGGAATAATTTTGAGATATTTGGAAAGCAAACCCCGAAAGTGCACACTCTGGTAAATTCAAGATCAATGTTTGAGCTGGCTTGATTATTGAATCATCGGCAAAATACGACGTGGCATAACTTGAGGCAGAGTCTTCTTTCAAGACTTCTTTTGCTTTTAACAACCGTTCGTCTACCTTTCGTTTCAACCATTTTCACCTCTCTTTCTTCTGTGAAACTTAGTGTACTCCTATCCAGTAAGTTGTAAGCATTAAGTAAAAGAACTTCCATGCACCATAAATCATATGTGCAAACAGTAATCATCTTCGCTTCAAAAAGAGCTGACATTCGAAGAAAGCAACTCTAGACCCACCATCTGTCCAAGGCTAAAGGCTTTCTTGACTATTAGGTCTAGTCGTTTACGACAGCCTTGCTCCAGTCAAATTGAAGAACTTCGGTGAAATCTACGTCGAAGCCACCGGCTCTGGATAAGGTGATTTCAACCTTGTCTATTCCATTTGAACTTGACCAATGATCAGATGGGCAATGAAGCAACATAATGGTATCGGCTTCTGCCAAGTATGAACCGTTTCCTTCAAAATCCTCTATTCTTGGCATCTTTCCAGCATTTCTGTACGCTGAGTGTTTCAGCTTGGTCGCAACGATGAATACAATGCCCAGGGTCATTCCAACTTGCTTTAGAAGGCCACAAGCTTTCCTCTTTCCTGACAGGAGGTAAAGGTCGTCGATGAAGAAGATTTCTATCCCTCTAGAGTGATGGAGTTCGGCAGCAACTTCTATCGTTCTTTCTATGCTACGTTCCTTCAAATCTACAATATCTAATGTGAGCTGCTTCAGTTCATACAAACTGCGATTCAATTCATCTAATTCATCTGTGGGCAGATCTTTCGTATCTTCCAGCTTTAGCTGTGATCCGAAAACTCTTCGCAAAAGTCTTGTCTGAAGGTTTTTGGAAGGCTCGCTACATGATAAAAAGGCAACCCGCCCACCTTCAAGTGCGAATTTATATGCCAGGTTTAGCAGAAGCGTTGTCTTTCCGCTCATATGGAGTCCTCCAACCACTACTAGATGCCCGCTTGTTATTGGTTGGAGACAATTAGATAGACCTCTGTAAGGCCAGTTCAGATTCTTCATAAACCACCTCGAAGTATCTGCCGTTGATCTGCTGTTAAGCTTACCATTCCACAACTTAAATCTATACTACAGCAGCTACACTGCCTTCATTAAATAGGGTCAGACTCCTGTTTATGCTTTGGCGAAGAGGTTTGTTGAATTCCGTTTACGCCTGGATTCAGAATGATTACATCAAGCAGTTCATGAACCTTGCGCTCCCTATGCTCGTTTTGTGTCGTGGTTCCTTTTCTTCGAGATCTTGCTGAACCAATCAGCGTTTTTTGTCAATTCCAGCCTCTGCATATTCGGATGTCGAGAGAGATTATCTTTTCTCAAGTTCTTCTTCTACAATCCTGTAGAACTCTTCTCTGGCATGTCTTTCCATCCAGGGCATGTGACCGCATCTTTCCAGAAGTCTGAACCTGAAATTCTCAAGTACCCTTGAAAGCGGGATCTCGACACCCTCTGCCGGATGGGGATCGTAATCGCCATGGACCGCGAGAACGGGACAGAGAATCTTCCTGCCATTCTCGAGAAGCTCTCCGCTGAGCCTCATCTCTGAGGCCTCTGTCCATACGCTCTTGTATGTCTCTGCATCGATATTGACTTCGACTCTTTTGGCATCTTCGAGAAGATCGAAGTGGTCTGTCTTGGCCAGGAGTTCTCTGAACTCAGATAGCAGTACTCTATCTTTCAGTTCTGCATTGTTCAGGAGGCTCATGAGCTCTTCCGCTCTAGCCTTTTCTTTTGCGTCAAGACGGTTCAGGCGAGTATTCAAAATACCGGAAGCGTGATGCTGCTCGAAAGGACCGCTGCTTATGAGTATTATCCTATCCACGAGATCGCCATGCTCTGCCGCAAACAAGAAGACGAGCCACGCTCCCCACGAATGTCCCAGAAGAATAACCGGGGAACTGCAATAATTCTCGACAATCTCCCTTAACTCCTCTATTTGTCCGGACACCGTCTTCTTTGTCTGATAAGGCTCCAGAACTCCCCGCTTCCTACCCAGCTCTCTCGCGAGGGGCGCGACTCCTCCGGCCGCTCCAGGTCCTCCATGAGCGACTACAACTCTGTATGGAGGATCGCCGTGCATTCTGAGATTGTCCATCTTCTGAACCTCCGCTTAGATGTGCTCTTATTCGTGTCTAGCGATTGCCAGGCATCTACAACTCCGGCAAGTCAAGCTTAGCCGAAATCGGCGAAAAATGGGACAGAAGAGAGGAACTAGTCAGTCCCTATTTTCGCCTCGTATGAACTGGATGCCGAAGCCGTATTCCATCGTTTTCTCTAAGCCCTGCCGAGGAATATCTTGATACTACTAGCTTCTTTCGAGAGCATAAAGAGCGGCATATAGTCCGCTCATCAGCTGTATTTGGACGAGTTTCTTTATGGGGATAATCGTGTACTCGAGTTCCTTCTCCAGTTTGTCGCTCATGTCCTTCATGTGCCGATATGCTTTCTCTGCGGCAGCTTTGAACTCATCGTCGTTCGTCTTCTCGTAGTTGAGAAGCATGATCCTTCTGAGCATTCCCCACAAAAGCATCTTGTAGGTCTTGGAGACCTGCTGGTTGTCGAAGGCTTCGGCCACAGTCGCTTTCTTTTCCAATTCCTTGGCGGTCTTCGCCCAGTTCTCCTGTACAGGGAGGTGCCTTTCGGAGGATTCAAGAAAATCGTCGAGAGCGGTCCGCAGAGGAGTATCGACCACGAGCCTGTCCTTCAACGGGAAATAGATTTCTTTTATCTTCTGGTCCTCCTGCTTTGTGTCTTCGATATTGGCAAGCACAAGATCCCTCCTGATGAACTCCGTTTCGGAAAGATCTTCAATTTTGGGATTGTAATAATACGGAACTTCACATACCAGCTCAAATACCTTCTCGTTGAACTGCTTTCCGTACTCGTAGCTGCAGGTTCCCGCCTTCCCGATTATTTCTGCCGGATCCCTGTCTGTATTGGCTGCGTAGTAATCGTAGCTGTCTCTCATCGTCGGCATCTTGAAAACTGCTTCGGCGAACTTGACTGCATACGGCATCTCCGGCTCGCCAAGCGCTGCCGGGATATTCTGGTCTTCGTAGGCCTTCTCGAATATCGGATAAAGGATCGGAGCATCGTCGGATATGTAGTTGTAGACTCCCCCAAAACCGGCATTGTGGAGGCTATATATGAAGATCGGCTTGACCTCTTCGATTATGTTCATCAGAGCTCTCGTCTCGGGAATCGGATCGTTGTTGTCGAGAGTCTTATACTTTATGGGGAAGGTCCATTCTACCTGTTGAAAGCTCGCAGGCCTGTAGAAGTTCAGCGCATAGTTCAAGGGCGTGTAAGGTCCTTTGAACCAGCCTTCGTTCAACTTTGCCCCGTCGTTGTCGGCTACCTTCACTATGTACCAGCTCACGTCCTTAAAGGTATTTCTGAAGGCTTCATTTTCGACCAGCTGCTGAGATAGATAGTCGAGCATCATGCTTCCTATCGGTTCATTTGGATGCGGAAAACCGTACATCAGTATCGCCCTGGAACCGTTGCCGATCTTCAAACAATAGATCGGATCTCCGGCCATCGATTCACCTATCTTGTAGAAGCTGGCAAGATCGGGGTATTGCTCCGCGAGTTTCCTGCTCGACTCGTTCAGCTCGTCGACCGTCTTGAAGTATTCGTATTCCGGTACATTCTTGATTACCGCCTTAATTGAATCCATAACTACCCCCTTTATATATAGTGACAGGCGACCTGCCTGTTGTTGTCGCCTGTTTGGAGCTTCGATTTCTTGACAGTGAATCTTTGGTTGTAATAGCTTCCTGGAAGAACGCATGAACCAAGAGTCTTCTTGAGAAGGACATCTAAAGTATAACCCGTTCTAATATAAAAAACCCCCGAACGAATCGAGGGTTCTTGGTCGGGGCAACTGGACTTGAACCAGCGACCTTCTGCGCCCCATGCAGACACGCTTCCAACTGCGCTATGCCCCGTACTCGAAGATTCTATCACAGTTGGGATTACCTTTCAAGAGCAGAACGACGCCCCGAGCAGCTTTCAAACAATGAAAAGTTGCTCTGCGGGCTACTCCCTGACCTCGAACGTGAGGAAGTCGATCTCTACACCACCGCTGTCCGAGTCATTCAATCTGAAGTCGTAGAATCCGGCATCCCATGGAGCGGTAAATACTATCAAACCGTCTGTCATGCCGCCGACGTAAGCATACTGAATGTCGTGCAGGTCGTTTTCGGACTCGCTTCCATGTGGAATATCAGAGGGAACGATTCCGATCCAGGCGTAAGACTCTAGTCCCGAAGTTCCGAAGAAATAGAGATTGATCTCTTCACCGGGAACGAAAACAAGTTTGTCAAGGCTCATGTACTTGGATTCCAAGGGAAACTCATCGTCCGCAACATATACCAGACTCTCGATCTCATCCAAGTAGAATTCGTAAATCGAACCGTCTTTCAGAGTGATTACCAATAGACCATTCGCAAGTGCAGTGATCCATAGTGCCGCAATTATCAGTAAAGCAAAAGTCTTTTTCATGCCGCACCTCCTCCATGATGATTCTCTCACAATCACTCATTCAGACGGCCGTCGTTTCATTCCTCCCTCAAGAACTATTGCTTCACCAGAAACGGATGGACAGTCTCAAAACAGGAGGCATTTTAGTCATTTCTTTCCGGCAAAGCCGTGAAACTGATCTCCCCTTGAGGAAGAGCAAATCAGATCGCAGATGCTATCATAACTCAGTCTTGTTCGAATGCTATAATATATGTTAGATGAATATAGGTAAGGAGGTAGTTTTTGTGAAGATCGCAATTCCCATTGTTGATAATAACGGTCTCAAATCCAAGATTTCAGAGCATTTCGGTCACTCTCCGTTCTTCGCATTCGTAACTGTGGAGAACAACGAGATTGTCTCTCACGAAATCGAAGCGAACCCTTTTGAACAGCACGAGCCGGGCGAGATTCCAGGCTACGTGAAGAGTAAAGGCGCCGATGTGATAATAACAAGAGGCATGGGCGGCCGGGCAAGACAGTTCTTCGAGACGCTGGGCGTACATGCCATTACCGGGGCCAGCGGGACCGTCGAAGCGCTAGTAAGAACCTACATTGAAGGCGAACTTTCCAGCGTTGAATACGAGCCCGAAGACCATGGAAAGTTCCACAATCACTAGAAAAAAGACGACGGAGCATATATGAGAAGTATGAGAGGAAGACGAATGGGGATGGGCAGATCATGGATCGAGTTGTATCTGCTTCTCCTCATCGCTGAGAAACCGGGCCACGGGTATGAACTGTCTTCTAGAATCAACGACTTCGAGATCCCTATCTTTGGTGTCGGTCAGATGGGCAGTCTTTACCGGGTGCTCGGGAGTCTCGAGGAAACGGGTCTTATAACCTCTGAATGGGATACTGAAGACACAGGTCCAGCCCGGAAGAATTATAAGATAACCGAAGCGGGCCTTGAATATCTTAAATCTGCCGAAGTCAGGATCAGAAGGTTCAAAGACAATATAGATAAGTTTCTTGAAAGGCTTGAAGATCTAAAGAAAGCATGAAGCCCTGCGACGCAGGGCTTCACTTCACATAAGCTGCCGGATTGTCGAACAGCTTGAACAATCCGCCTGTATGGATAAAGAGAACCCTCTTTCCGGCAAATCTCCCTCTAGAGATTTCGAGCATGCCTCTGAAGGCTTTTGCCGTATAGACGGGATCAAGGAAGAATGCTCTCTCCTTCGCAAGTTTCTTTATGAGATCCATATCCTCTTCCGAAGGCACGGCGTACGCCGGTCCAGAGAAGTCATCGACTATTTCGATTTCACTGCCTTCAAGCGAGACGGCTATCCCGTACTCTTTCAGGCCTTCTATTAGTTGTTTCGTCTTTTCCACAAATAAGGACGAGGGATCTTTCGTGACGTTTATGCCGATCACTCTGGTGTTATATCCGAGCGATTTTAGACCGGCCACGAGGCCCGCATAGGTGCCCGCGCTACCAACCGCTGTGAAGATGGCTTCGACACCGTCGAGATTGATCTGTCCTGAAAGCTCTTTAACAGCATCCACATATCCCCTGGCGCCAAGCGCGTTTGAGCCGCCCTCGGGGATCAGGTAGACTTTGCTGCCCTTCTTCTCGTATTCTTCCTTCTTCGTGGCGAAGATCTCGTCTATCTTCGAATACTCTTCTTTTGTCACATAATGGATATCGCTGCCCACCATTGTGTCAAGAAGAACATTCCCCTGGGGGATCTCCATCGGCCTTCCCCTGAGGAAGAGAACAGGCTGCATTCCGAGCGATCTAGCGGCAAGGGCCGTTGCCCTGCAGTGATTAGACTGAATGCCCCCGCAGGTGAATACCGTATCTGCCTTCTTTTCCAGAGCATCTTTCAGAAGATACTCGAGCTTTCTGATCTTGTTTCCGCTCGTAATGAAACCCGTTAATTCATCATGCTTGCAGAACAGTTCGAACGGAAGTTCGAGGTACTCTTCAATCCATTCAAGCCTGTTCACAGGTGTAATGCTGTTAATGAACTTGAGTTTCAAGCTCTCACCCCCTACTCTCTCTCATTTATATTAGAGACTATGCTGTTCAGTTTTTCAATTCGCTCCCATGGCGGCGGGTGGGAATAATTGAGGGCCGCATATAGCGGATGTGGACTCAGGTTTGACAGGTTGGACGCGGACAGGTTCTTCAGCGCGCTTATCATGGGCAGCGATGTGCCCAGCATCTCGGCTGCATACCTGTCGGCTTCGAACTCCCATCTTCTGCTTATTAACGAGTCTATCCAGTCGAGCATCGTGAAGACCGATGAGAGGAAAACACCTGCGTACAGAAGAGTGGTGAACTTCTTCTCAATTCCGAAAATACCAGAAGCCAGAGGGCTCTCGACGATCAGCCAGAGCAAGACCACCGCAAAGGCTGCAGCAGCATTTGAAACTAGCATCCCCTTCAGGATGTGTTTGCGTTTAAAATGGCCTGCTTCGTGTGCGAAGATCGCCTGTATCTCTTCTGAAGTGTGCTTCTCTAGCAAGCTGTCAAATAGAACGATCCTTTTCGCGCGGCCTATCCCTGTGAAGAAGGCGTTCGTGTGGCCGGTCTTTCTCGAAGCATCCATGACCAGGATCGACTTCACTTCAAAGCCTGCCTTTTCGGCGATAGCCCTTAGCCTGCCCATAAGGTCTTCATCATCGAGAGGTTTGAGCTTGTAGAAGATGGGCAGGATTACTGTTGGAAATATCAGCTGGGCCAGAAGCTCGAAGACTATGACTCCGATAAGCAAATACAGCCACCAGTAAGCAAACGAGTCGATGGCTAGTAGAACCAGAGTTACTATAGGGATACCGATTACAGCCACCAGGCTTATTCCCTTCAGCTTGTCCGCAACGAACGTTCCCGGTGTCGTCCGATTGAATCCGAATCTCTTCTCGAGAACGAACGTCGAGTAGATAGAAAAGGGCAAAGTGATGATAAAGGCGGTCGCTCCAATGACGATGAAGAACAAAAGCCCCTGAATCACGAACCCTTCCGCCGCTCTAACCGCTAAGGATTCAACGGCTCTGAAAAACCAGAAGATGCCTACGCTCAACGCTGCAAGACTCACAATCGACGAGGTGATGGCAAGAGAGCCCTTTGCCCTCGTGTAATCTACGGACTTTCCAATGAGGTCATCGTTGAAGACGTCGCGCAAGTTGTCGGGAAGGGATACCCTCGAGAGTCTGGCGTTCCTGTAGTTTAGAGACAGCAACGTTAGTTCAAAGAGACTGATTCCATAGACAACGAGAAGAAAGACAATCTCGAAGCTAGCCATCTACTTCTTCTTTCTCTTTCATGTACTGCTCTACTTTCTCTTCATCCAGTCTCTGAATCTGTCCTTTGGATGCAGGTCTGAATTCCTCGGTTTCGTGAAGAGCTTCTCCCAGAGGGCACCTTTTCTCGGGATTCTCTATTAGGTAGTTCATTAACCCGTCTTTGTCTACGAAGATCTTGTAGAAGACCTTCGTTCCGTCGGTCAGTTCATAGATCCCGCATGGTCCGTTGAACAGCGCCTCGGCTGCCCGGAGGTAAAGCATAGCGTCATTGAAGGAACTGAAAGAAGCTCGAGGGCCGTGCCTTTCCCGCTCGTCGTCATCCATACAGATCGCCCTTCCACAGGTGGAACAAACGTATTGAACGTGGTTCAAGAGGCAATCTTCGGGGTTCTTCAGCGGCGTCGCCCTACTGTCACTAGAGTAGCATTCGGGACATTTCAACTCACTCACCTCCAATACACTATTTTACGACATTGTGGCGATCTCTGAAAGCCTCCATTCAGATTGACGTTTTGATCGGAATAATTCCATTCACTTCTCGACTTTGGGGATTGGCAAATCGATAAGTGTCTGATGTTGGAAGCCCAACGTGAAGAGGCAGTTATGGAGTCAGTGATGTTATTATTGTCTGAGCGGGCTATCTAGTGACCATATCTTTGAGGGGGCGATCTAGTGGTCAATATCTTTGCCGGGTGGTTTTCGGCTCTCGGACTCAGTGAGACTTTTGACTTGGTACTTGCCAACATAGTTGTTGGAATAATCATGATAGTCGTCGCCTTCTTATCCAAATACATCTTCGAAAAGGTCCTGATTAAGCCTATTGAGCTTATTGTGAGAAAATCTGCATTCAAATGGGACGACCTTCTCGTAAAACACAAACTGCTCAACAAAATTGCCCTTATGATACCGGCCATCGTGATTGCGCTATTCGCTCCTGCATTCCCCGCGATAAGCGACGTAATCTACAGGCTGGTAACCACATATCTGATATTCATCGCCGCCGTTGTGATCGATGCCTTCCTGGACGTTTTCACAAGCGCTTATCAGTCTCTGGAAACCTCTAAGGATAAGCCGATAAAGAGCTACATGACCGTTGTGAAACTAATGGTGTATATCATAGCCGGCGTCGTTGCGGTGTCCGTTCTGACGGGGATTTCTCCGTGGGGTATCCTGAGCGGAATCGGTGCGATGACCGCCGTCCTCCTCGTCATATTCAGGGATTCACTTCTCGGGCTCGTCGCCAGCATCCAGATTTCTAAGAACAACCTTGTGAGCATCGGGGACTGGATAGAGGTTCCAAGATACCAGGCCGATGGTGATGTAATCGACATTACCCTTACAACGATAAGAATTCAGAACTGGGACAAGACGATAACTACAATCCCTTCATACGCGATAATCTCTGAATCGTTCAAGAACTGGAAGGGGATGTTTCAGGCCGGCGGAAGGCGAATCAAGAGATCTGTCTACATAGACACCTCTTCCGTCCGCTTTCTCGATGACGACCTGTATGACAGGCTGTACAAGATCCAGATTCTGAGACCTTACCTCGAAAGCAGAAAGAAGGAGATCGAGGAGTTCAACAGAATGAACGAGGTAGACGTAACCGAACCGGTCAACGGCAGAAGGATGACTAACATTGGGACCTTCAGGGCATACCTGACCGCCTACCTCAGAAATCATCCCGGGACAAACAAAGATCTTATCATGATGGTCAGGCAGTTGCAGCCGACCGATACCGGGCTGCCTCTGGAGATATACGCCTTCAGTAAAGACACATCATGGGTTAACTACGAATCTCTGCAGTCAGACATTTTCGATCACATCTTTGCTACACTCCCTCACTTCGATCTGAGGGTATTCCAGAATCCTTCGGGAAACGACCTGAGGGCGATGGGAGATCTTCTTGTCGGCAAGAGGCAAGGGCATGAACAGGATAACTCCGAGGAACTCTTTACGGAAAGCCCGCAGTTGCACGCCGAAAAGGACACCTGATTCAAGAGGCAAATCCTACGCTGTAGAAATCGTTTTCTCGATATTACCGAGCAACGCATCGGCTGAAAATGCGAGAAGCGCCGCAGGAATGGCCCCCTCAAGTACAAAGGCGGGATTCTCTGCGACAAGCCCGGCGATAATGGGCGACCCGAGGCCACCGGCCCCAATGGTTGCCCCCACAGTTGCCGTTCCGATGTTTATTACGACCGAAATCCGAATCCCCGACATGATTACTTTGAGCGCAAGCGGGAGCTCAATTCTAAACAGCACCTGCCACGAAGACATACCCATTCCATATGCTGCTTCACGCACATCTGCGGGGATGCTTTCAATTCCCACTATTGTGTTTCTTAAGATGGGAAGCAGTCCATAAAGCAGCAGAGCGGCGACCGTCGGTTTGAATCCAAATCCCAGCAACGGTACGGCGAGAGCGAGAACAGCGACGGGAGGGAAGGTCTGGCCGAGGGAACTCAGGTTTGAAACGAGAGGCAAGTACTGCCTGCCCATCGGACGTGTAACCAGCACTCCTATCGAGATGCCGATAATGGTGGCAAGTCCGCTGGATACGATGACCATCCAGAGATGTTCGGCCACTAGCTCCAACAAAGTCCCTCTTGGATGAAGAACCTGCTTCTCTCCGGGAAAGAACCATCGCAGAAAGCTCTCCCACCATGCCATATTAGAGATGAGAAGGACGAAGGCCAGCAAGAACAGTCCCAACAAGACCCAGGATAAGACTCTACTTCTCTTCTCTGTCACTTCTGGTCAACTCCTGGATTCTGGTCATGCTTATCTGGCCGAGAAAACGCCCCGTTCTCTCGACGACCGGCAACGCCGCGGTTCCGCTTTCAAGCATTCTGGAAAGCGCCTCCTTAACAGTGCTGTCCGGACTCAAGATCTCTTCTTCCTTCATTTCAGTCAGAGCTTCTCTTACCGGTTTCTCCCTGCTCGAATGGGAGACATCTACCCAGCCGACAAGTCTCTTATCCTTGTCCAGCGCCCAGACGAACTCCTCTTCGATCTTGCCTAGCTGTTCCCAGCTTCCTGAAAGGTCTATCGCGAAGCTCTCCTCTATATACTCCCCGACCGGGATCCTCGAGAGCCTCTTCAGCGCTCTATCTGATCCCATGAAGTCGTGGACGAATTTCTCCTTCGGATGCGCCAGGATCTCTTCGGGAGTGTCATATTGAAGGACTCTGCCCGCTTTCATGACCGCGATTCTATCTGCAAGCCTTATCGCCTCATCTATATCGTGGGTTACGAAGACGATCGTCTTGTGGAGTTCCTCCTGAATTCTGGCAAACTCGTCTTGGAGCCTCACTCTAGTTAATGGGTCTACCGCTCCGAAGGGCTCGTCCATAAGTATTATCGGGGGATCGGCTGCAAGCGCCCTCGCAACGCCGACTCTCTGGGCCTCGCCGCCCGACAGTTCTTTCGGAAGTTTCTTTGCATAAGATTTCGGCTCAAGCCCTACAAGCTCAAGCAGTTCAGAGATTCTTCTATCTATCTTCGATCTCTCCCACTTCAGCAGTCTCGGCACGGTGGCAATGTTATCCTTCACCGACATATGTGGAAAGAGCCCCACGTTCTGGATTACGTAACCAATTCCTCTCCTGAGCTGCTTCACATCCATGACGGTTACGTCGTTGCCGTCTATCAGGATCTTCCCCGTTGTCGGTCTGACTATCCTGTTTATCATCTTGAGCGTAGTCGTCTTACCACATCCCGAAGGCCCGATTAGAACCGTCAGTTCGTTCGAGGGGATCTCGAAGGTAATCGAATCTACGGCCAGCGTATTCTCGTCGTATTTCTTTGTAACATCTTCAAATCTAATCATTGGCTCCCTCCGAGATTAACCCCTTAGGAGTCAGTATTCCTATAAGCAGCTGCATTAGGGAATCGACTATCAAAGCGAGAGCAACTATAGGCAACGCTCCTAGAAGGACAAGATCCATTGCGGCTTGACCGAGACCCTGAAATACGAAAACCCCTAGGCCTCCTGCTCCGATCAGGGCCGCCATGGTAGTGTTCCCCACGGCCTGAACGGCCGCTGTTCTAACGCCAGCAAGGACAACCGGCAGCGAAATCGGAATCTCGACCTTTCCGAGAACCTGAATTCTGCTCATTCCCATCGCCCTGGCAGCCTCCACGGTATCTGTGGGAATAACCTTCAGACTTGAGTAAGTGTTTCTGACTATCGGGAGAAGCGAATACAGGACGAGAGCTATCATGGCCGGAGCCCAGCCGACACCCGTTATTCCTATCTCCCTAAGAAATGGCAGACTGCGTGAAAGGTAGGATAGCGGAGCTATTAGCAAGCCGAAAAGGGCTATACTCGGGATCGTCTGTATGAAGTTCACAACAGCGAATACAGGTCTTTCGATCTTTGGAGACCTGTTGGCAACTATTCCAAGCGGCACTCCTATAAGCACTCCGACGAGAACTGCTCCTCCTGCAATTACGAGATGCCTCACAGTCTCTTCAAGAAATCTGTTGCTTCTGTTTGCGTACTCCTTCATTATTGCAAGGTCTTTCAGATGACCCGAGCCGAGAAGCAACAGGAACAGGCCAATCGGAACCAAGACCAGAAGCGATGAGATGATCTTCCTGTCCTTCAGTCTTCTTCTGGCAGCGAATACAACAATGTAGCCGGCCAGGAGAAGAACCCACAAACCGGTGGAAGGGGAGACCCTTGCAAAGGGACCTGCCTTTGAAGCTATAGAGGCGGCATGTCTTCCGGCCAGAAAGAAGCCGAAGACGGGGGCAATCCCTCCCACGAGGCCCATCAAAAAGCTGAATCCCGCGTAGGACAAAAACAAGACTGCAAATGAGGCCACTAGCAGGAGAGAGAGGCCCACATTTGAGAAGCTGCCTAAAGCTACGGGAAATGTCTCCGAGATTCTCGTCTCCTTAACTGAAAGGAATCCCGGGACCAGGAGAGACAACAACATGATGGCCATTCCTAGAATGGCCATCATGTCTCTTCGTCTGGAAATCAGCGTCATAACTCTAGTCAATCAGAGACTTCGATATGAGGAACTGCTCGGCGACGTATCCCGCATCTAAACCTTCTATCGCTATCGAAGCGTTCAGCATCTGCAGCGTCTCGAGATCAAGAGCCTCGAAAACGGGTTTGAGGAGCTCCTCGATTTCCGGATAGGCTTCATGTATCTCCTTTCTAACGATCGGAGCGGGTTCGTAAACGGGCTGAACTCCCTTGGTGTCTTCAAGGACCACCAACTTGAGAGCAGAGAGGGCGCCGTCAGTACCATATGCCATCGCGAGGTTTACACCGTCAATGTTCTGGGAAGCGGCCCTTATGGTCTGAGCGGTATTTCCTCCAGAGAAGGCAAGTAGCTGCTCATTTGAAAGCTCGAAGCCATAAGCCTCCTGAAAAGCCGGCATAGCGTCCGGTCTGGTAAGAAACTCCTCTGAAGCGGCCAGCTTAATGAAGCCGCCGCGATTCAGGTAAGACGCGAGGTCTTCAAGTGTCTTTATTCCTTCACTGTCGGAAAGATCCTTCCTGATCGCCAGAGCCCATGTATTGTTGGCAGGGGCGGGGGTCAGCCACACCAGGCCGTTGTTCTCAAAGTCGAGTCTCTTGACTGTCTCGAATCCCTGCTGCGCGTTTTTCCATATACCCGGATCAGTGTTATCGAAGAAGAAACCTCCGTTGCCGGTGTACTCGGGATATATATCGATCTCTCCAGCAATGATCGCCTTTCTGATAACACTCGTAGTTCCGAACTCAGTCTTGTCGTTCACTTCAAAGCCATTCTTCTGCAGGACTATCACTATCATCTGTCCCAACAGTGCGCCTTCGGTATCTATCTTCGATGCGACCGTAATCGGTCCCTTCAGTGCAAAGCCAATGGCCGTCATTAGTATCAGTGCAATCAGCATTATTCTCTTCATACAACCTACCTCCATAATTCGTATTGCCGATAATTATACTCCATTTAATTGTACACTATCTCTGAAAGTTTTCAATGCGCAGTTGTCTCTGTTGACATATCCATGTTCCGACTGAAAGCTCCAGCCCAGAATCTGAGATCCGGTTTCTCCCTCTTTCCCATTTCGGCTCAGACAGATAACCCCAAAAAGGGAGAATCTGAAAGCAGCTGATTCACAGAGAGGCACAGGTTGTTCTCATCTTTTCAGAGACCAACAAAGATTCGGGGCTACAACTAGAACCCCACGAGGGAATATTGACTTTTAAATGCCACGAAATCCAACCACCTTTCTTCCCGAAGGGCTACCTCCATCGACTAACCCCGAAAGAGATTCCGCGAGCATTCTAATATACTCTTGCAAATACGGTCAGCCATCCAGCGTCATGAAGAGATTGTTCAATGATTCCACGAGCGTTGGGTGTGCAAAGACGCCGTCTCTGAGCGAAGTGAATGGAAGCCCGCCCATCATGGCAATCTGAATTGCAGATACAATCTCTCCGCCCTCAACTCCTAGAATGGCGGCACCGATAATCCGGTCTGTCTCTGAGTCGACAAGCGCCTTCATCATTCCCCGTGTCTCGTCCGTTTCAATGGCCCGAGCCACCCTATCAAAAGGCAGCTTTGCCACGCGATAGCTGTACCCCCGACTCGATGCTTCCTTCTCGGTGAGGCCTATTCTTCCAAGTTGAGGATCAATGAATACTACATAAGGGACATCCCTCTCTTCTATCGACGAGCTTCCTCCGTTCAAGAGGTTCTGTTTCAATACTCTGAAGTCGTCGTAGGAAATATGTGTGAAGGCCGGTCCGCCTTTAACATCTCCTATCGCGTAAACTCCCTCCGACGTGGTCTCCAGTTTGTTGTTTACCTTTATGAATCCCCTATCGTCAACCTTAACCCCGCTCTTTTCCAGATTCAGGTCGGGAGTATTGGGTAACCTGCCGGTCGCGAGCAGCAGATGGCTTCCCACTAATGTCGTTTCCTTCTCAGAAGATTGCACTCTCAGGCTGATCCTGTTGCCCCCGGCGCTTCTGGCCTGGAGCGGTTCGCTATCTAGAAGGACCTCGATACCTTCGTCCCTCATGATTTCCAAAACCATGCCGGCGATATCCTCATCTTCGCGAGAGAGCAACTGTTTATCCCTTTGAATAATGGTTACTTCACTTCCAAAACGTCGGAACATCTGCCCGAACTCGAGACCAACGTAGCCGCCACCAACGATTATGAGGTGTTCCGGAAGCTCATCGAGCTCCATTATCGAAGTCGAGTCATAAGCCACTGAATTATCCAGACCTCTTATCTCAGGTCTCGCAGGTCTCGTTCCGGTGTTTATCACTATGATGTCTGCTTCAAAGAACTCCGTACTTCCACTTAGAAGACTTATTTCGAGCTGTCTTTCCCTTACAAAACGCGCGCTGCCTTCTATCAATGATAGGTTTGGAGAATCGAGAATCCTTTTCTTGCTTCCTTCCCTGAAACTCTCAACCACTTCTTTTTTCCGCCGGATAACTCTCTCCAGATCGAGCGAGAACTCCCCGGCATGAACTCCGAAATCTCCTGCGCGCTTTACCAGATGCGCTACTCTTGCGCTGGCTATCATAGTCTTTGTTGGAGTACACCCTTCATTGACGCATGTACCTCCAACTGCCTTTCTTTCCACAAGTGCGACCTTCCATCCTGCATCTGCAAGCGAAAGCGACAGAGGAGTGCCTCCCTGACCGGAACCGATAACTATCGCGTCGAATTTTTTCCTACCATCCTTCATTTGATCACCATCCTAATTTTCGCCACATACATGCAGTTTTCACTGTTTTTCCCGGTCAATCACTTGAAAGCAAAAGGCCCGATTCTTGATCTCTTCATCGGCCATGAGTTGGTGATTATGTTCAATCTTCTTTCGAAAGAGACTAAGCGATTTCTCACCAAGATGATCCACAAAGGATCGGGCAGAGAAAACCTGTCCTGTTCTGCTTTTCTATGAAGCCAGAACGGCCGAGCAATCCGTTTAGAAGGCTGAAAAACTGCTCACTGTTATAGATCCTCTGGAGTCACTGAATCTCTGGATACCTCACAAGTTTAGCATCGGGCAAAGCAAAACAAATGAAGGAAAGAGTCTGTGATCGGGAGCCGAAATTGCTTGAAGCCGTCACTGTGTCGCGCCTGTCTTAAATCCAGTCGACAGCATAGGATGCAAAAGTCGCTGCTAGTATAATTGTATGATCAGTGCAGGCCGGTGGTGAATAGAATGACTAGATACGATGAGCGTGACACGATGTTTGCCAGGATGAACTACGAAGCAGGATCTCCCGAGTACCGTGACTACTACTCTAGACATCCCGAGCTGAAAGAGGTTGATGACGAACTGCGTAGCAAACTGGATCTGTGCGACGTAAGCTCCCTCTATTATGATCTGATTGAAGCTTCAGAAATCCGTTCGAATTTCTCCCTTGTAGAAGATCTTCGGCCTCTATGCGAAGGTATGCCATCAAATAACAAATTTCGATCCGACTCGTCAAGCTTCACCGATCTAGTCAAAAGGGTCGCCCGCGATTTTGGTGCAGATCTAGTAGGTGTGGCAGAAATGAAACCGGAGTTTTATTACAGCCACAGAGGCAGGCATCGAGAACACTACGGAAAGAAAATAAGCGATCTACTTCCTTTTGGAATAGCATTCGCGGTTGAAATAAAGAAGGATATGATTGACAGCGCACCGGCGATGACCGCAATGGTCGAGAGCTCCAGAACGTATCTGAAGGCAGCCACGATCGGACTAAGCATCTCCTATTTCATTCGAAGTCTTGGATACTCGGCTAGAAATCATATGGACGGAAATTATCTCGCAATTCTCCCTCTGGTGGCGGAAGCTTCAGGACTTGGCGTTTTCGGAAGACACGGCCTTCTCATCTCTGACAGGTTCGGCCCAAGAATAAAACTCGGACTGGTAACTACGGATATGCCTTTGAAGTGCGACCAGTCAATCGTTGTTGACCTAGAGAGCTTCTGCGGCAGCTGCGGTATTTGCTCGACAAAGTGCCCGGCTTCTGCAATACCCGTCAATGGAAAGGAGATCGTCAACGGAACCAGGAAATGGAGAATTAGTCACGAGCTCTGTTACTCTTATTGGAGGTCGAATGGAACCGATTGCGGTATTTGCATTAGGGTCTGCCCCTTCTCGAAAGAGATCGGCTTTTCACAGTCCATGTAATCAAAAGGCAAAACGCTCCGATTCTTAGAACCTCGGCCGCTTTCTCTAAACTGCTTAGGCGGTAGAAAGGCTTCCGTTTTCATCGAATTTGGGTTTTTGAAGGATCGTATGTAAGAATAACTACATGAGACTATAGGAGGGATTACCATGAATGAAGTACTCAGTACAATTATCGAGTGGGCCATCAGAATAGGGATTAGCGTTGTAATCCTGCTGCTGGCAAAATGGCTGGCAGGTCTCTTCTACAAAGCATTCATGAAATTCGCGGAGAAGACAACCGTTGTCTCCACTCAGTATCGTAAGACCATGAGAACGCTTTTCAATCTGGCGTTCTATGCGCTGGCAGCCTTCATAATCATCTCGGTTCTCTTCAAGAATCTGGCTCCTATGCTTGCCGGACTCGGAGTATCAGGTATTATTGTAGGTCTCGCAGTCAAAGAGCCTCTAGACAATTTCATCTGTGGAATTCTTATAATGATCAACAAGTTGGTTTACGAAGGGGAAGCCGTGGACATTGGCGGAACCTCAGGCGGGATTCAGGAAATAAAACTGAATCACGTACTGATCAAAACCTGGGACGGCAAGCTCGTAACCATACCGAGCAGAAACGTCTGGGCCGCAACGATAATTCACTTCTGGCCCGAAAATATAAGAAGAAACGATCTCACGGTAGGCGTTTCGTATTCGAGCGATCTGAACAAAGTGATGAAGATACTCGAGGATTCTGTCAACTCTTATGAAAAGCTATATGTAGACGACAATCACAAACCCATGATCCAGTTCACCGGGTATGGCGCGTCTTCGATCGACTTCGTCGTGAGATTCTGGGTGGAGAGGCCTAACTTCGTCACCTCAAGCACAGAACTCGCGAAGATCATAAAATCGAAATTCGATGAAAACGGAATAGAGATACCGTTCAGCCAGCTGGACCTGCATATTGTCGACAGCCCCAAAGAAGGCATAAGATTGGCCGGGAAGGAAAGCTGACCGAAGGGATCAGAGGGCAGAAACGTGGTCGGGGGTAGCAGGTTGGGGGTAGGAAAGAGCGGAGTAAGACGCAAGGCGCCGGAATGCATCGGCGGACGCAGGGCTGCCTTCGGCAGGAAGCGATCTGAAAGCCAGTCACCTTCGGTGGCCAGTTCCGCTTCGCGGGCTAGGAACCGCTGAACGCTGACGAAGAAAACGTTGTCCGTCAACGGTCCTCCGTCCACCGAAGATCCGCTGTGCGCTTAAGAACGAAGACCCGCTGAACGCTGTTTAGAGCCGTCTTCGTTGAAATCAAACCCGAGAACCTTTTTCTTAGCATTTGCTCTTATAACTTGCAACATTGCACATGCAACTGTTCGCGTTTTTCGCGTGGATCGAGATTCTGACCAGGACCTTCGTCAGAATGACGAAAAGCAAGAAAAGACTGTCATCCCCGTAGAACCTTCCCTTAAATCCACTTACCTGGTCATCCCGTGATGCACCTGCACGGGATCTGCTTTTTCTCCCTGTTCTTCGTAGTCTCGAATAGGGTTTCTCTCGAAGCGAAGCTTCATCTCAAACTCAAAGCGTCTTCTCGCTCAAAGATCCGCTGTGCGCTTAAGAACGAGGACCCGCTGATCGCTCTAAAACATGGTTCGCCGTTGACCGTTCAAGATCATGAACCCGTTCACTGATAAGACCGTCGAGAAAGAGCACTGTCGAGGCGTTCGCTCACTCACGAGAAGACGAGAGAAAAGCCAGTCACTGCTGAAATTAGACGCAAGGCGCCGAAAGAACATCGGCGGACGCAAGGCTGGGAAGAAAATCCCAGGTCGCGATGCTGGCAAAAATCGCGCAAGGATGCAATGCCCGGAAAAGCATCCGGGGACGCAAGGCTGCCTTCGGCGGGAGGCGATTTTGAAGCCTGTCTGTTCGCACAGACCAGTTTCTGCCTTGCGAGACCAATAAGAAGCATCGGGAAAGAGCATTATCGAGAGTTCGCTGCGCTCACGAGAAGACGAGAACTCTTTCCTGTTTCTCGTCCTCTCTCCTCATCTCGTACTCTCGATGCTCTTCTTTGAAACAAGTAGGGTCAAGAGATGGCGCGGTGTAAGTACAGACCTTGTGAGGGC
>NZ_JPGZ01000048.1:0-14317 GCF_003351125.1 Mesotoga sp. Brook.08.YT.4.2.5.2.
CAATGAGCCTATCTATCTGGCCACTGTTCTGAAGATCATCTACTCTCCCCAGATTAACCAGAACTCTCTGTCTAGTCTTATTCCCCACTCGTATATTCTCTACGAGTTGCAGGTAACTCTGGTGGACCCGTCCATGTTTTTGAAGTGTTTCAGTCTGAGAAACATGGCACCTATATGATATCACTATATAACGGCAAATCAAGCAAACACAAAGCGACAAGCAATAACGCATGGCACCTTGTCTCGAAAGTGATTCAAGTATCTACAACGGATTCATGAGACTTTCAGAACTTCTTCCTGCGATTTCTTCCGTTTTGCTGTCAAAGTTGAGTCATAGTTAATTCATGATGCTCATCGCAGCGATTAGTTGTCAGAGAATTGAGAGAAAACCGGAGAATGTGAAATACTGAAGAATTCTATAGTACCGCGGCGAAGATTGACTATCTTCTGTGAAAATTCCGGGCCACTGACCTGTAATTAGTCCGTTCAGCTGGTTGGTGTTTGGCAGTTACATAAGAGCGTTAATTCGAGAACAATGAAATTGCATTGTTCTGAAACCTGTAGTAGATGTATTCTAAAGACTTGCGATTTTCTCCATTGATCTCTGGCAAAAGAAAATGGTAGTGCGGTTTTAATCTCCGATTCAATGTCTTGCCGCCCCGCAGAATTCGGATTCATTGATTCCTCTTCATAGACACTTAAAGCATTTCAATTTTTGCCCGGAAGGCGCTTTTAGTCGGCACAGCCGAAATCACTTACAGAACAGAATTGAAAAAAATTGTAAATGAATCTCCATAAACCTTTAAACCTTTTGGCGAGAATGCTATGATTCTTGTGATCTGTATCCCTGAGTAGCTGAGATTCTCTCCACAACTTCTTTCAAGAGATTGGAATACTCAAACATCATTTTCTCTCCCATCCTGAAAATCGGACCGGATATGCTTATTGATGCAACGACCTCACCCGATGAATCAAAAACAGGAGCCCCAACACATGCAACTCCTTCTTCGTTTTCTCCTTTGTCAAACGCCGTTCCTCTCAATCTAATTGTCTCCAATTCCTCCCTAAGAGTATTCTTGTCTGTTATGGTTCTTGAAGTCTGAGGGACAAGATCAAGAGCCTCTATCATCTCTTCACGATCGGCATCAGGAAGAAACGCCAAAATCGCTTTACCGACTGCGGTGCAGTAAAGAGGGGCTCGTTTTCCTATCAAAAGCTTCGTGTGCAGTGACCTTGAACTTTCAAATCCTTCAATGGAGACGACTTCATTCCCGTCAAGTATACCCATGTGTATCGTTTCACCCGTCTTCAAATGGAGTTTCTCCATCTCAGTAAATGCCACATCTTTAAGTCTCATAGAGGAAAGATAGAGACTCCCCAGTTCAAAGAGCTTAATTCCTATTCTGTATGTAGACGTGAGGGTATCCTTCTCAAGCATATGTTCTTTGCAGAGAGCTTCCGCAATTCTATACACGGTGGCCTTTGGAAGACCGCTTTTTTTCGTCAAATCGTCTAGGCTAAGCTTTGATTTCTCAAGACTAAATGAATTTACGATCCTTACTATCCTTTCAACACTCTGCATTCAAAAGCCTCAATCATGACCTAATGAGCATACCCCAGTAATCTTGGCAACCACAAAACAAAATCGGCCCAGTAAGTAATTATTACTAGTCCCATTACTTCTATCGGTATCCAGTATTTTAGCATTTCCTTAAAAACCTTGCCGACCGGAGTCTTGCTAATCGCGCTTGTAATGAAGCCTGTCTGTCCATAGGGAGGTGTGTCAAGTGCAAGCATAAGATTGAAAGTGGTCACGATTCCGAAGTGAACGGGATCTATTCCCACTGCCCTCACGAGCGGAAAGACTATTGGTATTACAACCAGCTGTATAACGGACACATCAAAGAACATTCCAAGTATGAAGAAAAGAACGTTCACACTTAAAAGCAGCACCCATGCACTGGAAAGAAGTCCCATATCCATGAAAGCGTTCGTCAGCAATAGAGGTATCTCTTCTCTTGCAAGCACATATTTCACAACGAAGGCACCGGCAATCATGAAGCTTATCGCACCTACATTATAAACAGTTTTTAGCATTATCTTTCTCAGCTTCTTGACTCCAAGCGTACGATAGATGAAGATGCTTACAAGTATAGAATATGCAGCGAGAACGGCCGCGGATTCAGTTGGAGTGAATATTCCTCCGTAGATACCGGCCAGGAGAATGATCGGAGCCATCAGGGCAGGAAAGGATCTGATGAAACTCTTCGCAAGTACTTTGAGTGGATATCTCTTTCCTACCGGATAGTTTCTCTTCTTCGAAAGATAGAAGGCCATCCCGGCTTCAAGAAAGCCAAGAAGAAGCCCTGGTATTATTCCAGCAAGAAACAGGTATCCCAGAGAGGTTCCTGTCAGCATGGCATAGATTACCATCGGTATACTGGGAGGAATGAGGGGAGAAATAGTTGCCGAAGCACACGTAACCGCACAGGCAAAAGGGCCGTCATAACCGTCGTCCATCATTGCCTTTATCTCTATTGTTCCAAGACCCGAAACATCAGCTATTTCCGATCCGCTCATTCCCGCAAAGATAATACTGGCGCCGATGTTCGCGTATGCAAGTCCACCCCTTACACCTCCCAAGAGCTGCTTCAAGAAACCGAAAAGCCGGTCGGTTATCTCGGTATCGTTCATAACATTCGCGGCAAATATGAACATGGGAACCGCAAGGAGAACGTCCTGGGCCCTCAGTTCGATTGCCATTATGTCGAGGAAGATTCCCAGGTCCATTCCTGAAGTGATGAAGTATGCAAAGCCCCCCATGATCATTCCAAACGCTATCGGATAACCCAGGGCGAAGGCAGCACCGAATACTATGAAAAAGAGTATCAATCCCATGGTTCAACCTCCTTGGGAACGATTCTTCCGGAGAAGAGTTCTATGAAGCTCTTCACTATCCAGATTACGTTGTGAATGAAAGTCAAGACCATGAAAATGGGGAAACACATGAAGAGATAAGTCCAGGGAATCCTTAAGACTTCGGACTTGATGATCTTATAGAAAAGAACATCGCCGAGCACAGGTCCCAGTGTTACTAAAAGCACAATGCAAAAGAAGAGATCGAATGCTATCTGGAGAAGCAGCTGCACCTTTCTGGGAAGTTTGACGAATATAATGTCGAATTTAATATGTGCATCGAATTTCCTAGCGTATGGTGCACCGAGGAATATAGTCCATATGAAGCTATATTGGGCAACCTCAAATAGTTCGGGTGAAGGAGTCCTGAATACATATCTCAGAACAACCTGCAGGAAGATACTTAAAAAAAGCAATCCCAGGAAGATTATCCCTCCCCAAGACTCTATTAGATTCAGTGCAATTTGAACCGACCTAAACAATACTCCAAAGAACCTCTTCATGATCGTCCTCCACAAAGAGTAGCTTGGGCCGGGATTACCCAGTCCAAGCTACTTCTTCTTGCTTCAGCTAGTCGGAAGGATAAGACTGGATTGCTTCATACATTCCTGCGCCCCAGGCTTTGTCGAACTTATCTTGTGAATAGAACTCTCTCGCGTATTTCATGAAGGCTTCTTTGTCGGGAACTATTATCTCCATTTTGTATTCGTCGACAAATTGCTTAAGAAGCTTCGATTCTTGTTCCAGAACCAGGTAGTTCATGTAGAAACGTGCTACTTCAAGAGCTTTGATAATGTAGGTCCTGTATTCTGCAGGCAGAGATTGCCAGAACTTTTCATTGATTACTGGATTTATCATTCCAATTGAGTGATCCGTAAGAATTATGTACTTAGTGACCTCAACGAACATGGCCGATAGATCAGTTGGAAGCGGATTGTCTTGCCCGTCGATAGTGCCCAGCTTAAGCGCAAGATAAACTTCTCCAAAACCCATTGGAGTTGGATTGCTCCCGATAGCACGTCCCATGTCCATGAATGCTTCGTTGTTGGGCATCCTGATCTTCATACCTTTGAGATCTTCCGGCTTGTAAACGGGTCCCGCCTTTTCGGTTGTGTTGAGCTGCCTCATACCGAGATACCATGTATCCAAAACCCTCATGCCGGTCTTCGAAGCCAACTCATCAAACCAACCTTTAACCAGAGGACTGTTCATAACCGAATACATGTGATCGAGGTCCTTGAAGATATAGGCGGCATTCAGAACCCCCATCTTAGGCATGTTTCCGAGATCCGCAAACCATGATGGAGCTCCATCGCCTGCCATCTCAAGATCACCCCTCATTACAGCAAGCAACGATGTCTGCTGGTCACCAAGTTGTCCTGAATGGAAGACTTTCACGTCTATCTTGCCTCCACTCAAGTCTCCTACGATCTCTGCAAATTTGTTCATGGCGAGAACTTGAGGCTGAGTTGGCGAGGCTACCGTGTTGAACCGTATAGTATAAGTCTCCTCAACGGCAAAACAAATGCTAACTAACAGCAGAACAAGACCCACGATTAATCCCTTTTTCATCGCTAAACCCCCTTTCGGTTTTTTGGTTCTTGAAGCTCAAGAAATTTTCCCGAACTTTCTGAGAGTATCTTTCAACACTGCCACTTCGTCTTCTTCAATTTCCATGAGTGGCGGTCTTACTCTCGCGACATCCAGTCCCGAGTGGAGCGCGAAGGCCTTTTTTACTGCCGGCAACGGGTTTGTAAGCCGCCTATTTCTACCAAAGAAAGCGCTAAAAAGCTCGTAAAGCTCCTTGAAGCTACTTGTCGCCTTGGTGGCATCACCAGAGAGGAACTCGTCTATCAAGTTCCTCATCATGTCCCCAATTACGTGCGAACCTCCGCTTATAACGCCTATTCCACCCTGACTCATGACCGAGAGAACCATTAGGTCGTCTCCGGAATAAACCACTATCTTCCCCTTTGTTGCCTTCAAGAAGGCAGAGGTCTGCAACGGATTAATTCCGGCCTCATCTTTGACGGCAACGATATTCTCAAACTCAGTTAGCTTGGCCAGAGTCGCCGGATCGATATTCGAAGCCGTGAAGAGCGGAATGTTATAGACCATAATCGGAAGATCGGTCTTCTTACATATCTGAGAGAAGTGATAGTAGATTCCTTCCTGAGTCGGGTGGCAGTAATAGGGAACAACTACCATAGAAGCATCGTATCCTAGTCTCGCCGCTTCTTTCGTAAGTTCTATTGTCTCGTGAGTGTTAGCTGTACCTGTTCCGGCTATCAACGGCACCTTGTTCCCAACTTCTTCTTTAACTTCTGCAAAGAGCCTTACCTTCTCCTCAAAGCTCATGGTGTAGAACTCGCCGTTTGTTCCGGCTATAACAAGGGAATCACAGTACTTCTTTCCAATCAAGTAGCTCGCTATCTTCCTGGTCATCGGATAGTCGATCGAATAATCAGCTGCAAAAGCGGTGCTCATTGGTATGAGTATCCTCCCAAACTTGCCAACAACGTCCATTAATACGCCTCCCTGTATTTCATCTATTGAAACGCCATTTCTTTCATTGAAATTATACTACTTGCCAATCGTTAATCGGAAGTCAATGAGATTCGACCTGAACCAAATGGAGGCAAAAACACGGAATTAACAGTTATGGTGTTCGAAATTCTTCTGAAAGGGCATTCTTTAGAATGTGAGCTTAGCCCCAATCAATAGCTATTGATCGGGGAACTCCGAGGAATTATCTATGTAGCCAACGAATATCATGGAATTCATGAAAAGAAATCTCTACTCAGTCGATTTCCATCATCGAAGAATCTCTTGCTTTTGCTCTCTTAACGGATTCTAATAGATTACGAAGTCGGTTATCTCTGATTCAATTGAGATCTTCTAGTCAAAACAAAGTCAAGAATTGGATTTCTGAAGCTCATCAAGAAAAGTTTTAGGCAGAAGCCGAGCCGCTTCTTTGTCGATCATCCAGAAGAGTTTCCCATATTCAGGAGATACAAGACTTATTGGTAGTTCACAATCATTTTGGACCAGAACCAACCTAGCGATCTCTGCCTTCGCCTTTCCGGAGGCCAGAACGAAGATGTTTCGGGCTTGCTTTAGAGCTCGCAGACCAAGCGTAACCCTTTTGGATGGCCTTCCATCGTAGCTCACTTCGCTGGTAAGTACGAGGGAATCATGGTCGTGAATCTCAGTCGAACCGGGAAAGAGAGACCCCGTGTGGCCGTCTTCTCCAAATCCCAATATTACAAGATCGAAATCTGTGGAATGTTTTCCAAAATAGTTAATCAGTTCTGTTTCGTATTGAGCCGCGGCAATCTCAGGGGATAATTCACCTTTGATTCTGTGAATGTTTTCCTGGGGAATCTCGATCCTTCTAAGTAGAAGCTCCTTCACGAGTCCGTAATTGCTTTCATCGTCATCGGGAGTAACGCACCTCTCGTCTACCCAGAAAAGGTCGACTTTTCGCCAGGGAATACCTTGTTTGTAAGGTTCTTCGGCAAGAATTTCATAAAGTCTTTCGGGCGTAGAACCTCCCGAAAGAGCTACTGAAAATCTCTCATGAACGGTTGTTCTGTTCTCGATTAGTTTTGCCAAAGTTTCGGCGGCCGCATGTGATAGCTGCTCAAAGTTTTCGAAGATGCTCAACTGCCTATTTGCCGCCGACATCTTGCTCCTCTGGTAGTTCTCCATCCTCACCACAACAGCAAACAAACCACTCCCGGCCTTCCCTCGAAACGAGAAAACTGCTTTCTTCGGGACCCCAACTACCGGTTGCATAAGTGCACAACTTGATTTCTCCATTCTCTTGTCTTCTTATTATAGGGTCGATTATTCCCCAAGCTAACTCGATTTCATCAGATCTGGCGAACAATGATGCATCACCCTGCATTACATCTAAAAGGAGTCTCTCGTATGGATCAGGGAGGGTGTCATTACCGAATCCGCTGGAAAAACTGAAATCCATTTTGGCTGTTCTGGTCTTCATCGGACCACCAGGAATCTTTGCCTCGAAATACAGCTTCATTCCTTCGTCAGGTTGAATACAAAGAGATAGAATGTTCGGACTGACATCTTCGCCATTTCCGGATTGTCCAAAAAGCATATGAGGAACGCTCTTGAAATGGACGGAGATTTCCGAAACCTTTCTCTTCATTTTCTTGCCAGATCGAAGATAGAATGGGACTCCCTTCCATCTCCAATTATCCACATACATCCTAAGTGCAGCATATGTAGGCGTTTTTGAATCCTTGGCAACTCCTTCTTCTTCAAGATAGCCATCATACTGACCCAGAACGACGTCTGAACACTTGTTCATTGATCTCAGAACTTTGACCTTCTCATCCCTTAGAGCATCCGCCTCGAAAACTGCTGGCGGTTCCAAAGCCACTAAAGTCAGAAGCTGAAGCATGTGATTTTGAAACATATCTCTCAAAACCCCAGCGGTATCGTAATATCCTGCCCTGTGTTCTACTCCAATATCCTCAGCAACAGTTATCTGAACATGATCAATGTATTGACGATTCCATAATGGTTCAAATATCGAATTGGCAAAACGGAAAGCAAGTATATTCTGAACGGTCTCTTTTCCGAGAAAGTGGTCTATCCTGAAAATCTGGTCTTCCCTAAAAGACTCGTGAACGATCGAATTCAACTTTCTTGCGCTTTCAAGATCTCTTCCAAAAGGCTTCTCGATCACGACGCGGACTTCTCTTCCCTCAGATCCACTGAGACCCAATTTGCCCAAGTGTCTCAGTATGATCGAATGCATTTCGGGAGGAATAGAGAGGTAAAAAAGAAGATTTGATCTAGCCTGCTCGTTCTTCTCCAATTTGTCTATCCTTTTTTTCAGTTCACCGTATGTCTCTTCTTGATCATACTCGCCCTGCAAGTACTCGATCTTAGTTTCAAATCCCTTCCAGAGATTACAGATCTTTGGATCAGATCTGGAGTAATCCTGAACCCCAGAGAATAACCTATCTCTAAAGCCTTTATCCGATATCTTGCTCCTAGAAACGCCGATAACGTCGAATTTTTCAGGCAGCAGTCCTTCACAACCGAGGGAGTGAACAGCCGGAATCAGTTTTCGTTGTGTAAGATCACCGGAAGCTCCGAATACAATCATTATTGAATTCTCAGTCTTCGCCATCTCTACTCTCCAGTCTTGTTTGTTTTATTTCGTGGCCGCCAAACCTGTTTCTGATGGCTGCAAGGAGTTTTGCCGAATAATCCTCTTCAACGCGGCTCTCAATTCGCTTCTGTAGAGACAATGTAATTACCGGGGCGGGGACGTCGAGATCCATTGCCTCAACAACTGCCCAACGTCCTTCTCCAGAATCTGCAACCCATGGTTCTATGTTACGGAGATCCTGATCACCGGCTAGTATATCGCTAATCAACTCAAGAAGCCATGACCTGATCACGCTTCCGTGAAGCCATATATCGGTCACTTCCTTCAAATCGAAGTCAAATTCCTTCTTCGCTCTAAGAATCTCGAATCCTTCCGCATAGGCCTGCATCAACCCATACTCTATTCCGTTGTGGATCATCTTTGCGAAATGGCCGGCTCCCGCTTGTCCGACTCTTCCCCACCCTTTGTCTTGCTCAGGCGAAAGCGTTGTGAATAATGGCGTGAGGTTCTCTATGATCTCTCTTTCCCCTCCAATCATCATGCTGTAACCTTCTGTCAATCCCCAAGTTCCCCCGCTAGTGCCTACATCTACGAACTTGATTCCTCTTTCTGAAAGTCTCTCCGATCGCCTAACTGAGTCTTTATAATTACTGTTGCCTCCGTCAATGACGATATCTCCAGAATCTAGCAAGTCTTTAAGAGCATTTACGGTCGTTTCAGTTGGAACGCCTGCTGGAATCATCAACCAAAGAATCCGAACCGGCGTCAACTTTCCCACAAGCTCTTCCAGAGAAAAGGCCGGGTAAAGTCCTATCTCTTCAGCCAGAGCCTTTGTGATCTCCGAATTCAGATTATAGCCGATGACAGTATGTCCGCCGGCGACGAGTTTTCTGGCGATATTGCCTCCCATTTTGCCAAGTCCTACTATCCCTATCTCCATATGAGGCACCTCTTTCTAAATAATTCCGATTCTCGGTTTGATGCTCCAAAGCTTCCAGCTTCAGAGATGTATCACTCCAGGTTATGCTTTGTCACTATCAGATTTCGCCCTTCTGTGGTCCTTAAAGCAGACCTCCTACACTCCCATTTTACCAATAGTGGGGTTTTTTTCTTTCTTCGTAAACTCTTCAGACGGTTTTCAAGCCTAATCCGTTTTTTGTAGATACTCGATAAGGATTTTTGCAGCTCAGAATTCCTAAGGCTCCTAGACCACAAAAAAATGTTTCATTCCCGCTACCAGAGATTTGACTTTCACAGTGTGAACAAATGACTGATTTTCCATAAATCTCATATATAATTCGATAAATCAACTTTCTTCCGAGACCTGAACTCTCCACATAGACGCGCTTTTGCCAATAAGCTGATTTACAAATCGAGATATTTGGGGGGCGTTGTAAATGAAGAAGTATTCTCTCTTTTTTCTTCTGGTATTGCTAATCTTTGTCACGGGTTGCGTTGGTCTTCTTCGAACAAATGCAATTAAGGGCACAGTTTTTGCAGACGAATATATTGAAAACGCTATCGTGAAGGTCTTTGACCTAGACGGAAATCAGGTCATTGAAGGCGAGTTTGAAACCGACAATTATGGGAGGTTCTCGATACCCATACCCACGGGGCTGAAGTTTCCGGTAATAATTCTGGCGTCCTTCGATATTCCCGAAGAACAGGAAAGGACTGATGCCTTCGCCTCGGTTGTCGAAGAGTCGTTCTATTCGGAGCAAATACTTGTAAATCCAGTCACATCAGTTTTTACGGCCTACATGTTCAGAATGGGAACCAGCTATGCAGAGGCCATCAGTCAGGTCAGAGAAGCCCTAAACGTTCCCCCTGAGGTGAATGTTTTGAGCCAGCTTCACCCTAAGTTCGAGACCTCGTATTTCTCTATGAAAAGACTTTCGGACTTCGTCCATGAAAACTTCGGCGGAGTTTATAGGGACTTCATAGAGGTAATTGTCGAGGCAATTGTCGGCGGCGCCAAGTACAATTTCGGCGTTGGTGCGACTCTGGATATTGACATCTCAAGCATAGCCAAGGACCTCTTGAAAGGAATAACAGCCGGTATAGTATCAAAGGGTGCCGTAAGTGCGATATCGTGGGTTATGAAAAGCCTGTTTGGACTCGGTGATCAAAGCGCAGAAATGATAAGCGAGATTCTCAACCAGGTTCAGGAGATAAACGACAAGCTGGACGTGATGTCTGCAAAGCTTGATACTATTGATGCCGAAATACAGAGCATTCTCACGAAGCTTGACAAGCAGTATTACGATTCGTATGTGAGAATGGTAGATCAGAACTACTTCACTCCGATCGAAACCTGCACCAACAAGTATATGTTCATTACAACTCTCGATGCAACGACTACCACAGATGTCGCCATCCAGGAACTGATGTACGATATTCAGATCAGCAAATTGGATCAGGTTATGCTTAACATCAAGAAAGTTATCGTTGGAGGAACTGCTGACACGAGTTATATGTCTCTGTTCGAGATTTTCATTACCAACGCAATGAATGCCATTAGATCGGCCAAGCTGATCGATGGAACTACAGATACCGGTTTTGGATTCTCACAGAGATGTCCTGCCGATTCGCCTGTGTTTATAGAGTACGTTCAAGCTTACATAGGTCTTTTCAAAGCTCTCACAACCCGTCAACTCCTCGCTCTGAACCTTCTGGTTGAATATGAGCACAAGCAGGGGAGTAGCCTTTCGCAGCTGCACTTGCAGAACTACAACTCGTACATCGCAGAGGAAGTTGAAGTCTTCTGGCATTGGCTGGAGACATTCGTAACATACATTGTCGGTGGCGAAGGCCTTATGTTGAACCCTGCTTATGATGCTGACAAAGCCTGGTTCTACAACGAAGCAGACAACGCAGCCCTGAAGGCTATGGGGTTGGATTCCGGGATAGTCGTGAGAGTTTTCTGGAATACCGAACCCATGTCGTTACCTACAACACTGCCCAGCTTCCAGAAAACTCTAGGGATTTTGCTCCCGGCATTCAACGTGTTCAGGAATTCCGCTTCCGGCATCAAACTCACTCTGGACAAACAGGATATTCAGCTCACCGCTATCGACGAAGCATTAGAAGCGAGTGATCCACTCGGCACATATCGTCTCTTAGGATATACATATCAAGATACAGAGCAGACAGTCGAGCCAGGGGTAGTGTTGAGAAGATATGTCTTTGAAAACCTTTCAGAAGGCAAATACACGATTTCCAGGAGCACCAACAACAATGTGGTTCAGACGCCTTACGCAATAACCCTTCTTGAGAATACTCATAAGAATATCTGCAATAATCTGTTTATCGCAGAGGAATACCTAGATGAAACGAAGTATGCTTTGAACATAGGCCCGGAGACCTCATATGTCCAATCTCTAGCAATATCGGCCTACGCTCCCTCATTGAGAGTCAACAATCTGCAGAGGGAGATCATATACGGAAGAAGCACTGACCCTACTGACCCGGATCATATAGGAGTCCTGAATGTCGCGCTCAACAGATATATGAAAATCGATGACGAGGCGTACTGGCAAAAAAACTGGATTCTCTTCATTCCTACATGGGATAGTTTTGGAGTCGATCTTGTGAAGGTCAACAGCACAAACAGAACAACCTCGGGGAGATATAGTTCGTGGTTGATATTAACAAACAAAGGTGACAAAGGAACTGGGGATTCCTGGGGGTGGTCGACGGGACCAGTCACAAAAGATCACGCGGTATGGTTGCGGGCCACAACGCAGCTAAGTGACATGTGCCTCGCTCCATATAACCTTTCTAAGTACTACACAATTGATACAAAAGACGACAAGTACAAATATCCAAGTACGACTTACTGTCTGTATCTGAATCATGACACTGCTCAGTGGGACCTATTCATCGAGCCTACAGGAATCAATGTTCTGGGAACTCTGTTCGGCACAGACAAACTGTACTACGGAGAGATAGTAAGGCTTAGGCATGCTTCCAGTGGCAAGTACGTTTCGTATCATCAGGTTTATACCAGTTCCACCTCTTCCTACAACTGTGGCACTGTGAACGATACCGATAAATATCAAATCAACAATTGGTGGGTGATCTATAGATAGCATCTGAGAAGAATCAAAATGATAGTATTTTGGAATGAGAATCCTGATTCACAAGAGATTCTTTTCAGGATTATTTTAAACGCTCCGGTTAGGCAATTGTTAGCCTAGTCGCTTTTGGAGATAGGGGGTTGTATCTTGTGAGGAAAGTATTACTTTCGTGGTCAATGATTTTGATGCTCGTCTTATCAGCCTTTGCATTGCAGCAGAGCCTGACAGTTGATCCTGACGAAGCGAAGGAATTGGCGAACGAGGCCTATGTTTTTGCATATCCTATGCTAGAAAACTACCGAACGATGTATGTTCAGGTAACGGAAAGAGGTGGATTCAATTCATTAACCCACGTTAAGAACCTATTTGGTCCCCATAGCAGACTCATAGTGCGCTCAAACAACGACACACTTTATTCATCTGCGTGGCTTGATCTAAGAAGTGAGCCCGTTGTAGTGGAGATTCCGCCAGTACCCGATCGCTACTTTTCATTGCAGTTCATAGACATGTACACTCATAATTTTGCTTACGCAGGTACTAGGGTCACCGGCTCAGATCCATTGACAATAATGATTGCGGGACCCAACTGGGAAGGAGAAGTACCTTCAGATGTTGAGAAAATGTTCGTTAGCGAGGGAAACTTTGTCTACTGTTTAGTTAGGACAGCCGTGAATAGCGAGCTACCGGGAGATCTTGAAGAAGTATTGAAGATACAGGAGAATTATGTTCTGAGACCTTTGAGTGATTTTGCTGGCGATGTCTCACCTCCTCTTCTAGACGATTTTCTTCTTCCTTTTGACCAAGAAGCTGCTGATTCTATCGGATTCATTGCATACTTCAATTTCCTGCTTGGGCAACTAGAGATTCATCCTTCAGAGAGAGACCTAATCTATGACTTCTCGAGAATAGGAATTGGTCCGGATTATCCGTTCGATCCGTCCAGCCTGACGGAACCGGTAAGAGAAGCAATTGATTCAGGAATCGCCGAAGCTCGTGCTTCTATATGCAATCCAGGTTCTGTTTTGGGAACGATCAGAAATGGATGGACAATGTCCGAACGAATCTTCGGCGATAGGGAGAGAATGCAGGGAATGTATCTTGTTAGAGCAGCCGCTGCTCACATAGGGCTTTTTGGAAATGATCTCGAAGAGGCCTATTACCCTAGCTGCAGAGTTGACAGCGATGGGGATCTACTAGATGCCTCGAGATTCAATTACACGCTTTCATTTTCAAAGGAAGAGATGCCTCCGGTTGATCCCAGGGGATTCTGGTCAATAACCATGTATGACACGGATCAGATGATGGTTTCAAATTCTCTTAACAGGTATTCAATCGGGGACAGATCTGAGTTGATCTATGAAGAAGATGGATTTCTAATTCTCTATTTGCAGCACGAACCACCGGGACCGGACAAGGAGTCGAACTGGTTACCAGCCCCTGATGGACTGTTCAGCATAACTATGAGGATCTACATCCCTGCAGCTGCGGGACTCGATCCTCTGTACTGCCCACCCGCAGTGAAGAAGTCTCGACTTACAGACTAGAGCATAGAGCTCGCTTTTTTTCCTCATCATTATCCGTAAGTCATTGAGTTCAACGGCACTCATATGTTGACGCTTCTCTCTTGCATGAATGCTGTGTTTGGCTCCTGATGAATCTGATCTTAAGTTCTCCCTTAAGGGTCACGCAGTGGCGGATGGTGTAGGTCTTTGAGGACCGGAAAAGCCGCTGACCTATAAAACTCCTCTTGAGAGCGGCTGTTGGTTCCTAGTAAGAACACATAGAGCACAAACCACATAACGCCAAAGAGCGAATTCATCGTTCAACTTCGGATATGCCACTAGTTTTAGAAGCACTTCAAAGAGCACACACTCCACCACAAGCGGGGACCAAGATCAAGAGTGTAGGAGTTCATGAACCCAGGTATAGTGATTACAATTCAAGAACAACCTGACATCCCGCTTGTTTTGTAACTAGGTTTCTTCGAAGGCAACAGAGCATCTTCGTTACAGTATCTTGTGGGCTTGCATTTCGTGCATGTATTAGGTATAATTGTACCTATTGAGAGGAGTGAATGCATGGCTCATCGTATTCATGTAAGAAATAAGGATACAGGGGTTACCTACGTTTATGAGGGAATATCTTACTGGGATAAAGAGAAGAAGCAGCCACG
>NZ_JPGZ01000053.1:0-58320 GCF_003351125.1 Mesotoga sp. Brook.08.YT.4.2.5.2.
AGATTAAGTGATAAACTCAAGATAATAGAACCATTCTCTTACGAATGGGGAAAGGTGGCGATAGTATGGCAGAAGCAAAGAAATTTGACTGGATTTCTCTTCTTGTAGGTTTCGTTCTTGTTATTGGTGGAGTTTTCTCTTTGAGTCATCCTCTGTCGACATTCTTAACCCTTGCAATTATGCTTGGTATAGTAGTTCTTGTAAGAGGGATCATGTTGATAGTTGCATTCTTTAAGTTGGAGGACAGAACCGGTGCAAAGGTGTTTTTTGCCTTGATACTCGGGATATTGTTGGCTATTACCGGAATCATATTCCTTTTTAGGCCTCTCTTTGCAGCGAATGTATTTGCTTTTATTATTGCTATATGGTTTATAGTTGATGCTATCAACAATCTTATAAACGCCGATAGGCTAAAACCTGCTGGAAAGGGAATTTACTTTTTAAGTATAGCATTAAACGTGTTCGTTCTAATTGGCGGTGTAATTCTTGTCCTGCATCCTTTAATTGCAGGTCTTTCTGTTGCGATAATGATCGGAATTACTCTGCTGGTTTTCGGTACGAACCACATAGTGTTGGCATTTATCGGTAAGGAGTCAGAAAAATAGAGTCTGTATTTATTCTTTTTGTTCGTCCATATAAGTAGTCTATAAAGCTAGACGGGAGTGGGTTGCAAACCCCGTTTTGATTCTTATTTATCTGTTACTGTCTACAATCCTATTTCTGAGAAAAGTATGGGTATATACTGATTACGTTTGGCTCTGGAAATGTCTGAACAGTTCGCTTATCGGAAGAGCTTGTTTGTTTTGGGATTCATTTCGTAGCCTTCAATTCAACCGTCAAAGTAGGTAAACGAGTGAGAAAACTGACATTAGTTATTGTTGTGTTGGTTTTCCGTTTCGTTAGGATGTACTGAATTCCTTCTTTCGCTTGAAAAGGGCAATGGACTGGTTATTTCAGGCAGAAGCATGGAGTTTTCGCATGCACTTGATTCTAAAGTTGTTTTTTTCAACAGAGGCGACAGTTTCAGCAGTCATATGCCGGACGGCTCTGAAGCGATATCCTGGGAAAGCAAATATGGATTTGTGGGTTTGAATGCCTTTGGCCTTTTGACAGCTATCGCAGATGGAATGAATGAGAAGGGTTTGTCTTTGAGTGCCCTTTGGTTGCCTGGAACTGAGTACGAAGAGGTTGTCCCCTCTTCGGATCCTTCGAAGGTAATAGAGTTGTTCGATCTTCCTGCGTGGATTCTTCTAAATTTCGACAATCTTGATTCTTTGAAGAGAGCTCTCAGCGAGTTAACCATATGGGGAGAAGTGAATGAATTGCTCCAGGAAGTACCTCCTCTTCATTTGTCTTTATATGATAGCTCCGGTGGAAGTATGGGTTGTTGAATTCATTAATGGTGAGGTGAGTATTTACGAAAATCTAAATGGAGTTCTGACAAATTCTGCTGAACTTCTGTGGCACCTGTCTAATTTGAGGAATTATGTGAATCTAAGCCCTTATATGAAAGAAACAGAGATAAATGGAATAACGTATAAGGGAATTGGTTTTGGCAGTGGTTATGTTGGAATTCCGGGTGATGGAAGTCCTCCTTCTAGATTTGTTAGAATAAGTTTCTTAAGAGAGTTTTCTGATCCAGTTGAGACAGAAGAGGAGGGAGTAATGCTCACCCGTCATCTCCTAAACACAGTAGATATTCCCGCAGGAGTTTCGAAAAGAGAAGAAAGTAGTACAGAAGCTTTTGAAAGTACTCAATGGGTTATGATAAAAGACAATAAGAAGCTTAAACTTTATTTCAGAACCTATGATTGTGCCTCGCTATTTGTTGTCGATTTGAATGAAGTCGACTTCTATTACGGAACTAAGCATGAATCTATAGATGTAGATAAGCCGTTTTCGGCTATTGATGTCCTGTGATTCATTTTCAATCTGAAATGGTTGCATAAGCAAGAATTATGAGTTGCTCAAAGTTGCTTTGTGTCCCATGAGGAGAGTAATTTGCTTTTATCTGTATCCTAATATATCTTTATAAATAATAATAATTAGGTATGTTCAAAACTCGTTGAAAACCCTTGGAACGCTTTGATGTGGTGGAATTGACTGCGTGTTCATAACTTTCCGGCTTTGAACGAAGTGTGTAGAAAAGCCCTAGAGACCACTCCGAGAAAGAAATACAAGTTTGTTCATAATTCAACGTCTGTAACCATTTGTTTTAGCGCAAAGGGAAGAATCGTAAGGTTTTTGAATGGAATAGAGGAAGATAGCAAATGTTCAAAAGTTTTAGTGAGTGAATAGAAAATGCACAAATCATTGTCGGAACTGACCTTTGAAAATGCAGTTTTGAACCCCCGAGAGAGGCCGACTTGAGAATGGTTTCGTCGAAAAGTCGGTAGTTTTGAACATCGTGTGTTCAAAAAGCGGGTAGATTAAGAAATTGATTTCTCGAATTTGTGAAGAAAGGGAAGTCAGTTTCTAGAAGCTACAAAGAATAAACAGGGCGCCGCGGATGTAGCTAGACTTTGGCTGCGGCGCTCTGTTCTGGTACAACTCCCGTTAAGTGAGCTTAGCCCCTTCTGATTCCGGCAAGCCCTTCATAAGTCTTCCTGAGGGAACAGTACGACTCTTTGAAGAGGCTGTACAGTTTCAGGTAGCGCTCTTGCTCATCCCGGATCGGTTCAATCTTATCCACGTCTTCAATGAATCTGCGAACCGCCGAGAAATTGAAAAGACCCGAACCAACACCGGCAATTATCGCTGCTCCGATTGAGGTTGCTTCATCTACGTTTTCCGGAACGGTCAGTGTCTTTCCAAGAACGTTTGCTAGAACTTTCTTCCATATATTGCTCTTTATTCCTCCGCCGATTACCCTGATACTGGTGATTGGCAGAGACTCCTCCAGGGTATCGAGAATCCATTTGAGATTCATTGAAACGCCCTCGATAACGGCCCGGACCATATCTAGCTTCTTGTGAGAGGCAGACAAACCAATGAATGTTCCCCTGGCATTGGAGTCCCAGATTGGGCTTCTCTCACCAAGCAGATATGGAAGATAGATGATCGGTTCGCCGTGACTTGGAGAATCGAGCAGCACTCTGTCCAGATAGCTGTAAACGTCTTGTTCGTTCCGATACAGGAAGTTATCCCCATACAGCATGTCTTTAATCCAGCTGTACGAGCTGCCACCGGCTTGCATGGTTCCTGAGGGGAAGTAATGTCCTTCGATCGCATGGGCTCCAGTGAAGACTCGCATTTGCCTATCCAGTAAGGGTTCTTTCGTTATCGTTGAGATCCACGATGAAGATCCGAGATAGAGATAAGTATCGCCGACTTCAACTGCACCTGCCCCTACAGCTGCACTACAGCCATCTCCAGCCCCCAGAATCACTCTACAGGATTCAGAGAGACCAAGATCTCTGGCCACATCAGACTTCATCTTCCCAAGATCGGTAATTGAGGGGAGAACCTCTGGTAATTTCGAATTGTCGACTTTGAGGGCTGAGATCATTTCTGGAGACCACGAAAGTTTCGAGATATCAAATAGAGACGTCATAACCGCATCAGAAAAATCCGTTGCGAATTTGCCGGTGAGGCGCAGGTTTATGTAATCCTTTGCTTGAAGAAACTTGTATGTACCTTCGTATACATCCGGCTCGTTCATTCTCAGCCAGGCGATTTTCAGTCCCTGATAAGTTGGAGAGAGCCTTGAACCGGTTATTCTGTAGATATCACTCTCTGAGAAAGTCGAGAGAAGAGCTTTCACTTGCTCAGAACTTCTTGAATCTGCCCAGATTATTGCTCTCCTGAGCAATCCACCGGATTTGTCTACAGGTACAACCGCCATCATCTGACCGCTTATACTTACGGCCGAGAGATCTTCTGCGGAAATTCCGGATTTACTGACAAGATCTGAAGTAGCCCGGCAGAAGGAAGTCCACCACGCTTCGGGATCTTGTTCAACCATTCCTGGGCCGGGATAGAAAGTCTCATAGCCGAAAAAGGACGAAGCCACAAGGTTTCCAGCCTCGCTGAATAGGGTTGCCTTGTCGCCTGTCGTTCCAAGGTCGTGAGCCATTATATACTTCAAGATAGAACCTCGCTTTCGGCCGCAAATAGAACTCAGGACTTAAATGGAACCCATTCACGGTCTTTTATTGAATCCCAGTCTGCATCAAAATTATCAATGGCCTTCAGTGTTCCGCTGTGAGCAAAGAACTCACTGTACATACTTACGGGAAGCGACATACCGTATATTGGGAGTTCGGCCATTTTAGAGATTTGAGTTAGTGTCTTGAAGCTTGCTGCGATGAGCTTAGTCTCATAATCTCCGTTTGTAATAACCTTTTGCATACTCTCCACAACCGAGAGGTCAATCCCTAGATTCTCTATTCTGTTTGCGTATGGGGCAACGTAATCGGCACCTGCTTCGGCTGACATTAGTACCTGCGGCACCGAGAAAACACCAGTAATCAGGGCAGGGATCTTCAGCTGCTTGAATTCTCTTAGAACTCTAATGCCCGTTCTGGAGAAGGGAATCTTGAGTATTATCCTTTTGGGATCGAGTTTGAAGAGCTCCTTTCCTTCTCTTATCACTTCGTCGTAGTTTCTTGAGGCACACTGAACGAAGAGAGAGCCAGAGAATCTCTTCAACATCTCCTGAATGACTTCAAGAGGCCTCCTTCCAGTTCTCTTCAAAATACTCGGATTAGTGCTGATTCCGGAGAAGAATCCTAGATCGAACAATTCACTTATAGCTTCTACGTTTCCGTCATCAATGAACAGTCTCATAGATACCTCCATTTGATTCTTTGCTCTTTCACGGCAGATCGGTCTGCCCTGGGTACTTGTCGACAAATTCCTTGTAGATCTCTATGGCGCTGCTTGAACCAAAGATATCCGCTCCCGCAGCGACGAAATCCTCTACCTGAGAGAGGGTCTTCACTCCGCCGGATACCTTTATTCCCTTCTTGTCTCCAACAACGCTCTTGATTATCTTGACGTCATCGACTGTGGTTGCTCTGGAGCCATATCCAGTTCCTGTCTTCACAAAATCAACGTGCGGCAGATTAAGGAGTATAGAACAAGCCTTCTCTATCTCTTTACTTTCGAGATAAGAGACTTCAATGATCACTTTACAGGTAATACCCTTAAGCAGTCCTGAAAGATATGAGATCTCCTCTTCAAAGTAATTCCAGTCACCCGACTTCATTGCCGATATGTTTGCCGTTATGTCAATATCCCTGACTTCAGGACCTAGTGCCAGAGCTTCATTTATCATATAAGCCTTGGTTTCGGTTGAATCAAATCCGAAAGGGAAGCCCGATCCACAGGCCGCCGAGATATCTTTACCCCGAACGCTGGCTACCACTTTGTCCATCAAATACCAGGGAACTACAACCGCTCTGAAATCGCAAGCAACACTTTCTTCAATGAAAATCTCCGCCTCTCGCCTTGTTGCGGCAGCCCTCAGAAGAGTGCTGTCAAACCTTTTTTGAAAACTTTTAATTGTCTGCAAAGATGCACCTCCAAGATCAAATAAAACAAAAAGCTCCAGGAAACCCAAAGAACAATCATGAGAGCGTTCTCACTTATTCATACAATACCATTATAACCACAAAACACAAAAAACTAATAGTCAATTTAGGAGCTAATTTAATCAATGTTGGTAAACTTGACACAACTTAAGAGAATAAGCTAGAATAGATCAAAGCATATGATACCGTTATCACAAAGAGGTATTTATTTGCCGCAAGTATTCTTGGAAGGTGATTGAGTATGGCAGCGACGCTGGACGATATAGCAAGAGAGACCGGGCTTTCCCGGGCAACGGTGGCTAGAGTAATGGGAAAGTACGGATATGTCAGCAAAGAAGCAAGAGAGAAGGTCTTAGCAGTCGCCAAGAGACTCAAGTACAAGCCGAACTACATTGCGAGAAGCATGGTTACTGGAGAGACTAAGAACATAGGATTGATTGTAGGTGACATTCAGAATCCCTTCTTCTCTACAATTGCAAGAGCCATAAGCGATGTGATAGTACCTGAAGGATACAGTTTGATTGTTACGAGTACAGATGAAAGACTGGATGTTGAAATAATCTCTATAGATAAGTTCTTTCAGAAGCAAGTAGATGGATTGATTCTCGCTCCCGTTTCACGAACTAACTCCGACCATCTGAGAGAGTTGGTCAAAGCAAAGATCCCGATCGTTCTCATTGACAGGGTTATTGAAGAACTAGACGTAGACATGGTAGTCAGCGATGACATTGGGGGTAGCTTTGAGGCGACCGAATACTTGCTGAAGCTTGGCCATCGAAACATAGGATTCCTGTCGGATACTCTCGATATCAGCACCAACTACGAAAGAATTGCGGGTTATCAGAAAGCGCTTGAGGCGCACGGAATAGAACTAGACCCTTCCTGGATCAAACTCGGAGGGTTCAGAGTAGATGGCGCTTACAAGAGCGGTGTGTCGCTTTTAAGCCGCAACAAGGACCTGACGGCAGTTATTGCGACAAACAACTACATGGTTGCGGGGTTGCTTCTAGCTGCAAAGGACATGGAAGTCAGAGTTCCAGAGGATTTGTCCGTTGTGAGCTTTGACGATATAGTTTGGTTTGACCTGGCTAACCCACCAATAACGTCGGTTGCTCAGAATACGAGAGAGATAGGGAACCTGTCTGCCAGACGAATTCTGATGAGTATAAGAGGTCAGAGAAACGAAACGGAGCTTACCAGACTTCCTACAAAGCTGGTAATTAGGGAATCATGCGCAGCACCGAGAAAGTGATTAGACTTCTTGATAGATATTTGGAGGTGTTTGGATTGACACTGGATGATTTTTTGACGGATGCGAAGCAGAGCGTATTGTTTACAGCCCCATCTCTTGAGAAAGACCTTTCTGCCTTTCTCGAAGAACATGCCGGAAGGATTAAGGATCTGGCAAAGGCTGCTTTAGATAAAGGTTATAAGCAGATCTACTGGGTGGGAAGCGGCAATTCTTGGTGTAACCTCTACTCTGGGGATTATGTCCTTAACAAGATGACTGATGTGCCCTCGAAATACTACAAGAGCTACGACTTCATTTGGGAGAACCCTGCAAGGCTTGACAAGGAGGCGCTTGTGGTACTTGCTTCTTTTTCGGGGAATACCGAAGACACGGCAGCCGCGCTAAGATTTGCCAATGAAAAGGGAGCTACAACGATTGCATTCACAAGTAAACCAGACAGCATACTTGCAAGAGAAGCAGACGAGGCAATCGTGTACAACTCGAATGGCCTATTCATTCTACCTCTTGCGGGAGCTTTCATATTCAGTCTCGAAATCGCGAGACTAAAGGGAAAAGACGTATCAAAGCAGTTGGAGCAGATAGCGATGATGCCAAAACTTTTAGGCAGGATCTACAAGGAAGAGGAACCGAGGGCTTATCGACTCGCAAGAAAGTATCAGGACTGCGATCTCTTCTATGTTCTTGCAAGTGGAGCGGCCTATGCGATAGGCTACAAATTTGGACTCACGGTATTCATGGAGAACATGAGAATCAACGCTTCTTTCATGGAAACCTCTGAATTTAGACACGGCCCTGCCGAAATGCTAGACGGCCATAAGCCTGTAATGGTCTTCCTTGTTGGAACTGACGAATCGAGAGACATGAGTGAGAGAGTTATAAAGATTGCAGAATCTAATGGCGCAGAGGTTATTCGGTTCGACGCAAAGGATTATGGCGACTTCGATCCGCTGTTTGCCCCGTTCCTTCTGATGATCCCCTTGCAGTGGTTTGCAGTCTATTCTGCGTACTACAGAGGCATCTTCGATCTCGATGAAAGAGTTCTCATGGGAAGAGGAAAGATGTCCACTGGCAGTCAGATAACCTGGCCATGATAAGAAAAAAACGAGATAGTAGGTGAGGATAAATGAGATTCGAGAACGTGTTGGTTGTAGATCCAATAGACGGTGAGTTTGTTGGAAGAGTAAAGATAGAAGGAAACGTGATCTCTGAAGTAAAGCGGATTACCGGAACCATGGAGTACGAAGGGATAATTATGCCGGGATTCGTCGATCCCCATACGCACGGTTCTGTGGGAGTTGACGCGCTTTCCATGAATGAGAAAGGTCTCAGGAAGTGGGAAGAGTTTCTTTATTCGCAAGGAGTGACTTACTTCCTTCCAACCACGATGTCCTCGACTCCTTCGGCTGTCCTTTCCGCAGCCAGAACGGTTAAAGACTATCTGGACGACAATCCGGAGACTTCGGTAGGGGGAGTTCATTATGAAGGCCCCTACTTAAGTCTCAAAAGGAAGGGAGCACAGAATCCAGAACTTATAAGAAGGATAAATCTTGAGGAGATAGAAGAGACCCTTATAGAGCCGGTAAGGCTAATTACTATAGCTCCAGAACTGGAACGTTTTTCACAGGCGCAAGATCTAATACAAAAACGAAATATTACTGTGTCGCTAGGCCACACAGATGCATCTTTTGATGACATGGAAAGAGCATATAATCAAGGTTGCGATAGAATCACGCACTTTCCGAACGGAATGAATACTCTTCACCACAGGGATCTGGGCTGTGTGGGAGCTGTGCTGTCGCTTCCCTTCTCCGTAGAGATGATTATGGATGGAATCCACTCCTTGCCGGGCTTTGTGAAGCTCGTTTACGACATTAAAGGCGCTTCAAAGATCATGATAGTTACCGATACGATTGACGCCACTGCTATGCCCGATGGGGAATATGAACTCGGCGGACAGAAGGTTATACTCAAAAACGGAAGACCAAGGCTCGAGGACGGTACAATAGCCGCAGCCGTTCTTGTCTTCAGCGAAGCCGTAAGGAATTTCAAAACATTTACAAACTGTTCCCTCAAAGAGCTCGCTAGAGTATCGTCTTTCAACGCCTTGAGCTCTCTGAAGATAGAGGATAGAGGAAGACTATCGAGAGGCTATAAAGCAGATCTTGTTCTGCTGAACGAGGATCTTCAAGTAAAGCAAACTGTTCTGGGTGGGAGGACTGTTTTCAAATACTGAGTAGAGTACATTCTACCTGATTTCGGGGGAATCCAGTGAAACCGATAAAAGTCTACATTATTGACAATGGAACAGCAGAGATCAAGACTCTTTCCGAGAGGATTTCAAATCTCAGGTGGAATATCCATGTTGAAACGGTTTCTGAGGATCCTTTTCTCGGAGGAAGGGCTTCAGAAAGTAATCAGTGCTTCACGCTGAACAAGTCTCTCAGGGTTAAGTATGAAGGCTTCTCAAGCCTGATAGACGATCTGATCTTTCTCGTAAGTCTTGACGATCCTTCCAGGCCGGGAAGAATTGTTGAGGCCAATAATAGTGCAGCCGAGAAGCTTGGATATTCTTATGAGGAGCTTCAAGAGATGAGTTTTTACACGATAGCAGGTGATCTTGATTCAGAGATGAAGAAAATCAGAGCCGATCTGCAGGTTAAGGGGATGTCTACGACCGATTCATTCCTTACTATGAAAAGTGGTGATAAGCTTCAGGTGGAGGTTTGCATGAAGGTGCTCGATCTAAACGACAGCATAGTAACGATGGTCGTGGCCAGAGATACCAGTGCCTTCAGAAAGATGGCAACAGAACTTCAATGGCGAAAAAACTTCGAACGCGTGATCTCGGAGGTTTCGGGAACACTGAAGGAGTTCGAGAACATAGATGATGCGATAGATAAGGCGCTCAAACATCTCGGAGAGCTGACTTCAGCCGACAGGTCTAACGTATTCCTTCTTGATTACAGGAACGAGCTGGTTAGAAATACCCACGAATGGTGCAAAGAAAGCGTCAGAAGCGCAAAACCTTTTCTTCAGAAGATACCCTTCAAGGAGTTTCCCTGGTGGATGAAGGAGCTTCAGAAGGGCAAAGTGCTTTCCTACGTAGTTAATGAGCTCCCTGAAGAGGCAAACAGAGAGGCCGTCGTTCTGGCTCGGCAGGGCATAGTCTCGCTAGTAGTAATTCCGATCTATTCAAGGCAAAGGCTGATCGGTTTTGTTGGCCTTGAGAGGCTTTTCGGGCAGTTCGAGTGGAGTAAAGCAGATATTGAGCTCCTTGAAGTATTCGCAGGACTAATATCGGGAGTCATCGAGTACTCGAGATTCATGTGAACGTTCATCGGTATCCTGATGTTAGTCTCTTAGAACCGTTCTGGGGTCTAGGGTCTGTTAAGAGCGTTAGAAGCTGTTCAGGGAGAGCGGCTGTTTGTTCCGATGCTGCGCGTCCAGGTTCTTCGCCATTGGTCAAGATTCCGCAATGCTCAAGCCAGAGCCGTCCTTGGGCCTTCGTCTCAGAGCTTGAACCCGTCCTTAGAAAGAACAGTTGCGAGTTGCATGTTCCAAGTTGCAAGCATAAGAACCGCTGTGCGCTTAACAACAAGGACCCGCTGAACGCTGTGAAGAGCCGTCCTTAGTCCTTCGTCCCAGATCATGGACCCGTCCTTGGCGTTGGGTTGGGAAGAGCCTGAGGTCAGAGGCAAGAGGTCGGAAGAGCAGATCTGGAATCCCCAGTCTTTTCCTACTTCACGTCATCTGGCATGATTCTGGCCAAGATCTTGATCCATCGGGAGAGTGGACATAAGATCAAGATAATCAAGAGCCTGACACAGCATATCTTGTTAAGGGAGGAGGAGCATCATATGATTTCTCACCAACTCTCTGACTTATGGGAATGATGAGCTCAAGAGGGGATTAAAGAGCTCTTAAGGGCTTTTCAAGATCTCAGATCCTTATTTGGCCTGTTTGCTTTCCTTTTCCCTCTACTCTATTAATGAATGGTTTGACCAAAAGCTAAGAACAAATCCTCGCTCTGGAACGAAGAACATGTTCTCCCCGGCGAACGGAGAACCGCTCAACGGTGAACCGGTTTCTCTTGCTCTTTCGAACCCCCAACCCAGGTTCCTCCAAAGCCCAGATCCTGAACAGGAGCGCTTCAGGATGACAGAATGGTTTGTTCTGATCAGATTACTTTAATTTGCTTGCTCTTTTTCTTTGGTTTTTGCCTCCTGGTGCGTAAGCGCCAGCATCACTTCCCCGGATTCCCTTCCGGGCATCACTTCCTCGCGCCAGCGAGCCTCACTTCCTGCCGGAGGCAGCATCACTTCTGTTCTTTCTCTTACCAACCCCCGACCTCCGACCCCCAACCACGATTTTCCATAAGACCAGATCCTGAACAGGAGCACTTCAGCTGACAAAGTAAGTTCGTCCTGATCAGATTACTTTAATTTGCTTGCTCTTTTTGTTTGGTTTTTGCCTCCTGGCGCGAAAGCGTCAGCATCACTTCCCCGGATGTTCCTCCGGGCATCACTTCCTCGCGCCAGCGAGCCTCACTTCCTGCCGGAGGCAGTATCACTTCTGCATTTTGCAACTGATCTTTTGCTCTTACCAACCCCCTACCACGGGCGGCGTGCAAAAGTATCACTGGCGCGCAATTTCCATCTAGTTCGTTGTTCTTCAAACCTCTGACCACCGTCCTCTAACCTCGGCTTCGCTTCGTATTTCGTAACGAATATGTTATAAATAAATTGGTACGCATTCGAAATCATAGGAGTGAATATGAAACGAGTCAATATACTGAATGAGAAGATGATGGCCGCTCTCTTGAAATTGTCCTGGCCAGCGGTTATCACCATGTTATTTCAAACAGTCTACAACATGGTTGATGCTTACTGGCTTGGAAAACTAGGGAAGGTAGAGATCTCTGCACCGACGATTGCGTGGCCAGCGATATTTCTTCTGATTTCTATCGGTGGCGGACTTTCCGTAGCCGCGCTCGCACTTGTCTCTCAGAATATCGGAGCGGGCAGAAAAGAAGAGGCTTCTCATGTCGCCGGACAGGTAATATCGATAAGTTTCATTGTTGCCGTTGTTGTAGGTCTGCTTGGAGCGGTCTTTTCCGAAATGGTCTTGAAGCTTCTCAGCATTCCACCCGAGCTTCTCTCGGTGACAAATACGTATATGAGAACCATCTTCCTTGGAGCTCCGTTTACCTTCACAATGTTCACCTTCAACTCACTCTTCACTGCCATAGGAGACACGAAAACCCCGATGTATCTGATGGGAATTTCCGTATCGGTGAATGCAGTACTCGACCCACTTCTGATCTTCGGAATAGGCTTTCCGAGACTTGAGGTCTTTGGGGCGGCGCTTGCTACAGTTGTTTCCAGAGGACTTATAGTAATAGTTGCGACAGTCATTTTGTTCAAGGGGAAGAGAGGGTTCAAAGTCCAGTTGAAAGATCTCTGGCCAAGGTGGAAGACTCTTACTAGAGTTCTGAGAATCGGTCTGCCGTCTTCGGCCGGGCAGTCGATAACGGCACTTGCCTTTCTGATAATAACTTCGATAGTTGCCAGATTTGGCTCCGTGGCAACTGCCGCTCTCGGTGTAGGCAACAGAATAACATCGCTTGCAACGATGTTCTCATTCGGCCTATCTCAGGCAACATCATCGATGGTTGGGCAGTATCTCGGGGCCGGAAGGAAGAATGATGCTTATTCAGTTGTATGGAAAGCGACGGGAATAAATGTGCTGATTGTTGGAATAATCTGCACAGGGACATTCTTCTTCGGAAAGGAAGTCACCGCATTCTTCATAGACGACCCGCTCGTTCTTATCGAAGGCGAGAAGTACTTCAGGATAGTCTCCTTTTCGATACCCTTCTTTGCTAGTTACAACATATTTGATATGGCCTTGAGGGGATCAGGTCACACTGTGCAGTCTATGGTACTTAACATCTCAAGATTGTGGGCTATCCGTCTCCCATTGATATATATATTTGGTCTCTCTCTTGGAACCACGGGAATCTGGTACGCAATGCTCATCAGCAATCTTGTAATTGCTCTTGTGGCGGCCGTTGTTATTCTGAGTAAAAGTTGGCTGAACCCGGTAATATAGAAGTCGCAATGTCAAGTCTATTCAGAGGCGACTACATCCGCTTACACCCGATGTCTTCGATATGTTACCAAAATTCGCTTCATTGTTGCATTTGTTCATATTTCCTTATCGTCTTTAGTGGTAGTATTCGTACAACATGCAAGAGCTCGTATATCTTCGTTCGAGCTAGTTACGCGTACTTTCGGGGGAATAATTAGCTTAGAACTCTGAATTTTGCACCTGTGAGGATTTGTTGAGATCTCACGATTATTGGGTTAGTCTCATTCACTTGTAACCACTTCAGGAGGAGGTAGAAGTATGAGAAAACTCTTTGTAATTCTTTTGGTCGTAATTCTTTCCGTGTCAGCACTTGCTTCAATCAAGGTGGGAGCAATTCTTCCTATGACGGGTGGAGTCGCTGCCTTTGGCCAGATGATTTGGCAGGGTGTCGAGCTCGCTAATGAGCTCTTTCCAGAAGTACTTGGGGAAAAGATCGAAATTGTCTTGCTTGACAACAACTCCGACAAGGTTCAGGCCGTTAACACCGCCCGCCGCGCAATAGAACAGGAAAAAGTAGTTGCGATTATCGGCCAGGTGATAAGTTCGAACACGATCGCAGGAGGAACGGTTGCAGAAGAGAACGGAGTCGCGATGGTATCACCAAGTTCAACTAATCCTCTCGTAACGCAGGACAAGAAGTATGTTTCTCGTGTCTGCTTCAGCGATCCATTCCAGGGAGTCGCGGCAGCTTTGCTTGCATTCAACAACATGGGTGCAGAAAATGTTGCCGTCTTCGTAGACGTTGAGCAGGATTACGCGGTCGGATTCGCGAATTACTTCAAAGAGACTGCACTTGTGCTCGGGGGGAGCGTTTTCTATGAGTATTACAAATCTGGAGATCAGGACTTCACCGCTCAGGTCTCTGATGCTATATCCAAAGGAGCCGGTGCCTTCTTTATCCCTGGGTACTATCAGGAGATAGCCCTTATTGCTATCCAGGCAAGGCAGCTGGGTTTTTACGAACCGATAATCGCAGGTGACGGCGCGGCCGTTCCCGAGACGATTGAAATCGGAGGAGATGCCGTCAACGGTTTGTACTTCACCACTCACTACGATGCCGGAAGCCCTGCGCTGACTGAGAACGCAAAGCTCTTTGTCGAAGCGTACACTGCGAAGTACGGCGAAGCACCAGGAACATTCACTGCCCTCGGGTTTGATACTTATCTCGTTGTAAGGGACGCAATAGAACGTGCGGGGAGCACAGATAGAGAAGCCATTGCCGTGGCCGTTAGACAGACAAAGGATTTTCCTGCCGTGACGGGGATAATCACGATAGATGAAAATGGCGATGCGATAAAGTCCGTAGCGATTGTAAGGATCGAAGACGGGAAGTTCGTGTACGATACAACGATCAATCCATAGAGCAGGCGGGGCTTTAATCGGCCCCGCCCTCTTCTTTCTCTTTCCAATCGGCCGGAGGTGTGAACTTGGATCCTAAGACTCTCTTACAGAACTTTGTCAACGGTCTCAGCCTTGGTTCCCTCTACGCATTGATAGCCATAGGTTATACGATGGTGTACGGAATCTTGAGGCTGATCAACTTTGCTCATGGAGATATCTTCATGATGGCTGTCTACTTTGCGTTTTTCTTTGTTACGCTGGCGCAGTTACCGTGGTATCTGGCCGCGGTACTCGCGATCTCTTGTGCGGCACTTCTTGGATTCACGGTTGACAGGATCGCCTACAAGCCGATAAGGAATGCACCGAGAATATCTGCGCTAATAACTGCAATCGGGGTCTCTTTCTTCCTCGAAAGCCTTGCCGTCGTCATCTTTTCGGGTATTCCCAGATCCTTCAGAACCATCTTCCCTCAGTCTTTGAACGAGATGATAATAATCGGAGGCCAGGTCGAGATGAAGTACGGCAGAGAAGTGATAGTTGGAGGAATAAGATTCCCCGTCATCTCCCTCATAACGCTAATCGTTGCTGCAATAGCACTGGTCTTTCTTTGGTGGTTCATCTTCAAGACGAAAGTTGGGATGGCGATGAGAGCCGTTTCTCTCGATATCCAGACAACATCGCTAATGGGTGTGAATGTTGATAAAGTGATTGGAATGACGTTTGCTCTAGGTTCGGCGCTTGCGGGAATTGGTGGCATACTCTGGGCGATCAGGTATCCACAGGTGTGGCCTTACATGGGATTCATACCTGGAATGAAGGCGTTTGTCGCCGCCGTTTTTGGCGGGATAGGGTCGGTACCGGGAGCGGTGCTCGGTGGGCTGATACTTGGAATAACCGAAGTAATGATGGTCGGGATAATGCCTGGAGCAGCAGGTTACCGGGACGCATTTGCTTTCATCATTCTGATTGTTATCCTTTCTGTGAAGCCTTCAGGGCTCATGGGTAAACCGGAAATAGTGAAGGTGTGACTGGTATGTCGAAAAAGACCAAGACTCTACTCACGCTGTCTGCCCTGCCGGTGATAGCGCTTCTCTTGTTTCTCTCGCAGGAACTGCTGAACAGCTACTATTCAAGAATAATAACTCTAATCGGAATATATGGAATAATGGCGGTAAGCCTCACACTTGTCAATGGCATTTCTGGTGTCTTCTCCCTTGGGCATGCCGGCTTCATTGCACTTGGTGCATACACTTCGGCCCTTTTGACTCTCTCTCCCCAGCAGAAGGAGATGACTTTTCTAATCGAGAAGCTGATCTGGCCCCTAAATTCGATCCAGATCCCATTTTTCTGGGCGACGATAATTGCGGGCTTGGTTGCTGCATTGTTCGCCTTCTTCATCGGATGGCCATCTCTTAGGCTCACCGGTGACTACTTTGCTATTGCAACTCTCGGTTTCTCCGAGATAATAAGAATCTTCGCTCTCAATCTCAATTCGATCACTAACGGGGCACTCGGTTTGAAGGCACTTCCCGATTACTCAAATGTTTGGTGGGCATGGGGTTGGCTACTCGTGACAGTCGCATGTGTGATGAGTCTTTCTTACAGCTCCTTTGGAAGGGCCTTGAGAGCTATTAGAGAAGATAGAGTAGCGGCTCAGGCTATGGGTATCAACGTCTTTAAACATCAACTGATGGCATTTGTAGTAGGAGGTTTCTTTGCGGGTATCTCAGGCTCTCTGTACGGGCACTGGCTAAGCACAATAGATCCCAGAACAAACACTTTTGGCATCCTTCTCACATTCAATGTGCTGATAATGATCGTGCTTGGAGGTCTGGGGAGCATAACAGGAGCGATTATAGGGGGTGCGCTATTCGCATTCTTGAGCGAATGGCTGCGATTCCTAGAAGGTCCCATGAATCTATTTGGCTTAAAAATCGTGGGGATGAGCGGGATGAGAATGCTTGTTTTCTCCGGCCTCTTTGTAATAATAATGATCTTCTGGCCCAGAGGAATAATGGGAAGGAGCGAGTTCTCCTGGGAGGGGCTCGTCTCACTCTTCAGGAGAGGAGAAAAGAAATGAGCCTTTTGACTCTAGATAATATTACGATGAAGTTTGGAGGACTCACAGCCATAGGAGAGGTAAGTCTTGAGGTAAAGGAAAGAGAGATATTCGGGCTTATCGGACCTAACGGAGCCGGTAAGACAACAGTATTCAACATGATTACCGGCCATTACAGGCCAACAGAGGGGCGAGTTCTATTCAAGGAGAAAGAGATAACGGGACTGCCGCCGGACAGAATTACCAGAAATGGAATTGCCAGGACTTTTCAGAATATAAGATTGTTCAAGGATCTCACAGTTCTCGAGAATGTTATGGTGTCTCAGCATCATACTATTGCCAGCAATGGAGAGGCTATGAGCTGGTTCTTCAAGAGCGTTTCAAGAATCGGCTATTCGCAAAAGGAAAGTGAAATGAGATCTAAGGCGGTGGAGCTCTTGAGCGTTTTTGATCTTGACGGACATGCAGACGAGAAATCTAGCTCTCTTCCTTATGGTTCACAAAGACTTCTTGAGATTGCTAGAGCCATGGCTACTGGTGCAACTCTACTCCTTCTAGACGAACCGGCCGCCGGAATGAATCCCTCGGAGACAATTGGCCTGGTGAATACCATAAGGAGAATCCGGGACGACTTTGGCTTAACCGTATTGCTCATAGAGCATGACATGAAGCTTGTGATGGGTCTATGTGAGAGAATAATGGTTCTAGACCATGGGAGGACGATTAGTGAAGGAAATCCCGCCTTTGTTCAGAAGGATGTGAAGGTTATCGAAGCCTATCTGGGAAGGGAGTGGGTTACCGTTGGGAAGTGAAATCCTCACTGTAGAAGAACTTCAGGTTTCCTATGGAGTTATTAAAGCCGTTAAGGGTATTACCCTCTCCATAGAAGAAGGCAGTATTGTGACGATAATCGGTTCAAACGGAGCCGGCAAGAGCACAACGCTTGGAGCTATCAGCGGCTTGATAAGACCATCCGGAGGATCCGTATCGTTCAGAGGGAATAGCATAAACCGACTTGGTGCCGCTAGAACAGCAAGAAGAGGAATATCTCTCGTGCCTGAAGGAAGAAGAATATTTTCGAATCTTACGGTTAGGGAGAACCTTCTAATGGGTGCATACAACAGAAAAGACAAATCGGAAATCGAAGCGAACTTCGATACGGTTTTATCCCTCTTCCCGGTACTGAGAGAGAGACTTAAGCAACTGGGCGGGACGCTCTCAGGTGGAGAACAACAGATGCTGGCGATAGGCCGCAGTCTTATGGCAAACCCAGATCTGATTATGATGGATGAACCTTCACTTGGTCTGGCGCCGATTGTCGTCGAAGAGGTTTTTCAAGCGATTCATGAATTGAATTCGAAAGGCGTGACGATTCTACTTGTAGAACAAAACGCAGCAAAGGCGTTGGAGATATCTGAATACGCTTATGTACTGGAAACCGGCAAAATAACTCTCGAGGGGCCTGCAAAGGAGCTCCTTGAGAGTGAAGAAGTTCGAAAAGTTTACCTGGGTATTTGAGAAATGACCCTCAGGTCTCTTCTTGTATGGCCTTTTTCTTTTTTCTTATGTGCGCCCTCAGCCCCGGTTCTTCTCCACGCAAAATCCTTTGGATATTCTCGAGATTTCTGCCTATCATAATCACTGCAATGGGTATCAGCAGAAGAGATATTCCCCATCTGTATCCGAAGATTCTGAAAAGGAAGATCATTACTGAAGAGACGGCGATAACACCCGGAGCTGCGTAGTCCGTAATCGCGATAAAAGCGAGAAGTATGACCATACAGATCAGCGCGACCTGGTAATCAAGACCTACGAGGCCACCGGCCAATGTGGCAGTTCCCTTACCACCCCTGAACTTCAGAAAGATGGGATACATGTGGCCGATTGTCGCGAAACTTGCCGCAATGAAGAGCATCTGATATGTCCAATGAGCTGAGAGCCCTTTGATTATAAGAATCGTGCCCATTCCCTTCATGAAGTCAATTGCCCCTGTTAGTATGCCAATCTTCCAGCCTTTAACGGCCACCATATTTGAGGCGCCCATGTTTCCTGTGCCCTGCTTTCTTATATCAAACCCATAGAGAATCTTCCCAAAAAGAAACGCTGTTGGAATAGATCCTACTAGATAAGCGAAGATGGCGGAGTAAACAACTTCCATGTCAATCACGCTACTTCTTTCGTGGGAACCAGGGAATGAAGGCGTTGGTCTCTTTCAAGTACTCTTTGAAAGCAGGGTAATCTCTGTACTTCCTCTCCAGATAAGGTACCCCCGAGACGAATCTCAACAGTATGGTTATGGTTATCGGACTTATGATAGCCCAAAGTCCGCCATCGATAGAAAGGGCAATCACGAAAATGCCCCACCACTGCACGGCTTCTCCGAAATAGTTTGGATGCCTAGAGTACCTCCACAGCCCTCCAGTCATAACCTCTCCTGGCTTCTTGGTTTTCACAAAAGCCTTTAGCTGAGCATCGGCGATCGATTCGACAGCAAACCCGGAGGCCCATATCAAAATGCCGAGTATATCGGCAAGTCCAAATTCCCGGCCTGAATGGCTATTTATCAACATGACGGAGTACGATATTATTAACATGAAAACCCCCTGGAGCATATAAATCTGAAGGAAGGATCTTACAAGTACCTTGTCTCCCCATTTCTCCCTCATCTGTAAGTAGCGAAAATCCTCTCCCCGTCCCCAATTCCTTCTGAATATGTGGGTACTCAGCCTCGTTCCCCAGAATGTGATCAGCGTGGTTGTGATTATCTGCCTGGCGTTGAACTCACCGTACACGAAGAGCGTGAAAAAGGCCACCATAACGAACCCGGCACCCCAGCCGATGTCTACGACAGAGTTATCCTTCTTCGCTGTCCCGATTACGAAGAATGCAGACATATAGGCGACTACGACTAAAGCATTGAAAAGGATCACATATGCCATCATTGCACCTCACTTTATTCTTACATCGGGGGCCCATGTGTCGCTTTTGCAAAGTACTGAAACGCTTATAGCTCCAACTCCTGCGCTGATGCCGACAACAGGAGAGACCTCCATTATGTATTCAGGCTTCCTGCCGAGCAGTTTGGTCAGACTGTCTTCATAAGCCTTTGCCGTTTTATGAGCGTGGGCATGGGTTATATTGTATGAGACAACGTTGCACTTGCGGTTCAGCTCCTCGACGAATCCAAGTATCTTCTTCATATTGCCCAACTTGCTGAAGGCCTTTCCATAAAGCTTTGAATTGCCTTCCCTGTCGACTGAGACTATTGGCTTCAAATTCATCACCTTTCCCACAAGTCCAAGAACAGGGCTTACCCTCCCGCCTTTCACCATGTATTTGAGAGTATTGACGCTTACGAAGATCCTCGTGTTTTTTGTCAGGGACTCGATCGTCTCGACGATATCATCGTGGACACTCCCTTCTTCGATCATCCGGGCGGCCTTCAGTGCTAGCAGGCCGATCGATCCGGAAACATGGCGGGAGTTGATAACACTGATCTTCTTCTTTAGTTTTTCGGCGGCTTTGGTGCTTGCGTTCCACGTGCCGCTGAGTTTGTCTGAGACATGAATGGCGATTATTGAGTCATAGTGAGTTCCTAGAAAGTGGTAAAGGTTCTGGAGAGTGTTCATACCAGGTTGTGCTGAAACGGGGTATTCATCTGCGGAATCGAGCAAAGAATAGAACTGATCGGCCTTCATGGTTATCTTGTCCAGATACTGGCTTTGACCAAAGTTCAGATAGAGAGGAACCATCTGAATCTGGTAGTAGTCTATCACTTCCTTCGGCAAGTCGCATACCGAATCAACAACGAGAGCGATTGGGTATTTCCGTTTCTGGCTAACTCTATACTGCATCTCCATGTCGTCAACCTTCTGCTGAGTGACAGCACCGAAATCTTTAAGCTTGTAAAACAACTCAGCCGGTTCGTTTGTGTGAACATGAATTCTTACTTTGTTCTCGGTGCCGGCAACAAGAGCGGAGTCTCCAGATTCGCTAATGATTGACTTAATTCCTTCGATATTTAGTTTAGTACCTTCAATTATCGCTTCAGTACAGAATCTATTCTCAATGTTCCCTTCGTCGATGTGAACGTGACTTCTTAGCTCAACATCAGGGATTATCTCATCTTCGAGATTCACACCCTTGCCGCTTAGAAAGGTTTTGATCCCTTCGATGAAGGCAACAAAGCCCTTTGCGCCGGCATCGACTACGCCGGCCTTTTTCAGTATGGAGAGTTTCTCAGGGGTTTCTTCGAGCGACTTCTGGGCGACTGCGTGCGACTGAGTTATCACTTCGAGCAGCGATTTGTCGGAACCGTCAATAGTACTGAGAGCATCGGCCCAGTCTTTCATAACGGTCAGCATAGTTCCTTCAACTGGAGTAACCATTGCGTTATAAGCGTAGGATATTGCTTCTTGAGCCGCTCGTGCGAAAGTCTGCCTGTCTATGCTTTCACGATTTCCTATTGCAGTACTGAGCCCATGCATGTACTGGGCAAAAATCGCTCCTGAATTTCCCCTCGCACCCATTAAAGCAGCATCAGCGATTGATCTGGTCGTCTTGCCTATCGATTTGGAGACAGAGGTGAGCTCAAGTATATACTTCATCGTTGAGGCGAGATTAGTTCCGGTGTCACCGTCTGCGACCGGGAAGACGTTTATCTTGTTCAGATAGTTTTGCTCCTTGATGACAGCCGTAGCACCCGAAGAGAAGGCACTGAAGAACATGGTTCCGTCAAGTAGATTCATTGATCTGGAGTCCATCATTTCCTCCCGTTGTTTAGTTTGATTATTGATATGTTAGCACAAGGATGAATGATTAGTCAGATGATCATACGGGAGAGCGACAAAAAAATCGCCCGCTAAAAGCGGGCGATCCGGTTCCTATATGGACAATCGATTACTTCGCAATTCTAACTTTTGCTGCCTGAGGACCCTTTGGACCGTCTTCAACATCGAATTCGACTCTCTGTCCTTCGTCAAGGGTCTTGAAACCGTCCATCTCAATAGCTGAAAAGTGAACGAAAACATCCCCACCGTCATCCTTAGTAATGAATCCATAACCTTTTGTTCCGTTGAACCACTTTACTGTTCCTGTCATACCTAAATGTTCCTCCTTAAAACTACCTTGCACCACTTGCAAAGCGATAGTGTCCTTTGGACAGATTGATTATAACACAGACTTTCGAATAAAATGCAAGTTGACCGCAAGATTAATTTGATTATTTCTAATATTCAGGCATTTTGTCTTTGAAACAATCACCAAAACAAAATCCGTAAAATCTTTTACATGCCATTGATAGCCGTCTCCAGCGATTTAATTAGTTCCAAGAAAAGTCTTTCGAATTTCTCGCAGCTGGTTCTTTCCGGATCGCGATTTCCATACTTGACAGGAACATATATCGCTGTCAGTTTGGTCAACAGACTTTTTGTTATGCCCTTTGTTTGCCAGACCAGTTCATACGGAGTCAGCTGACGATAATCGCTAAAGTACATTTCTCTGAGCCATTGATAAGCTGATATTATGAACTCCTTCCCTTCTTCATATGCGGGGAGTTCGGTTACAATGCGATGCACTTCCTCCTCGATTGGTTCTTCTGCCTCAGGCGTCGAAGGATTCATCTGGCGTCTTCTAGTGATAAAGAATACCATGTAGGCAAGAGCCGCCGAGAGAAGGGCTATACCGGTGAGGGTGGCAACTCTTAGGATCAAGTAGAACGACCGCCCGGCACTGGCAGTTTCTACAAACGGAGGCTCGCCTTCCTCCTGCCGAGCAACTTCCCCTCCAGAGGAAGGCATAGAAGTTGAAAGATCGCTGGAGATACCGCCTGTTCCAAATACGATATCTTCTGAAAGCGGTAACGATCTTAGATACATGAAACCCCCGACAAGAACTACAACTACAGATACCAATATCATAAGAGGCGGAACAAGTCGTACCCACCCTTTGAATTCTCTCAGAGCCTTCCTTGCCACTGAAATCACGAGAATCAGGATGATTGTGTAGAACCCAAAGAGAAAGATAGAATCTATGAAGCCGACTTCGGGGACCTCTTCTGGAATAGCGATTTCAAAACCGCCGTCGGCTCTCTGTGCCATTGAAGATTCTGCTTCTTCAGAGAAGAATGAAGGTTGCTCCTCGTCTCTCGAAGACTCTATCTCGCTTTCTGAGACCTCAGAGACAGCGGCTCTGTTTGCTGAAGGAATCAACCCTCCTCTGTAATCGCCCAGAAGGGCTATGGCCAGCAGAGGAAGAAGGACCGCTAGAGTAAGGAAGACTCTTGGTGCCTTCGGTATTAGAAGCAGTCTTACGAATATCAATATCAGAGTGACATAGGCTCCAGTGTGGTGTAGAACGGGACTAACCGAAAGAGAAAATCCCACAATGAAGACTCCTGCAACTGAGATGTATTCGTTTCTGTCCATCGAGAGAACGATTCCTGCCATAGCTCCCAGTGCGGAAACCGACAGAGCTAAACCGCTTCTCAAAACTCCAAACAACAGAATAGTTGTTGTGAATAGCAGGATTGGAAGAAGCAAGTAGACGCTGCACCCCGTCTTTGTTCGTCCGAGGTAAAAGAGAAAGGCTACAAGTCCAGCAAGACAGACGGCAAAAACGGCTCCTCCAGCGAAGAACAACTGCACGAAGCAGATCAAAAAGACTGTAGCGGCCCCCGTCAGCGAGGTTCTATCGATTCTCAAGATCGATCAGCACCTCCTGGATCGACTGATTGTCTCCTACGACACGTACGATTATCTGTTCCTGTTCAAGAAGGGCGGCACGCCTTCTGAGCTCTTCGATAGTTCTGGGAAGCATTTGGTAAGAGATAGTACGTTTGGTCCACGGTTCTCTGGGATTGAACGGAACAATAATAACAACTACACGGCTTGAGTGTGACCTTGCTTTAAGCAGATGCGGCAGGATCTCCTCTCCGAGATAAAGCGAGACTATTACGACCGTAGTTGAGGGATCGAAGCGTTCAAGATCTCCTTCCAGAACATCTGGAAGCTGGGGGCCCTGATCACTGCCTTTACTTTCGGAGAGCGCTTCGGCGAAGTCTGTCCAGTCTCGGCCCGAATCGCTCAGCCTAAGTATCTTCTCACCGACAACTACGAGTCCTATACTTCCTCCAGTTTCATATGAGAACCTGACAAGACCAAGAGCAAGCTGGACTGCGATCTCTTCATAGTCGATTCTGATTTTCTCCCACACATCGCGGGCGAATATCTCCTTTGAAAGGTTGAGGTCGAGGTAGAGCAGGGTTTTGCTAACGGCGGTGTAGCCAAACTCCTTGCTCATGAGTTTTCCGAGCCTGGCAGATGCGTTCCAGTGGATCCTGTTAAGAGGCTCTCTTTCATACTCCTTAATACCCTTGAAATCGACCGGGTCCTCCATCAACTGGAAATCGCTCCGCTTACCTGGAAGGAGTTCCCTGAGTCTCAGGGGAAAGGAATCGAGATTCAGGACTCTTGGAAGCACAAGAACGGATTCGACTGCCGAATATGTTGCAGTATGCGAGAAAAACCTAAGCGGATCTCTTGAAATGAGAACTACACGCGATATATCTTTCTTACCTCGCTTCCTGAAAGTCAGCCTAGTTTCTACTACAGAGGTATTGTCCGAAGAAAGGATTACTGAACTCTCCTCGGATCCAAGGTATTCTCTCTCCGCTCTTATGACAGGAAATATAGTACAGTTAAGAGATACCAGAGAGCCACCTTCGATTGTGTATTCAACAGTGAGAGATTCACCGGAGAAAAGCCTTTCTCTATCCGGGGAACGACTGATAACTAGCTTTCTTATAGTCGCTCTTGTGATGCAGTAATAGAGCCATACAATTGCCGAGAGAGTGAGGAATGTTGCCGAATACGCGTTGAAGAACAATATCGACCAGCAAATGGAAACTGCCGTCATTATTATTAGCGGTTTTCCTTTTGAGTTTATCTCCTCGAGTTCAAGCCTCTTCATAGTCTATAGGGATCGGTACAGACTCGACGATGTCAAGAACGATTTCTCTGCTGGATCTCCTCATGAGACGGGCTTCTGGCTTGATCATAATTCTGTGAGAGAGAATATCTGGAGCCACTTCCTTTACATCGTCGGGAATGATGTAATCCCTGCCTCTCAGTCCGGCTAGAGCCCTGGCGGTTTCCATCAAAGCGATTGAACCTCTTGGGCTAGAGCCTAGCTGAACATCTTTGTGTCTTCTTGTTGCATTGACAATGTTGACAATATACCCGAGAAGGGAGTCCTCAATTGCGACCTCTTTGACCAGCCGAAGGACTTCGTTCAACTCCTCGCAATTGGAAACAGATCCTAACGAAGCTATCGGATGCTCCCGAAAGATTCCCTTAAGAAGACTCTTCTCGCTTTCCTCGCCTGGGTAGCCCATTGTCAAAGATATGGCAAATCTATCCAGTTGAGCTTCGGGAAGAGGGAAAGTCCCTTCAAATTCGACGGGATTTTGAGTCGCAATAACGAAGAAGGGATGCTCCATATTGAAGGTCTTGCCGTCTACTGTGACTTGTCTCTCTGCCATAGCTTCGAGTAGGGCAGATTGCGTTCTCGGAGTTGTTCTGTTCACTTCGTCGATGAGAAGAATCTGGGTGAAAACCGGCCCCCTTCTGAATGTGAACTCATTGGTCTTGAGGTTGAGAATACTGATGCCCGTAACGTCTCCTGGGAGAAGGTCGGGAGTACACTGCAGTCTGTTGAAATCGAGTCCCAGGGAAATGGCCAGACTTCTGGCCAACATCGTCTTCCCAACTCCAGGTACATCGTTTATCAAGACGTGGCCGCCGCTCAGAAGGACTGCGAGAACTCTCTCGATAATAGGTTCTTTGCCTACTATCACTTTCGATATGTTATTGGTGAGCTTGCTTCCGAAATCTTCAATGGAAATCATAAACCACCTCTTCAAATTCTATGACCTGTAGAGTCTAGCACAGGTCAACGCAAACTATCAAAGATATGTGACTCCCAAAGAAAAAGCGCATCTCTCTGAAAAGGAGATGCGCCACTTCTGTAAAGCTCAACGAATCTTCAGAGTATCCACACTAGAGACCGAAACGAATCTCGTTCCACAGAGTGTTGTAAAGTCTAAGGTCCGGCCCGAGATCTTTGATCAATTCGGTGTTTTCCATTTCTTCAAAGGTGTAGACGGGCTCTTCCTCCATAAGCTCTCTAGCAGGCACGTTTGGAGAGGGAAGAAGTAGATAGTCTGAGATCAAAGCCGCTATCTCGGGTCTCAGAATGAAGTCTATGAACAGATGAGCGTTCTCAACGTTATTCGAGCCTTTTAGAATAACGAAACTGTCGATCCACATCGTACTGCCCTCAAAGGGAATGAAGAAATCGATGTCCTTAAGCTCTTCTTCGGTTGCCTCATAGAAGATGTTTTCTCCGTATCCGTGGACTACCCAGAACTCGCCGGAGATTATTCCTTTGGCAAAGAGCTCGTTATCAAACTTGACGATATTTCTCTTCCAGTTCAGGATTAGGTTCTTTGCTTCCTGAAGCTCATTGACATCGGTCGTGTTGACCGAGTATCCGAGATACTTCAAGGCGGCCCCAAAGACCTCTCTCATGTCGTCGAGCATTGTCATCTTTCCCTGGAGTTGAGGCAGTTCGAAGATCTTCCACGACCTCGGATAACTCTTGATGTACTTCGTATTGACTGCAATTCCCGTTGTTCCTACCATATAGGGGATGCTGAAGTTGTTGTTAGGGTCGTAATACATCTTTTCTATGACATTGGGATCAATATTCGCAAGATTGGGAACCAGCGACTTGTCTATCGTGAGCAGCATCTCTTCCTTGATCATTATGCTTGTGTAATCGGCTGAAGGCATAGCAAGATCGTAGCCGCGGGCACCTGCTTTGAGCTTTGCAAACATCGTCTCATTTGAATCGTAAGTGTCATAAGTCACTCTAATGCCGTACTCCTGAGAGAAAACCTCGCTAACCTCATCTGGTATGTAATCCGACCAGCCGTAGATGATCAGATTTCCCTGACCTAGCATCAGCGCGGCAACCAGAAGCACAACAGCTGTAATGGTAAATCTCTTAATCAATAATCCCACCTCCTAGAAGATTAGCTTTCTGAATCTGCTTCCAAAGAAGGAAATAAACATAGTACCAACCAGAAGCAGTGTGGAAAGCGCGTTTATTACCGGGGAGACCCCGAACTTAATCATTGAATAGATCTTTAAAGGCAGTGTTGTAGATCCCGGGCCGGCGACGAAGAATGTTATTACGAAGTCGTCTATTGACAGAGTGAGACTGAGCAGGAAGCCGGCGATGATTCCAGGCATGATAATTGGAACGATCACTTTTCTGAAGACCTCATGGGTTTTGGCTCCAAGATCTCTTGCAGCTTCAACCACAGAATAGTCGAAGTCTTCAAGTCTGGTCATAACCGTTACGGTAACGTAAGAGACACAGAAAGTAACGTGTGCCACGAAGATCGTAAAAAGGCCAAGAGGAACGCCGACGGCGACGAAGAAGATCAGCATCGAGACTCCCATCAAAATGTCCGGGATTATCAGAGGCGTGTACACAAGAATGCCCAGATAACCTTTCAGCCTTGACTGATACCAGTAGAGAGCCATAGCTGAGAACGTTCCTATCGCTGTGGCGGCCAGAGAAGAGGTCAATGCGATTATTACTGTATTGAGAAATGCCCTCCAGACATCGGCCTGTCTGAACAACTCGGAATACCACTTCAGGGTGAAGCCCGTCCAAGTAACTCCCTGTCTTGCGCTGTTGAAAGAGAGTACAATAAGTGCCACGATCGGCAAATAGAGAAAGACGAAGGCCAGCGTTGTGATCGTCATGGAGAATCTGCGTCTTCCAATAACCTTCTTTGTCTCCATCAGATCTCTTCCTCTCTCATATAGTTTTCGCGGATCGTAAGCCGCCTCTTATTCTGTACCTTGTTTATTCTCATGTAGACCAGCAGGCCCAACGTAGATATCAGCAGGAAGATCATTGAGATCGCCGAGGAAGACGGCCAGTCTCTTGCCACAGTAAGCTGTCTTGCAATAAGGTTTCCGAGCATAGCTCCATCCGTTCCGCCGACCAGATCGGGAATCGCGTATGAGCCGAGAGCGGGAATGAAAACTAGAATGATTCCCGCAATAATGCCTCCTCTAATGGAAGGAATAAGAACCTTGAAGATGGCCTCGGTTCTCTTCGCTCCTAGATCCATTGCAGCCTCAATAAGCCGGAAGTCGAACTTCTCTATTGCACTATAAAGAGGAAGAATCATATAGGGGAGATACATATACACTATGACAAGGATCACCGCCCCTGTTGTATACATTAGAGTAAGAGGCTCTTCAAGACCGAGCAGCTGCAGAAAAGAGTTAATAACCCCGTTTCTGCCCAGAATGACCATCCAGCCGAATATCCTTACGAGGAAGTTGGTCCAGAAAGGAACGATAACAAGAGTGAGGTAGAGGTTGCTTCTCTTCGATGTCGCTATGAAGTAGGCAGTGGGCAAACCGATTCCCAGGCAAATCACGGTGGCAACCAGAGAAATCCAAACAGTCTTCCAAAGTATCTGCCAGTACCCCGCGTTACCCAGCATCCGAGTGTAGCTTTCCAAAGTGAATGGAAGCTCCACTCCACCATATATTCCCGACGTCAGGAAACTGTACAGTATGATGATGAAATATGGTATCAGAAAGAAAACCGTCAACCAGAGAACTCCAGGCATCGAAACGAGGAATCCGGCCAGATTCCGATTACTCTTCAACTGGAACACCACCCGTTTCCCTGAGAACGTAGCTATCATCTGCGAACCACCAGACAAAAACATCATCTTTCCAGGAGATGATGACTTCGTCTAGCAGATATCTAACATGCTGCTTGAACGCTTTCATATAGTATTCGCCGATAGCTACGGTGTACTTCGTCTGGTTTCCAAGATAAATGGTCTCGTCGACCACTCCCTTCAAGACGTTGAGCTTGGCTCCTTCGGGGACAACGGGTTTGTCCTTTGTAATCTTCACCTTCTCGGGCCTCAATGAGACCTGTATTTCCTGCCCCTCTCTTACTTCCATATCCTTGTAGAACCAGACTTTTCCGAATCTCTCGGTAACCAGCAGGAAGTATTCGGATTCTACTTTCTCGACGTTCCCGGTGAAGAAATTCGTCTCTCCAATGAAATTAGCAACAAAAGCATTCACCGGGCTCTCGTAGACTTCGAAGGGAGTCCCCAGCTGAATAATCTCTCCATCGTTCATCACGGCCACATGGTCGGAAATCGACATGGCTTCGCTCTGATCATGAGTCACATATATAAAGGTGATCCCCACTTCATCATGTATCGTGTCAAGCTCAACGAGCATGTGCTGTCTAAGCTTTGCGTCCAGTGCGGCGAGAGGTTCATCAAGCAGCAACACGGCAGGGTTTCCCACAAGGGCTCTTGCGATCGCCACGCGTTGTTTCTGACCTCCGGAGAGCTGTGAGGGCATCTTTTCAACGTGTCCGTTGAGGCGGGTAAGATCTATCATTTCCTTAACCTTGCGCCGGATTTCATTCTCGGGTTCCTTCCTGAGTCTCAGGCTGAAGGCTATGTTCTCAAAAACACTCAAATGAGGAAAGAGTGCGTAATTTTGAAAGACGGTATTTACTTCTCGTTCGTTGGGAGGAGTTCCAATTATGTTCTTGCCATTGAGAGTTATATTGCCAGAGGTAGGGTCCTCAAACCCGGCTATCATTCTTAGAATAGTTGTCTTTCCGCAACCGGAGGGCCCAAGAAGAGAGAAGAACTCACCCTGTTCTATCTTAAGAGAAACGTTGTCCACAGCTGTAAAGGAGTTATCGAAGACCTTCGTCACGTTCGATAGGACAACGGAGTATTCTTTCAACTATTCTCACCTCCAGTCATCTTTGAAGCAAGTAACAGTATACCCTACAAAGCTCCGGAATTGTGTTAATTCAAGTTGACTTAAGGAGTACAAAGACAACTACACTTGCCGTTATTGATAGCAAAGTGGCAACGGCAATTCTCCTCACAATTCTTGGATACTCTACCTTGAAGTATTCGCTCGTCAATACTAGGCAGAGATGGACTGGTGAAACAAGAACTCCCACAACTGCAAAAGTGTAGGCGAGAATCGTTGTAGAGAGTGTACCATAACCGTTGCCCATACTTAGAATCAGTGGAAGACTGAGTCCGACGCCGGCCTGAGTTACCCCAGTCATGAATCCCATGAGAAAGGGCAGAAGTACTACGAGAGTCAGCGGTGCAATCGACCAGGCCGTAAGTTCCGAACCCATAGATTGTGGAATCCCGACTGTCTCAACGAGGTTCTTGTAGAAGAATACTGTTAGAAGAAGAATGAAAGTCTTGTATTTCAAAGAAGAAACGAGAACCTTCTTCTTGTTTTTGTTTATAAGCATATATACTATCGAGGTTCCCAGAACTGCCAGCCACCCTGGCTGATTGAGAATTACAAGCACGATCACGGCGATAATCGGCCACGCGCTGATAATAAGCTCTCTCATCGCGAAATGGCTGTAACGGATTCTAATAGGTTTGCGAATCATAAGTAGATAGCCCGCAACAAGCGCAACGGCTCCAATGGGCATTAGCCATATTACCAGTGTGTTCAAACTGATTCTAGATATCCCCGAGGCAATTACGAGGGCTGGATAGAGCGGCCAGAAGAACTCCATCGCGTGTCTGAACCAGTAATTGAACACTAGTCCGTCTTCATTGGAAATCGTGGGATCGGCCCTTGCCAGATCTTTCACCATTGGAGCAGAAAACATCGCCCCTCCAGGCATTGGAAGAAGACCGATTATTGCCGGCATAAGGGCTATCGAGACTCTCGGCTCGGGGAAAAGCCTTTCAACGGCTTTCACAAACCTTGAAGAGTTGCCACTCTTGTCCATTGTTTCTCCCATGAGATAAATCGAGAAGACTGTAATGATAACCTTCCAGAATTCCCAGTCTGTAATCTCTTCAACGAACGCGCTAAGATAGTTTGTCGGGGAGATCATTAGCACAATACCAAGACCAATGACCGAGATCAAAAGCGACAAGGAAATGTCTTTGAGGATCTTTAGAGATACAATTAAGACAACGATAGCTACTGCAACTGCTAGAGTGTTCATTGATTCCTCCCAAGGGTACAGGTTAGCTTATCGAATTATTATATAATTTTGTTGAGGTAGAAGTAAATGGAGAATGTGGTTTTTGCAAGACGTTATTCCGATCATCCAGAAATAATAGAGAGATCCGATAGCGATAAAGGCTCGAGAATAATTCTGAAGTCCAACTATCCGAGTGGCTTTTCAGAGAACGGAGATCTCCCTCTATACCTTTACAAAGGAGGAAGAAAGGGGACTGTTCTCTTCTTTCATGGAAGGGGGGAAAAGAACCTCGATTACCTGAGGTGGTTTCCCGAAAACCTTGCGAAGACGGGTTATGCCGGTGCTATGATGATACTTCCCTATCATTTCGAAAGAACCCCCATAGGCTACAGATCGGGAGAGCTGTTTCTCGATCCTAGAACAGATGTTCTTAGGGAGCGTTTTGAAAACGCGGTTGTTGACGGTCTTACATGTTTGAATTACCTCAAATGGGAGTGCCCTCCACCTTACTTTCTGATGGGATACAGCTTCGGAGGGTTTATATCTGTCATAACGGCGGCACTCGACAGGTCGATCTGCGCACTCTCGCTCGTCGTCACGGGCGGGAATTTCTACCACATAACCTGGAAGAGCTTCGTGACAGGTGTGATGAGAGTCAAATACGAAGAGGACGGGTCCTGCAACAAGGAGAAATGCAAGAAACTGCATGGTGAAGATTATGAGAGATACATCCGTTCCTTGGAGGGCCCCGAGCTGGAAATCGGTAGTGCTCCAATATCCTGCTTTGAGTACGACCCACTGACATTCGCGAAGTTTGTCAAGTGTCCGACTCTCATAAACGGTGCCCTCTTCGACATTTTCGTCTCCAGACGCTCCACAAAGGAACTCTCAGAGAGGATACCAAATTCGACACTCCGATGGATGCCTACAGGCCATTTGACCTCAATACTCCTCAAGAAGACGATTCTGAAAAGATCAATAGATTTCTTCGAAGGAAAATGTAAAGAAAAGAATGTTCTATGAAAACCGGGGCGGGGGGTAGCGGATTAGGGGGTTGGAAAGAGCGGAATAAGATGCAAGGCTGGCTTCGCCAGGAAGTGAGGCTCGCTGGCGCGAGGAAGTGATGCCCGGAAGGGCATCCGGGGAAGTGATGCTGGCGCTTTCGCACCAGGAGGGAGAAGAAATTACCGAGGTCGGGGATTGCAGGTTGGGGGTTGGTGTGTGCCAAGAAGGCGAAGGCCGGGGTCGGAGGTTTGTGGTTGGGGTTCGAAAGAGCAAAGTGAAACTGGTTCTCCGTTGAACAGTTCACCGTTCTCCGAGGAAAATTCTTCGTTCCAGAGCGAGGATCTGTTCTTCGTTCTTGGTTTAGATCAAAAACCACGAACACGAGATTCTGAATGGAGTTCATAATGACGGATTCTTTCGCTCAGCGACCAGAGGATTTTTTCTCTTAAGCGCACAGCGGTTCTTGTGCTTGCAACTTGGAACATGCAACTCGCAACCGCTCTTTCGAACAAACAGCTGTTCTCCCAAGAACGGCTTCTAGCGATCTAACCAGACCCCGGACCCGGTTCATACCCGCGAAGAAGGCATTGCGACCTGGGACGTTCTTGCCCGGCCTTGCGTCCGGCGATGTTCTTCGGCGCCTGCCTTTAGTCTGATCTTTTGTTTTTCGCACCTAGATCTTGCAACGTGGAACTGGCAACTTGCAACTGGTCTCGGCCGCGAAGCGAAACTGGCGAAGGCGTAGCCTTCACAGGCGCGATGATTTTCGCCTTTTGACTGGACTCTGTAAGCAGACTCCTCCTCATCACACGTAATCAAAACCGTAGTCTGGAAGAGTTATAGGAAGACCCTTGAACTTGCTGCAGCATAGAATCTCCTGATTAAGTTCGGCCAAAGAGAGTCTTTCAGCACTCTCCAGAAATCTGTCGTAATCCTCCGAAAGCATTACCTCGGTGAAATAGCTTTCCATCTGATCGAAGAAGTGGCGTTTCGAAATGACCTTTGCCGTTCCCGGAAACTCGCATGGCAGGCTTTCTTCGCTTCTGAATAGTCTGTCGGCGATTATAGTGCACTCTTCAAGTCCTTCTTTTTCTATGAAGCTTTTTGTCAAGGATATTACGTCCTTGCTGCTGCCTCCATATTCCACAACGTGATTCCCCGTTTCCTTTTCCACAACGGTGATGTACGCTCTGTCGTTGATATAGGTCTTTGTCTTTCTGGCCACTGCGTATCCTGTCGAGAAGATCTTCTCAAAATCCGAAAAGCTCCTGATGTATCTGACGGGTTTCAGTCGGTACAGGTCAAGAATCCTTCCGATGTCGGTACGCTTTGCTTCCCTCATCGCGGTTGCTCTACCATGTTTCACTACAATCTTTTTGAGACCGGGGGGTTTGACCGCTCCAAAACGCTGATACATCCCTCTTCCTCCGGATATGATGAGCAGTGATAGTCCCAGATCTATAGCCAATTCCTCTGCCTTGGCAAGAGTCACGGCGCCGTAATTCTTTCCGCGGTAGTCTGGGTGAGTGCATACCGAACCAACGAGTCCAACTTTCATTCTGTGACCGAATAGAGATATTTCTCTGGGAAGGAGCCCGATCATCGCTACAGGTCTTCCAGCGTCTTTGACAACGGTTATGTTCTTAACGTTTTCCTCGGAGAAAAGCACAGGAAAGATCTTGCCCATTTCAGTATTGAAGACCAGAGATGCTAGCTCAATAGCTCCTTCGAGATCTCCGATCTCAGCTCGGACGGGGCTGCTCAAGAGAACACCTCCCAACATCATCTTAATCAGCTATATAATTGATAATCTCATAAACACGAGTTAGCTGCAAGATTATGATTAAATAGAGTTTGATAATTAAATCGAAAGGGTGATTTCGTTGTCCGAGACAGTGCACAGAATAATGCTTGATGACAAAGAATTGATAGTTATCGGTACCGCCCACGTATCAAAGAACAGCGCCGAAGAAGTGAAGACGATCATTGAGGAAGAGAAACCCGATTCCGTTGCTATAGAGTTGTGTAATTCCCGTTATCAATCGATGCAGGATCAGGATAGATGGAAGAAGACCGATATCGCAAAGGTTGTTAAGGAGAAGAAATCCTTTCTTCTTCTGGCAAATCTCATACTCTCTTCCTATCAGAAGAGAATGGCGAAGCAGATAGGAATTCAAGCTGGACAGGAGATGCTGCAGGCTATTGAGTCGGCAAAAGAGATAGGAGCGCAGCTTGTTCTCGCGGATAGAGATATTCAGGTTACTTTCGCAAGAATATGGGGAAATCTCGGCTTCTGGGGAAAGACGAAACTCTTCTTCACTCTCGTTCTGTCAATTTTCAGCGATGAGAAGATAACCGAAGAAGATCTTGAAAAGATGAAGTCGGGTGATATGCTTACATCGGCTCTTAGTGAACTTTCAAAGTCTTTTCCGCAGCTGAAGGAGACTCTTATTGACGAGAGGGACAAGTTTCTTGCCCAGAAGATCAAGACGGCTCCAGGAAAGAAAGTAGTCGCAGTCGTTGGTGCCGGACATGTCCCGGGTTTGAAAGAGGCTATAAAAGAGGATCAGGACCTTGTGGCACTCAGCAAGATCCCTCCGAAGAAGAAGACCGGTAAGATTATCGGCTGGACCATATCAATAGTCATTATTGCTCTCATGGTATCTACTATTATCGTGAACAGGGATGCCGGATTAGACCAGATACTGGCCTGGATCCTCTGGAACGGATCGCTTTCTGCTCTGGGGACTATTGCAGCTCTTGGCCACCCTCTCTCTATATTGACTGCTTTCTTCATCGCTCCGGTGAGTTCCTTGAACCCTATTCTCGCTGCCGGGTGGTTTGCCGGTCTTGTGGAGGCGCTGGTGAGAAAGCCAAAGGTCTTCGACTTTGAAAACTTGAACGAAGATGTAAGTTCATTCAAGGGGTTCTGGAAAAACAGAGTTACGAAGATCCTTCTGGTTGTAGTATTCGCGAACGTTGGAAGCAGTGTGGGGACTTTTATCGGGGGAGCCGAGGTCATTAGGATCTTTGTTAAGTCTTTCTTCGGATAAGAGGATGCCTGCGTTCTTGAATGCTTTCATTGTAGAACAAAGAGACTGACGATATTGCTGAGAGTGTACCCAAGGTTGGTTTCTAGGAGCACATAGGTTCCTGAAGGAAGGAATTTCAAACAGCCGGCTACTTCTGATCGGGAGAAGATTTGCCGATTGGGCCCTTGCAGCCTACTTTATTCTTGATGAAGATGGTTTCACAGTTGCGTAGAATGTCCTTGGCACGGTGAGCTTATCGAAGGAAAAGGGATACGTCGATAGAGAGAAGTAACAGACATCGGTTTATCCGGCAAATTCTCAGTAACTAAGGCTAGTTTGTTCCGTAATGCATCATAATTAAATCTACTCAAGAGAGAAGTTCTTCGTCTTTTGAGTCCAAATGTAATATAATAGTATCGTAAGACATTTGCTTTTTTATGAAGCGTTGATTACTTCAGTATCGATCATGGATTACACTGTTTTTTTTTGCTCTTTGATAATCTCTCTCGTTTCTTGTCATTACCTAGGGCTTCCTGAAAAACTACTACCTTCTTCCAGTTAAAGAGGTCGTCATGTTCAAGAGAGTAGTAGTTGACTCACAATATGTGGATTTTGACGTAGAACACCCTCGAAATTGCTCCGAATTCCTCCGATTTCTCCCCAGAATAGCCATCGGAAAAATGAAAAAAAATAAGCCCCTCAACCAGCGGGCAAGGTTCATTGCAATCATCGTAAAAGCGATCATGGTTTCGCTTGTTTCTTTCAGCTTTCCCCGGATAAGCCCCAGTCCATATTTCCGCTTTCCTTCTCCAATCTTGCCTTCAACTGCGTTCCTCACTCTTGCATCTTGTATCATGATCTTTCTCTCTTCTTTCTGTATCTGTGGGTTCTTCCTTCCCAGTCTCGGACCAGTAATCCTTATCCCTCTTTCCTGGCAATAACGTATGTTCTCACGGTTACGATACAGTTTGTCCACCAGCACCACTTCAGGATAGTAACCATAAGTCTGGCGGTATCGTTCTACGCTTTCTTTCATGGTTGCTCCTTCATTGAAGTTCTCCCAGCTCAGCTTTTCAATTTGAGCAAGTCCGTTGACTACACTGATTGCTATCTTGGCTCCGAACTCCGTGGGGCTTTTCTTCTTCCCTCGCTTGATAGGGCGTATATGTGGTTGGCTGATGCTGACTATTCGATGATCGATTCTGCGAATCTTTGTCTGGTACATCGTGCTTTGCTGATTGTAAAGTGTTCGGATCGTTTCCAGTTCTTTTCGTTGTTTCTGGTTCAATGTGTCTTGTGATTGTTGTCTCAACATCTCTTCGATGATTTTCAGGTCTCTTTTGACATATCTCAGTTGTTTCCCTATGGCTTTTCGCATCTGTAAAGCTCGAAACTTCGGCTTTTTTGCCACAACCAGGTATTGCATGCGGGCTTTGTTTCTGTATGTTCGTGGCTTCTTTGGCTTGTCTTCTCGTTGATCTGCCTTGTAGAGGGTGTCGATGATTCTTTCAAGTTTTTCTCTCCCCTCATTCAACAGCCTCAGATCGGTGGGATATTGTATGTCACTGGGAGCACAGGTAGCATCCAGTAACAACGTCCCTTTGTTGGGACTGGGTTTATCGTTGTGTTGCTGCGTGTTTCCCTGGTCGTTCTGTTTTGTAATGTCGCCATCGTTATCTCTGGATGAAGGCAGTTCTTCTTTTGTTGGTCTTTCAGCTCTTTGGATGTATTGTATGATCATGTCGTTGATGTCTTTTGCATTCTCAAAGTTAAAGCGCCTTCTGAAATGCACCATCATGGATGCGTCAAACAATGGAACCACCTGGTATTCTTTCATTCCCAGAAAATACTGCAAATACGGGTTCTCCGCAACCTGTGCTGCTGTCTCTTCATCGGTGTAGTTCTTCATCGCCTGTATTACCAGTGCACCAAATGCGATCCTTGCACTCTTTGCAGGTGCTCCCATTCCAGAGTCTGCAAACAACTTAGCATATCTGTCTTCAATCTCTTTCCACGGTATGATCTCACTCAGTCGAACCCATTGATTCTCTTTCGACAGTACTCTTGTCAGTGATCCTCCGAATCCAACCATTTCCATCTGGTTCTCTTTATGTCTCCTCAGAAACATCTTCGTCATCACCTCGGTGCAAGCATTTTGAGTCTATACCTTGTTTCCCCTTGCACCATTATACCACATTATTCGCCTGTACTTCACTATTCATGCGCTTTGTGTGCTTTTTCAGGAAGCCCTACCTAGTTGAAACAGCTTTATCCCAGTCAAAACTGTGTCTCTTACGAACTGGCAACTACAAAAGGAGGCGAAAAAAGTGAAGAGAAGACTAACAACTTCTGTGTTAGTGATGTTGTTGCTGCTCGGCGGGCTTGCGCTTGCAGTGCAGAAGGGGCCCTATCCTGATCTTGTCTATTTCAACGTTAGGATGTCCGAAGATATCGCTCTGAAAGATACTGCGGAAGGGATGACCGATATCTTCATGTGGGGTCTATCTGGTCCTCAGATCTTCGGACTCGATCAGGCCACCAGAGACAAGCTTGATTTGTATGCCGTTCCATCCGGTTCGTGGTCGCTACTGATGAACCCGATTCCCAACGAAGCGCCCTATGTAGTAGAAGTTGGGGGCAAGGAGTACTTCAATGCCTTTGCTATCAGGGATATCAGGTTTGCGATTAACGACTTGATTAACAGACAGTACCTAGTCGATGAGATTCTTGGAGGTGCAGGCACTCCGGCCTTCACTATGGCTACAACGGGACAGCCTGGAACGTACCGTTATAACCTTCTCGCAACGAAGTTTGGCTTTACAGCAGAGGGTAACGAGGCAAGAGCTTTGGAAGTAATAGAAAGCTCTATGCAAGCTGCGGCTAATCTTCCGGAAAATGTCGGAAGGCTTGTGAAGAGAGCCGATGGCTTCTGGTACTTTGACAATGAGCCCGTTACGATCAAAATCGCCATTAGAGTGGACGACCCTCAAGGCCGCCTAAAGGAAGGAGATTACATCGCCGATCAGCTGGAAAAGGCAGGACTGAAGGCTGAAAGGCTTTACTGGGACAGGATCAAATGCAGCAGTGTTGTTTACGGTGGAGATCCGGCGGAATTCACCTGGCAGATGTACACAGAAGGCTGGGGAGCAGGAGCAACAAGAGCCTTCTGGGAGCATATCGTCGCCCAGATGTACGCCCCGTGGTACGGGTACATGCCAGGTGGAATGACGGAAGGCTTCTGGAACTATCAACAGGATGAGATTGATGAGGTTACACTGAATGCCTATACCGGAAACTTCCTGACCGAGGAGGAGTACTGGGAACTGGCGCTGAGAGGTCTTGAGCTGGGTCTTGAGGAAGCAGTCAGGATATATGTTGTAAATCAGTTGGATTTCTTCGTTGCCAACTCGGCGAGACTGAAGCAGAGATTCGCTTATGGGCTTGGGGACGGTCTCAACACCTGGTCGATAAGAACTGCCGTTACAGATGACCGAACGCTATTCATAACGCAGTTCTCGGCTATGGGGTCGCTCTTCATGGATGCCTGGGACCCGATAGGGACGGACGGTTTTGACAGCGTATACTCGAATTACATAGCCGGAAACCTTTATGATTCGGCGATGTTCGAAAGTCCGGCATCAGCTATCTCCACACCTTTAAGAGCGGTACCGGTTGAAGTTGAAACTAGGGCAAGGCGTAACGAAGAGGGAGATGTAGTAGGCGACTTTGATGTTCCCGCAAATGCGATAAATTACTGCCCGTTCAACGAAGCCTGGCTGGAGGTTGGAGAAGGGAACAAATCGATGTCTATGGCTACGTATGAGTTCAGATTCGGCAACTTACATCATGGACAACCCATTTCGATAGTTGATTTTCTGTACGCTCAGGGCTTCCAGATGGAATGGGCCAACAAAGAGGGCGATGATGACCTTCAGTACGAGCGGGCGTATTCCTCGTCGCTTAAGAGTTCGTTGGATACTATAATCGGCTGGGTATTGAACGAGGATGATACCATAACTGTGTATTTCAACTACAACTTCCCCGCGAGCAAGGAAAGAGTTGCTGGTTGGGGAGCGCCGGGTATAAGTGTCTCTGCATCGGGCCATGCGGTCGGTTGTGCATGGGAGATCGCAGAAGCAATGTCGTTGCTTGTAACTGAAGGCAGCAAGTCCGGCACTTCTTACTCAATAACTATGGATCCTGCCTTCACCGAAGTCGATGCTATTGCTCCTGCGTGTGTGAAAGACATCAGAGCTAAACTTGTCGAGATGAAGGAAAGGAAACACATTCCAAACTACATCAAGGAGTTTGTGGATGAGCAGTATGTTCTCGAGAGATACGATGCGGCGATCAAATTCATAGACAACTACGGTCATGCTTACATCAGCAACGGTCCGTTCTATCTCTCAAAGTTCGATTCAACATCTAACTTCATGGAACTAAGAGCTTTCAGAGATCCAAGCTATCCATTTGAAGACACCTACTGGATAGAGGAACTGAAGGTGCTAAGACTGGAGATTGAGAGTATCGAAACCCCCGCCTTCATAGGGAAGGGTAGCGATCTTCCAGTAACGGTCCACGTCGCGGAAGTCACGTACCCGATTGACGAGGCGGTTCCTGCGACAGTCGGAGAAGTAACGGTTTCTTTGATTTTCGGTCAGGAAAGCGTCGAGTTCAAGGCTGTTATGGTCCAGCATGGCGTCTTCGAGTGCACGATACCGGCAAGTGTGTTTGAGAAACTCGAGTCTGGATCATACGTTATCATGGCCATTGCCGAGCTTGAAGGAGCTATCCCAGCTTCGGCTTCCACTTCGGTGGTCCTCTTCTGATAGCTTTCTGAAGAGCTATTTGAAGAGTAGTTCGCAATTTGGAGAGGTAGTGTTTCTTGCACTGCCTCTCCTTCAGTTTCTCCGTATTCACCCCCCAGGGGAATTGGACAAGTAAGTTAGGAATAGTAGACTAAGAAGGGGTGAATATGGATGAAGCATCCGAGAGGCAAGCGTTATGATCCTGAGTTCAAACTTAGATTAGCTAAGGAGTTTGCAGAGACAGACAAGACACTTGAAGAGATTGCACAAGAGAATGGAATAAGCTCCAAGGGTTCTCAAGGAAACGCGGGTTCGAGAAATGAGGTGCGATGAGAAAGATTTTGCTCTGTAAGGTAGATCTCGAGCATCTTTTGCTGTCTGCAAGACGGCAGTCACTGTTGGACAAACTCAACGTCTATCGATGAATGAGAATGGGACCAGTTCACGGCCCATTGAAGATAGCTCAAAAGATACCCCAGAAAATCTGGGGTCTTGTTACTTCATGAAGCATGGCTACAAGGAGAAGAACTCCTCTTAAGTCTCAAGAACTCTCTTTTGAACAGACCCGCAAATAGAGTATCGAAAGTCGTCTCAACATAAAAGAATCAGAAATCGCTCCAGTGAGATTAGTTTAGAACCTACGGTGCTTCTAGTATCCCCTAACTTTTCTCAAGAACCTTTCAACTTCTTCAGAAGGGATCTCCAGATGGCCGGGCCTTGCGCCTGAGAGATGGGTTATCTGCGCCAGAAATTCCAGTGTTTCGAGCTTGGCGTAAGCCTCTTCAATGCTTTTACCGGTAACGGTGACACCGTGATTCCTGAGAACAAAGGTTCTCGAACCCTGCTTCAAGCCTTCACCGAATACCTCTGCGAAATCGTCTGTGCCTGGCATTTTGTAGGGCAGATAAGTTATTGGAGCCAGCATGAGCGCGGTTTCGGGCAGGACGTTTACCGGGAACTCCTTCTGTTGAACGGCCATAGTCGTTGCATGGACAGGATGAGCGTGAAAAACGGATACAACTTCGTTACACTCTCTGTAAATCTTCAAGTGCATCCTGTATTCAGACGATGCTTCTCTTCTTCCTCTCACTTTGTTTCCCGCAAGATCGACCTCGACCAGATCCTCTTCCGTCAAAAAATGCTTCACCATTGTTGTAGGAGTTATCACAATATGATCTCCGATTCGAACGCTCATGTTTCCACCAGTGCTTTCCGTTAGTCTTCTGTCCCACGCCAGCCTTGCAAAAAGGACCAGTTCTTCTCTCAAATCCATAATGGCCTCCATTCTGTTCGATATTCTGCTCTATATATAGAATGAAATAATTATAAGTCGATTTTATTATAGCGAGTTACTTTTCGTTGCCGAGAACAGTTGCAAGTTGTCAGTTGCAGTGTGCCAAGATGACGTCAAGGACTGTCATTCGAGAGTTTAAACTTCTGAGCCTGCGCTGGAATCCACTCACTTTCTCATCCCGTAGTGGTTCTGTACGGGATCTAATCTCGACCGTCTTGAGCTGCGGCGGACGATGTAAGAGGTTTGAGGCTAGAGGTCAGAAAGGCAAGATCTAATTGCTCTTCTTACCTCTTTCCTCTTGCCTCTTACGTCTTTTTTTTTTTGCCCCTTCAAAGATCGACAATCTTCCCTGGATTGAGCACATTGTTCGGGTCAAAGGCCTTCTTTATGCCGCGTATTAGTTCAAGCTGGGATTCATCGATTATCGATGCGAGATATTTCTTTCTCTTGATTCCTATACCATGTTCTCCGCTGATACAGCCCCCCAACTCTGTGGTTTCGTCAAAGAGCTCTTTCTCGGCCAGCGGGAGATTTCTGTCCCATTGGTCTTGAGGAAGGTTCCCCTTTATGAAGGTTACGTGCACATTTCCATCTCCTGCATGACCAAAGGAGATCATCTCAAGACCATACTTCTCGGCTATCTCTTCGGATGCTTTTATCAGTTTTGGTATACTTGCCATCGGAACGGAGACGTCTTCCATGCTGTGTATTGGGCTTATTGCAGCGAGGGCTTCAGCAATCGATTTTCTTGCCTTCCATAGTTTGTCTCTTGTATTTCTGTTGTCCGCCACGAAGGCCTCAAGACCACCGGCGGCCATAGCTGCCTCGCCTAGCTTCACATAGTCATCAAAGATTGAATCCTTGCTGTTGCCTTCTACTTCAATTATCAGATGGGCTCCGGCATCTGCGTATGGGAACTCCACATTCAGGAATCTGCAGGCTGCTTTGATAGATGAGGCGTCCATGAATTCAAGAGAAGTCGGAACAACTCCGGAGCCGCTCATTAGTTTCGGCACTGCTGATATTGCAGTATCAATATCTGGATAGGGCACGAGCAGTGCGACTGAGTACTTTGGCTTCGGAAGGAGCCTTAGGATAATTTTGGTCACTATTCCAAGAGTTCCTTCCGAACCGACCAAGAGGTGGACGAAGTCAAATCCGCTGACATCTTTGAGCCTCTTCCCGCCGAAAGTTGTCACCTCTCCTGAGGGCAGGACTACCTCAAGGCCGTAAACATGGTATCCCGTCGGTCCATATTTCATGACTTTGTTTCCTCCGGCGTTTTCCGCAACGTTGCCCCCGATCGAGGAGCTCTCGCTGCTGCAGGGATCCCCCCCGTAAACGAGGTTATGTCTGTCTGCCAGTTTCTGGATCTCTCCGGTGATAACCCCCGGCTCCAAAGTAATCATCATGTTGGCTTCGTCGAATTCAAGGATCTTGTTCATCTTTTCAAAACTCATGACAATTCCCCGGAAAGACGGAACTGCACCTCCGGATAGTCCGGTTCCTGCTCCACGCGGAGTTACTGGAATCAGATGCTCGTTTGCAAATCTCATAATCTTCGAAACCTCGGCAGTGCTCACCGGGAAAGTAATTACCTCGGGTCTCACGGCTTTCACTTCTGCCGTCTCATCTCTCGAGTATCGATCCAGAGACTCTTCGTCGTACTTCACAGGGATTTGTAAAAGCCTTTGGAGCTCTTCTATTAGGTTGGCATTAAGCTGTCCGTATTTCACTTTTTCACCTCCGACTCAAGGGCTTCTACGAGATCGTTCAAGATCTCTACGGCATCTCCTACAAGCCCGATGTCTGCGAAGTTGAATATCGCTGCGTTTCTGTCTCTGTTTATTGCAACTATGAATTCAGCAGTCTGCATTCCTGCAATGTGCTGAACGGCTCCGGAAATTCCTGCAGCGATGTAGATCTTCGGCTTGACCGTGTGACCGCTTAGTCCTACCTGGGCTTCATGTCCGACCCACTTCGAATCTACTATCTTTCTGGAAGCACCTACGGTCCCATTAATCAGCTTTGTAAGTCTGTAGATCGGTTCCATGTTCTCAACTTTTCTGAGACCCATCCCTCCCGCGATTATTACCTCTGCGTCTTGAACGCCTTTCTTTCCTTCGCCTATTGGTTTGAACTGGAGAAGCGTTGCGTTTGTCTCGATCATCTCTGGAGTAACCTCGAAGGATTCCACTTCGCCGTTTCCCATGTAGGGTTCCTTCAAGGCCGAGAATGTCTTTGGCCTGACCGTTGCCATCTGGGGCCTGTGGTTAGGGGTCTTGATCGTAGCCATTATATTGCCCCCGATTGCCGGTCTGGTTTGCAGCAGATTTCCTGTGTCCTCCTCAATATCCAGTCCGGTGCAGTCGGCAGTAAGGCCGGTCTTCAACAGCGCCGCCAGTCCGGGCATGTAGGTTCTCCCCGAAGTCGTCGCCGGGGCAAGCACGATTTCCGGCGAGAGTTTCTTGACGATCGCGGCAAGAGTCTTTGTGTAGGGCTCAAAGTTGAATCTTCCAAGACTCTTATCTATAGCCATGATAATTTTGTCGGCCCCACCGGAGAAGAGCGATGCCGTTGCATCTTCATCAAGTCGATTGTCAGAGAGGACCGCTACCGAAACGTTGAAGGGACGCTTGAGTGAAAGCTCGCGAGCCTTCCCCAGTAGTTCATATGTACTCGAATGGATTTCGCTTCCTCTTCTTTCTGCGATTACCAGAAGATCACTCATGATTCACCACCAGATATGGAAGCAGTCTCTTTTTTATCTCATCTATCCCATGTTTTAGATCGCTTCCTTCGTACATCTCTACCTTTCTTGAGAGTTTTGGGGTTCCTATCCTTACTACTCTCGTAGGTGAACCAGTCAGACCGGTCTCCGATGGATCCATTGCAAGAGAATCGTTTCCGATTCTCTCAATGGGCGCATCTTTCGCCAGTTTCTTGCCACTCAGTGTCGGAAGTCTCGGCTCGTTAACGTCTTTTGTCACCGATATTAGTGAAGGCAGAGGGAGATTCCATATCTCTTTGCCGTCCTCTACTTCGCGTTCAACGGTAATCTCGTTATCCTCGAGATCGACTATGCTGGAAACATAGGTCGCTACCGGTATGCCCAGCATGGCTCCCGTCTCGGGTCCGACCTGCCCTGTCTCGCCGTCTGTTGCCTTTTCTCCAGCAAGGATCAGGTCAAACGGACCTTCTCTTTCCGCGAATCTCGCTAGAGCCATGGCTGTGGCCCATGTATCGGCTCCCGCAAATCTTCTGTCTGTAAGGAGAACCGCCCTGTCGGCTCCCATGGCAATCGCCTCTCTTACGGCCTCTTCTGCCACAGGAGGTCCCATAGAGACCACGGTGATCGAATGATCACCTGCTTCCTTCAACCTCAAAGCGGTCTCCAGCGCATGAAGGTCAAGCGGATTAATAACTGTCCCAACTCCTTCTCTTATCATCGTCCCCGTTTCGGGATTGAGCTTAACTTCATCGGTATCCGGAACTTGTTTTAGAAGAACAAGAATCTTCAAAATGAACTCCCCCTCGAACTGTCATCTCTATTCAATATTAATACACAGGTCGATCACTTTCTCGCAGGAGAGCAGCAGGTAAACAAACTCGGCTTGAGAGATTGGTTCTGTCTGATTCGGGAAGAAGAGAATCCGTGAAACCGTTACGGTTCAAGAAAACCAAACTAATGACTGAATAAAAAGAATGAAATACCAGCATTTTGTCGGAAGTGAACAAATCGATAGAGCACAATTTTGATTATATTACTCTTAAGTTAGGTGAGAACTTTCGAGATTTGCTACTTGTCATGAATATAGCTATTACAGACGATACTCAACAGACTGCTTTTCATGAAGACTTTCTTTTTTTGTAATGATCGTGATATGATATTTGGGACCGGGGTGAATCGAAAAATGAATAAAATCGTTCTTACATTGCTTGTATCGATTCTGTTGTTTACATCAGTAATTGCAGATAAGCTCACTTTTGGCGGGGATAATGCTTATCCTCCGTATGAGTTTGTTGATAAAAACGGCGAGCCCATCGGTTTCAATGTTGATTTGATGCGTGCGGTTGCAGACTCAGCCGAACTGGATATTGAGATTGAGCTTGGTGAGTGGAACAGTGTTGTCGAAAAGCTTCAGTCGGGAGAACTTAACGGTCTATTAGGGATGGCTGTTACTCCCGAGAGACAGAAGATATATAGCTTCTCGATTCCCCACAATACCCTCCATATGGGGATATTCTATAGAAAGGGTCAAAAGGAAACGACAGTTGAAGACTTGTTCGGTAAAGAAATAGTAGTTCAGCGCAACGGAGTTATGCATGATTATCTGCTCGAGAATTCAATTACAGACAAAATCATTGCCGTTGAATCTCCGATAGAGGGACTGAAGCTTCTATCCTCAGGAAGTGGCGACTTTGGTCTTTTCGAGAAGTACCAATGTCTCTACTTTGTCAAGGAGAACAAGATCGATAATCTTGAAGTTTCGAGTACCGCGGTCTTCGACAGAGACTACGCTTTCGCAACGGCAAAAGACGACTTCGTTCTTCTCAATAAACTGAATAAGGGCCTCCTGCTTGTAAGAGAGAGCGGGGAATACGGCATGATTTTCGAGAAGTGGTTTGGCTCTGCAAACTGGTTCGAAGAGAACAAGAGGCATCTGTTGGTGGCCGCAGGAATTCTCGTTTTCTTTGCCATCGGTCTGTTTTTCCTCTGGATCTGGAATCACACTCTTAAAAGACGTGTCAAGGCAAGAACCGAGGAGCTTGAGAAGAAGGCAACTGAAAACGAGCGCCTGAGGGCCAAGATAAGAAGTCTCCATGATATTGCCTTCAAGATGGAGAGCTGCACAGAAGAAGAGGAAGTCTATGATCTCATTGTTGAAGCAGCCACCGATATTCTGAGTTTCGACTATTACAGTCTGGATGTTGTTGAAGGAGACTATCTAGTTGCCAAGAGACATTCTGGTAACATTGAGGTCAACTCTCGCGTTCCGAAGTATGAGGGGATTGCTGGAGAGACTTTGAAGACGGGGAAAACAATAATAATCGATGACGTTTCGAAGGAAATCGATGCAAGACCTTCAAGCAGTAAGATCAAGGCAGTACTTAGTGTTCCTATTGGAGATTACGGTGTTTTTCAAACGGTCACCATTGAATCGGGAAGCTTCAAACAAGAAGATGCCGAGCTTGCCGAGTTGTTGATGCTTCACGCTCTTGGAGCCTTTGAAAAGATCAAGAAAAGTAAAGAAATACGTTTCCTTGCTTTCCACGATTCGCTGACTGGCCTCTACAACAGGACCTTCTTCGATGAAGAAGTGTCCAGGGTTGACACTTCGAGAAATCTTCCGATTTCAGTCATTTTTGCGGATGTCAACGGGCTGAAGGCACTAAACGATTCCTTCGGCCATTTCTACGGCGACGACTATCTGAAGACGATATCTCGCACAATTAAGGAATCCTGCAGGCACGAGGATCTCGTCGTTCGATGGGGTGGAGATGAGTTTGTTGTCCTTCTTCTGAGAACAGACACCGAAAAGGCAGAGGAAATCGTCTCAAGGATAGAGGAAAACCTGAGCAAGGTGGGATGTTTCTCTGTGGAAGCTAGCGCCTCCTTTGGAGTTGCCACTAAGAAAGATCTTGTAACTGATTTTTATGACGTACTTAGGAATGCAGAACTTGCAATGTATTCGAAGAAAAGAGAAGTGAACAGTAAGACTGATTCCAGAGGGCCAAACTTTCCAGAAGCAATCCGCGATGATCAAGAGTGATTAAAGACGATTATGTCTTCTTTCTGACTCCAAACTTCTAATTACGAAAATTTTCTCTGTTTTTCAAATTTGTTGCGAGTTCGTTCGCTTGCTATAATTATTTTGTTTGTACGTACATGTGTACGTGCGTATGTACAGAACAACCATATAAGGAGGGTTTTGCTTATGCGTAAAGTACTTATGTTACTCGTTATGGCTTCTATCCTTTTCGGAGCCACTCTAGGTTTTGCAGTTTACGAAATTGCCTTTATAGTCAAGGCAACGGATTCTGACTTCTGGCAGTACACAATTGTGGGTGGCAAGAATGCCGAACACGATCTCCAGGGACTAGTTAACGTCACGGTCTACGGACCTCCGTCCGAAGCCGATATCGATCTTCAGATATCCATACTCGAAGATGTTGTTAACAAGAAGCCTGATGCAATAGTCATCTCTTCTACAAGTTCAGAAGCTCCTTCTCTGATTCTGGACGAAGCATACAAACAGGGAATTAAGATAATTCTCATCGACAACTTCGTCTATGATACTGGTTTCAATTCATTCCTCGCAACGAACAACGCTGTTGGTGGAGCGGCGGCAGCCGACAAGCTCGTTGAGGCTCTAAAGGCTAACAACAAGCCTCTCGACGGAAAAGTTGGTTTGATTAGCGCCATGGCTGGTGTCCAGGTTCTTACCGACAGAGACACTGGTTTCATCAACAGACTGAAGGAGATCGCACCCAATCTGACAGTTCTTCCGACGATCTATGTTGACAATGACATTTCTAGAGCAGCCAACGCAGCAGAAGACCTTTTGATAGCCCATTCCGACCTGGTTGGTTTCTTCGCTGACAACAACCACACTGGTATCGGTGTTGCGAGAGTTATCGAACAGAGAGGTCTAGAGAACCAGATAATGGCCGTTGCTTACGACTCGGATCCTCTGGAAATCGAGGCACTTGACAGCGGAGCACTTAAAGCCCTTATCGTTCAGGACCCCCATGGTATGGGATATAAGGGTGTTATGTACGCCTTCATGGCAATTCACGGCGAGCCTCTTCCCGAATACTATGACACTGGTGTCTATATCATCACCAAGGACATTCTTGAAGAGTCTATGGAGATACTTGATCCATTTTCTAGAAAGAGGTATTGATTCTTAAGTTGTTTAAATGAACACGATGGGCAGCGAAAGCTGCCCATTTTCAGAATTTTTGGCCACATGGAGGTAATTACTAGATGAAAAACGAGCTGGCTTTCAATAGAAGATTTGATAATACCTTGCTTAATCCCGAGGCTAGGTGGGAAGATATCGAGAAGTTCGTTGATGAAACGCTGAAGTACAACTTCAGAAATGTCGTTGTACCTTGGTATGCTATCCCCACGTATGTAATAGACAAAGTGCAGGGAACGGAAGTTGGGATTAACGTAGGGCCGGGGGGCTTTCCGCTCGGGATGGTTCCCACAGATATGAAGATGAGGGAAGTAGAGTACTACCTTTCCCTGGGAGAAACAGTTACTGATTTCGATATTGTGATCAATGTTTCCGCTGTGAAGTCGAATAAATGGGATCTCGTTGAGAGAGAGTTTGTAGTTCTTTCTGAGAGAGTGAAGAAAGGAAACAGAATCTGCAAGTTTATAATAGAGACCAGCAGACTCACAGAAGATGAAATTGTGAAAGTCTGTGAACTTATAGTTGATGTGCCAACAATAGATTTCGTTAAGACCGGGACTGGTTTTGGCCCAAGAGCAACGTCTTATCGCGATGTTGAACTAATAAACTCTGTCGTTGCCGGCAAGAAGAAGATCAAGGTTTCCGGTGGTGTTAGAACCCTTGAGCATGTTGAGAAATTCATGGAGCTGGGAGCGACCGTTTTCGGCTCAAGTGCCAGTGTTTCAATTCTCAAAGAGTATGAGAAGAAATACGGGAGCTAAAGGAGTGCGATGGCATGCCTGATGAAAAGACTGTAATCGAGCTTGAAGGGATAAATAAGAGTTTCCCTGCTGTTAAGGCTCTTGACGACGTCTCCCTCTCCGTCAAGAGTGGTGAAGTAAGGGGTCTTGTAGGAGAGAACGGAGCAGGTAAATCAACTCTGATAAAGATAATTACAGGAGCTTACACGAAAGATTCGGGGACCATGATCTTCGAGGGAAGCGAAGTGACCAGGAACTCTCCTCTGATTTCCAAGGCACTCGGGATATATGCTGTCTACCAGGACGTTATGGTAACGCCCGATCTTACCGTTGCGGAGAATTTCTTTCTTGGACAGCAGCCCATGATCGGTCCATTTGTCAACTGGAGAAAGATGTACAAAGAATCCAAGGACTTTCTTGATGAAATAGGGTTGGATATAAACGTTCACAGAAACATCAGAGAGCTAAGTATAGCCGAGAGCGAAATGATAACTATTGCCAAGGCGCTATGGCAGAAATCGAAACTGGTCATTTTCGACGAACCCACTGCCGTTTTGACAAGGAACGAAACGAAAATTCTGTTCAGGATCATTAGAGATCTAAAAAAGAAGGGGACTGCGATTATCTACATTTCCCATAACCTTGAAGAGGTCTTCGACATCTGCGATACGGTGACGGTTTTGAAGGACGGAGCTACAGTTGGAACATATACCACAGAGGAACTTGAAGATGTTGAGAAACTAATCCCCCTAATGGTTGGAAGATCGATAGAAGAAATGTACTATAAGAAAGATACGGAACCCGGCGAAGAACTTTTGAGAGTAGAGAATCTCTCCGGCGACAGATTTGAGAGTATCTCTTTCAAAGTAAGGGCCGGCGAAGTGGTCGGACTTTTCGGTCTTGTCGGTGCAGGAAGAACGGAAATAGCGAGAGCTATTTTCGGAGTCGACAACCGAAGTGAAGGACGTATCCATGTAAGGGGTTCAGATGTTCCAATCAAGAATCCTAAAGATGCATTGGTACACGGAATCGGTTATCTGCCGGAAGACAGAAGAAAACAGGGGATATTCTTGCAGCAGGATGTTGATTTCAATATAAACATAATCAATTTTGACAACACTATGACGGGTCCTCTAATCAACTATCGGAAAGCACACATGCAAGCAAGAGATTATGTCGACAAACTCTCCATAAAGATCGGGAGCATATTCCAGAAAGTCTCTGAGCTGAGCGGTGGAAACCAACAAAAGGTTATTATCGCGAGATGGCTCTGCAAGAACACTGATGTACTGATATTCGATGAACCGACTGTCGGAATCGACGTTGGAACTAAGTCTGAAATCTACAAGTTGTTCGGAGAGATTCTGGCATCCGGAAAGGGAATTATTCTAATCTCTTCCTATCTTCCCGAACTAATGGGAATGTCTGACAGAATCTACGTAATTTCGAACGGAAAGATGGCAGCCGAGGTAGAAAAGAAAGACTTCTCAGAGGAGCATCTCTTGACACTGGCAATGAAGAACCTTGTTTCGAAAGAAAAGATAAAGGAGGCAGTCTGAAATGGCTGGAAAGAGGGATAGAAAGGCTTTTACCGAAAGAAACCTTCTGATAATCTTAGTTGTGATGTGGGTCTTTCTGGCCATCGCAACAAAAGGAAACTTCTCGTCATGGGCTAACATTACGAATTTGATCAGGCAGTCCTCGATAAACGGTGTTGTTGCGATAGGAATGACTTTGATTATCATCACTGGAGGTATAGATCTATCTGTTGGTTCTATAGTAGGTCTCAGCGGAATGGTATTCGCGATATTCACTTCCACAAGAGGAGAGTTCCAGTTTCCGACCTTTGTAGGAATACTTATCGCTCTTGGAATAAGTGCGTTGGTAGGGCTGATAAATGCCGTGGCGGTTCATGACGGAAAAGTGCCTGCCTTCATAGCAACGCTTGGTATGATGACGCTTGTAAGAGGCGTTGTTATGTACATCTCAAGCGGGAGAATGGTTACCGGTGTTCCTACTGAGTACAGGCAGTTTGCAGTTGCCGAATTTCTCGGGATACCGGCCCTGGCATGGACGTGGATCGTTCTTGCAGCTTTTATGATGTTTGTGTTGAAGTATACGAAATTCGGAAGGAATCTGTATGCCATAGGAAGTAACGAGGAGGCAGCCAGACTATCCGGTATCAATATCCGACTTAATATGTATTCCTTCTACATCGTTGCTGCGATTTTCAGTGCTATAGCCGGTTTGATGCTCGGAACGAGAATGGCTGCAGGAGTACCAACTGGAGGAAACGGCTACGAGCTGGACGCTATAGCCTCGGTCGTCATCGGCGGAGCCAGTCTTAGTGGTGGAGTCGGTACTGTTCTTGGTACGGCCATGGGTGCCCTGATAATCCAGACGATCAGAAATGGCGGTAATCTGCTAGGAGTAGATCCCTTCATAATGCAGATTGTCATCGGAGCGATTATCATACTAGCAGTATTCTTCGACCAGTTTGTGAAGAGTAGAAAGAAGGGCGAAGGTCTGAAGAAACTCTTAAAAAAGGCGTGATAGATAATGAAGATAAACAAGTTCTTTCATGTGGCAGTAGAAGTCCCCGATCTCAATGAAGCGCTGGAGTTCTATACAGGTCTTCTTGGGTTGAAACTGGTTAGCAGAGAGAAGCTTCCTGAAAAGAAACTCGAAGTCGCATTTGTTGCCGGCGAGGGTTGTGAAATCGAGCTTATGTGTTATGAAGATAGCAAAGAGAGGGAATTTGCTCCCGAATCACAGTCTCACTTTCAGCACCTCTCTTTTGTTGTGGATGACATTGAAAAGGCAATGGATTACCTGAAGAGCAACGGCATTGAACTCGAATCGCCCGATCCCATCCCGGTTTTTGACGGAAAAATCTTCTACAACACGTTCAAGGGTCCGGGCGGTGAATTGCTGGAGATCGCTGAAGAGAAGAGACCCAGATAGAATCATTAGATTGCTTGGAGGTATCAAATGAATAAAGTGACGGTATTCGGTAGTTATGTCATGGATCTCACTACCCTTTCTCCCCACATTCCCGTTGTAGGAGAGACTGTCTTTTCCGGTCCATTCAAGATGGGCCCCGGAGGCAAGGGATTCAACCAGGCTGTGGCTGCCAGAAAGGCTGGATCTGATGTCAAGTTCATGACGAAGATCGGCAAAGACTTGTTTGCTCCATTTGTCAAGAATGCATTTGACAGATTTGGAATTACTAAGGAGTATCTTCTCGAGTCGGATACTGCCGGAACCGGTGTCGCTCTGATAATAGTAGATGAGAACAACGGAAACAACGCTATTGCAGTTGCACCGGAGGCATGCAATGAGTTGACTATTGATGATGTAAAAAGGAATAGAGATATCTTCATTTCTTCCGATGTTTTTCTTACACAGTTTGAAGCAAATCTCGACGCAACTTATGAGGCGATAAAACTCGCCAGGGACTCCGGGGCAAGAGTCTTGTTAAATCCCGCACCCGTAAAGGAATTTGATCATTCGATCCTCAAATATGTCGACGTTATTATGCCAAACGAGATAGAGGCCAGCCTAATGACAGGGATCCCCCTCGACGGCATGGATTCGATAGAGGAAATAGCATCTGAATTGAAGAAGTCGGTGGACACTGTGCTCATAACTCTCGGAGGAAAGGGGGTCTACTGTCCATCGGTCAATGGAGGGCTTGTCCCCGCCTGCAAGGTGAAGACTATCGATACAACCGGAGCTGGAGATGCATTTGCCGGCGTTTTTGCGGCATATCTCTCGAGGGGAGAGGGATTGGAGAGAGCTATAGACTACGCCCGTGCCGGGGCGGCCATTTCCACTACTAGATTCGGTACGTCTCCTTCAATGCCGGAAAGGGAAGAAATCGAAGCTCTGGTGATGGAGATAACTGGGGGCTATAGGAAATGAAATACGTCATTGCATACGATCTGGGAACTACCGGGAACAAGGCGACACTCTATGGAGTGGACGGAAAACTCCTGGCGAGTTCCTTCTCAGGTTACAAGACCTATCATCCCGGTCCGAATCAGGTAGAGCAAGATCCTCTGGAATGGTGGGAGTCCGTAAAAAAAACCACCTCGGAGCTCATCGCCAGGGCTGCTGTCAATCCCGAAGAGATAGTCTCTATAAGCTTCAGCGGACAGATGATGGGAGCCATCCCCGTGGACAAGGACGGAAAGCTTCTTAGAAGAGCCATCATATGGGCCGATCAGAGAAGCGTCGAACAGTCGGAAAGGCTTGAAGACGTCGGCAACGATTTCGTCTACAGACTTACCGGATCGAGGATAACGCCTACTTACTCCGGTCCGAAGATTGCCTGGATAAAAGACAACGAACCTGAAATATACAACAAGGCACATAAATTCCTGAATGCGAAGGATTACATCGTCTCCAGATTCACCGGAGAGTTCGGGACTGACCATTCAGATGCGTCGATGACGCTTCTCTTCGATATCGAGAATCTGAAGTGGTCGGAAAAACTCGTTGAGGTTCTCGGACTTGATATGGAGAAACTTCCTGCCGTGACCTCCTCAACGAATGTCGTCTCAAAGATTCTTCCGAAAGTGGCTGAGGAACTTGGACTGTCGAAGAAGACTCTAATAGTCCGCGGCGGCGGAGACGGCGCCTGCGCCTGCCTGGGAGCAGGGATTGTCAGTCCAGACGAGGCTTATCTCTATCTCGGTTCGTCGAGCTGGGTCAGCACATGCTCCACGGAACCGCTCTTCGACGAGAAGTCGAGGACATTTAACTTCGCATATCCCATTGAGGGTTTCTATTGCCCGACTGGAACAATGCAGGCCGGGGGAGCTTCGTATCACTGGGCTAAGGACGCTCTCTGTCAGCACGAAGAAGAGAAGGCAAAGGCACTTGGGCTGAGCGCCTTCACTATTATGGACGATCTTGTTGACCAGACCAGACCCGGAGCGGGAAACCTAGTCTTCCTGCCTTATTTGCTTGGGGAGAGAAGCCCGAGGTGGAACATAAATGCTAGAGGCGCCTTTATAGGACTGTCCTCGACACATAGAAAGGCCGACATGTTGAGAGCGGTACTTGAAGGAGTTGCCTTCAACCTGAAAATAGTCCTCGATATTCTCGAGACTAAGGGGAAATTCGACAAGATTCGTCTTATCGGCGGAGGAGCAAAAGGAAGGAACTGGAAACAGATTGTGGCCGATATCTTCGGTAAGACGGTTACGGTACCTGAGTATCTTGAAGAGGCAACGTCAATGGGAGCGGCCATTATTGGGGCTGTTGGAGCCGGAGAGATGACGTTCAAGGAAGCGTCTACTTTTGTGAGGGATGTTCAGTTCATCGAGTACAACCCAGAGAATCACAGGTACTACGAAAGGCTTTTCGAAGTTTTTGATAAGGCCTACGGTTCTCTCATAGAGACCTATGAAGACCTTGCCAAACTGAGACAGTATTCGAATTAGCCTATTCGTTTCTCGAGTACCGTAAAGAAGGATGTGATTTCATCATGCTTTTCAATGCAGATAGAAGAATAGCCCTTGATAGAGCAAGTCCGGTTCCACTATACTACCAGATTTATAGAATAATTTCGGATTATATGAAGGAACCAGGCGCCGTTGGAAGGAAACTTCCAACGGAAGAAGCAATGATGAAAGTCTTTGATGTCAGTAGGGCGACCGTGAGGAGAGCCTTGCAGGCTCTGGAAAGCAGCGGTCAGATCTCCAGATCCCGCGGAAAAGGGACGATAGTCACGAACAGTGCTTCGCAGGAGCAGCTTACGACCATCAGGAGTTTTACCGAACAGATGAGGCTCGAGAACCATGTGCCGATAACGAAGGTTGTTGAGGTAAAAAAAGTCAAGGCCGGTCCGGAAATGGCAAAAATCCTCCATGTCTCGGAAGACGAAGAGTTGCTTCATGTTACCAGACTGAGGGGAAATGAGTCTTATTTTCCCCTTGCTCTATTCATATCCTTTCTCACTTCTCGCTCGAACCTCACTGGAGAAGAGAACTTCGAGGGTTCACTATATGAACTTATGAGAGAAAGGGGAACGGCCGTTGTTGAAGGAGACGCGATAATCGAGGGGAGGCTCGCAGAAGGAAGAATTGCGAAACTCCTGAAGATCGAAGAAGGGGCACCGATACTATACTACGAGAGAGTCGGTTGTGCAGCCAATGGCGAACACATGGAACTGGTGCAATGCTGGTATGAGGCTACACACTACAAGTTTCGAATACATTTGACTACTAAGATTTGAAGGGAGAGATGATCATGAAGAAAAGTGGAATTCTGAATAAGGAGATATGCAATCTAATTGGTTCGATGGGCCACACAGACCTTCTGGTAATATCTGACTCCGGATTGCCTATTGCTTCAAACAGATACAGGATAGATGTAAGTATTGTAGGCGGAAAGCCAGGGGTATTCGATGTGCTGGATCCCATTCTTGAAGAGCTGGAGATCGAGAAGGTCATCTTTTCGGAAGAGATGAAAACCGTGAGTCCCAAGTGTCTCGAAGAGACTATGAAGCATCTACCCGAAGGTATAGAAGTGGAATTCGTTCCTCATGTTGAATTCAAGGAACTGACAAATACAAAATCAAAGGGAGTAATCAGAACCGGGGAGCAGATACCTTATTCCAGCATCATTCTCGTCGGCGGGGTAACCTATTGATGATACTTCTACAGCTCGCAAACGATACCCATGTCAAGTCCGATTTCATTCGCACTGCCGAAGAAGTTGCAGATTACATAGATATCATAGAAGTCGGGACCCCTGCTATTCTTGCCCACGGCACGTCGCTGGTTCGAGAGATTAGCGATAGACTCCCCGATCATACTATTCTTGCAGATATGAAGATCGTTGACGGAGGATATGTCGAGGCGGTCATGGCTTTTGAGAATGGGGCCGATATAGTAACGGTTTTGGGATTTGCCTCTTTCAAGACGATTTCAGAGGTGAGAAGAGCGGCAGACGAATTTGGTGGAGAAATGATGCTTGATACGATCGAGATCTCCGATCTCGAATCATTTGCGGAAAAGGTATCTCCACTGTCGCCTGAGTATGTCTGCGTTCACACTTCTGCCGATCTGAGCGGTGTGGGGGAGAGCATGCATCTGCTCGAATATGCGAAAAAGATAGAAATTATAAGGAGAGTCCTTCCGGAGACAAAGATCGCCGTTGCGGGTGGGATTTCTTCCGACAATCTCTCCCATGTCTTCCCGTTGAAGCCCAATGTAGTGATCGCGGGACGATCGATCTGGGAAGCTGAGGACCCTGCAAGAGTAGCATCGGAGATAAAGAAGAGACTGGAGAAGGGCTCATGAAATTCGAAAGCACGCTTGACATTGTTATTGACGAGATAAGATCCGTCCTTTCGGGAGTTAAGGATTCATCGATCGAAGAGCTCTCCGAAAGTATTCTAAGGGCAAGAAGAGTCTTTCTCTTTGCAATGGGCAGGTCTGGTCTGGTAATCAAGGCATTTGCGATGAGACTAATGCATTTGGGATTGAAGGTCCATGTTGTGGGGGAAGTAACTACTCCTTCTTTGGGAGAGGGAGACCTCTTAATCATCGGATCCGCTTCGGGGGAGACTCCTTCAGTGGTTCTAAACTGCAAAAAGGCTCGAAAATTAGGAGCCGCAATAGCTTCTATAACTGCCAGCAAGGAATCTACAGTGGCGGGACATAGCGACATAGTCATTACAATCCCCACGAAGACACCCAAAGTGCCCGACAGGGCTGGTGTCTCTTCGGTTCAACCGATGGGGAATCTATTCGAACAATCACTGTTGATATTGACGGATATCATCGTAATGGACTTAATGGAGAGCTTGAGCATAGATTCGGAAATGATGTTCAAGAACCACGCAAATCTCGAATAAGGGAGGTTAGAAAATTGAAGTATAAAAAAGTGGAAAAGATAGAAGAGAAACTGTCGGCACTCGGTTACGGCTGTTGGGGAATTTCCGGTCCTTCTTTCTGGGATGGAACGACCGACGAAGACTCGATCAAGACGATCCAGAGGGCGATAAGCGGAGGAATAAACTTCTTTGATGTAGCGCCAGTATACGGTCTCGGACATGCAGAGGAGGTCCTCGGAAAGGCAATGAAAGGCTCTAGGGATAAGATCTTCATTGCAACCAAGTGCGGTCTTCTCTGGGACGATCAGGGAAGAACGAGAAACTGTCTCAAACCGGAGAGCATAAGAAGAGAGATCGAAGATAGTCTCCGAAGACTCGGAACGGATCATGTAGATCTCTATCAGCTACACTGGCCCGATCCAGAGGTCGAAATCGAAGAGACAATGGAGACTATGGTCGAGCTGAAGAAAGAGGGGAAGATCAGATACATAGGGCTGTCAAACTTTTCAATTCCCGAGGCAAAAAGGGCGATGACGGTTGGAGAGGTATGCAGCATGCAGGGTCTCTACAACATGCTCGAAAGGAATCCAAAGAGCTACCACAATATTCCGCTCGATTACAGAGTCGAAAAGGAAGTCCTTCCCTTTGTTCTGGAGAATGGAATGGCCTTTCTGCCATACAGTCCGCTCTTCCAGGGACTTCTGGCTGGAGCGATAAGCGACAAGAAGAAGTTCAGCGAACACGATGTACGGGCAGCAAATCCGAAGCTGAATACACCTGAGTTCAACAAGTACTTCGAAGTCGTCGTAGAACTGAACAGGCTGGCGAATGAGATAGGGAAGCCTCTGAGTCATATAGCCATCAATTGGCTTATCCGAAATGAAGCGGTGACATCGGTTATAGCCGGTGCCCAGAAAGTCGAGCAGCTCGAAGAAAACCTCGGCGCTGTCGAATGGGATATGGATGACGGATTATACGAAAGGATAGAAGAGATAATCTCTAATTCCAATTTGGAGCTCTAGGGGGTGTCTATGTGAAAGCCGCGTTTGTAAAATCACCATTCAAATTCGAGATCCGTGACGTAGATCTTCCCTCTCTGAAACCGAATGACGTGTTGCTTAAGATAAAGGCCTCAGGAATCTGCGGGACAGATCTTCACACAGCTAGAACGGAAGCCAAAGACTGGCAGACTTTCGGCCACGAGATAGTCGGCATTGTGGAACAGATCGGTTCAAATGTCGAAAATGTGGAAGTCGGCCAGAGCGTACTGGTAGAGAGCGGCTCCTTTTGCGGGACATGCGAGGACTGTAGAAACGGGCGAGTCGATCTCTGCCATGACAGAGCACCTAACGTCTTTATAAGAGCCGAGAGAGAAAATCTGACCATGGGCTTTGCCGAGCAGGTAATAATCGATAAACAGAATGCGGTGCCATTCGAAGGAGTTCCGTTCGAAGAAGCTTCTCTCGTCGAGCCAATGGGAGTAGCGCTCGATCTGACATACACTGTCGATCCAAAGTTCAACGATGATGTCCTTGTCGTTGGTCTTGGTCCCATAGGTCTCATGGCCGTTCAGATAGTCAAGGCCATGGGAGCGAGAAAGGTCTTCGTTGCCAATCATTCCAGATCTAAGATAAGGATAGATGTTGCAAAGAGCTTCGGAGTGGAGGATGTCATACTCGTCGACAAAACCCCGATTGGCTCCTACAGATTTCCCAAGGGCGGCGTTGATAGAGCTCTTGTCACCGCACCTCCTTACGTAATCCCCGAAGTGCTCGATGTCATGAATTTTGGAGGAGTCGTCGGCTTCATAGGAATCGATTACGGCGAAGGCCGCTTCATAAAGTTCGATGCAAACAAGTTCCATTTCAACAAACTTCAGTTGAGAGCCTCCCACGCAGTTCCAGCTCTGTACTTCCCCAGATGCATCGATATGATAAAGAGCGGAGCTGTAAATGTGAAGCCTTTGATAACAGACACCTTCAAGCTGGAAGAAATCGGTGAGATGATGGTCAAGGCGGAAAATGAAAGAGACAAAGTAATAAAGGCAGTCATGATTGATTGAGTATAGTCTGAACGGCCCGCCAAGACGGCGGGTCTTTTTCTTTGAGATCAAAAAACCTCGTATTCACCCCCCAGGGGAATTGGACAAGTAAGTTAGGAATAGTAGACTAAGAAGGGGTGAATATGGATGAAGCATCCGAGAGGCAAGCGTTATGATCCTGAG